>JAILQG010000107.1 GCA_024699055.1 Bacteroidales bacterium
CCGAATTAATTATAGTTAATTGTTTGATATTTAATTTTATACCATCATTTACCTATTGCGACCCTTTAGAAGCTCCCTCTGCAGCCTCAGCTTTTCAGCATCGGAGAGCTGCTTCCCGTCCTTCTCTTCAGGGACGGAATAACGCTTCATAGCCTCTTCCTGCTTACTCTTGGGCACCTTCCACTTGGTAGGCTTATTGGCTTCGCGCCTGCGCCTTGCGCCCTCTATACCACGGCTTGTGGTCGAACCGTAATAGATAGCGTTGAAGAGCTTACAAAGGAGCCTCAGAACCCAGTTCAGAACACTCATACCAACAAAGCCTACGACGCCTATCGCGAGGTAGTTATACGGGGGATCCAGATAAGTGATTCCGAAGGCTATCTCCAGATAGAACGCCACTACAATCGTGACTATTTCAAGGATGAGAACGACCCTGTTGAGTATTCCAGGGAGCTTGCTTTCGCTCGATCCATAAAAGGGGTCCCAAATCATAATACTTTAGATTTTAATAAGTTAAGAAAAACGCATAAAAGAACTAAATAGCTACAAATAGTTGTTTTAATTCAAATAGTTCAATTAGTACGATTACTCTATATTAGCGCTTCAGAATGCTTCTGTAATAGTCCACTGCACCCTGGAATTCCTTCACGATTTCGTCGGAAGTTTCCTTTGGGTAGACGGCCGCCATGGCGGCGAAGAGATGACCGAGAAACAGCCGGACGGAGTCGGCCTGTGTCTTGCCGTGGGAGAAAACCTTGTTGAGGAACTCCGGGGTATAGGAGCTGATGGCCATCTGGACGTCCGCGGCATGCAGTTTGAAGAACACGCTGTCCACATCGACCGTATCGTCGTCTTTGAGCTTTATGGACAGCAGGGTGGTGGAATCTGCGTTCTCATTGGCTACAGGGCGGTTTTCGCGCATGTTTTCATGGCTCTGGTCTTCAATATACTTGCGGTATCCTTCTTCGCCGAGTGCGCTTTTAAGAAGGTCATTTTTCTGAGGAACTGGCATGGTGGGTGTGTGTTTAATCGTTGCTGTTCTTTTTGAGACTCGCGGCGGTTAATTCCGCTTACCTCCCGCGACTCTCATTTTGGCATCAAATATAGGATTTTTCCAAGATTCTGAAAAATCGAAAATCCGCATACAATCGTAAAGCTGTCACGGAATATTGAATTCTCGCGGGGTTATCGGATGGAAGACGGAGCCTTGCGGTATGCCTTGATACCGAGTGCGAGCAGACGGTTCATCGCGAGCTTGAGAGGAAGACGTTCCTCGTAAGCGATGTCGGTGAGTTCGACGTACTGGTCGCGGTTCATAGCTATTGAGGTGTGGAACTCCCGCGACTTATCCCAGTCGCGCTGCTCATCCCTGCGGGGACGGCCGCGTCCTACTGACGGAGCCCGCCTTTCGGCTATCTCCTTACGTGCTTCGTTTTCATGTCCGGTCGTTTCGACCACTCCAGGAGCGTTCCTTCTTGCCGGGCCGGAGAAGACACTGCGGACTCCTTCTCCGATGAGTTCTTTCTTTGATGATGCCATAACAGTATAATTTTATAATTTCTTTCTTTTCAGCGATTTGGCTCTTTTACCTCAATCGCTAGTTTAACTTCCGAAGAGACGGACTCAGGATGACATCCCTTAAAGGGATACATCTCGAAGAGTTCGTCATCACGACCTTCTCTCCTCCGGACATGAGGACGATCTTTCCTCCCACAGGTCCGCTTACCGCCTCCCATGCGACGATATCGCCGGCGCCAAAGTCAGCTTCGGTCAGTCCGTCCTCCCGGACATGGGCCGGTTTCTTTTCGCTGGCCTGCTGCGGTGTTTCACCTGCACTACGCCTCGCTGGCTGGCTGGTGAAAGAAGGAAGGTCTTCTGGTTTCATAGCTATTTGGTATTATAGAGTTTCTGATTGTCGGAGAGCTGCTCCCAGTTCTTCATCCGGGCCTTCAGCTCCGAGAGGAGCGCCTTATAATCGAGCGCCCCGTTGCTCTTGGGTTCGTACGACCAGATGTCTGTTCCTGCAAGCGGAGCCTGTACGATGGCCGCATTCTCGCGTATCATCGTCTTGAAGACGAGCTTGCCCCAACCTTCACGCAGGCTCTCGGCTACCCTCGAGTCCACTATGCGTCTGGGACGGAACCGCGTAACAGCTATGCCGGCGACGCCGAGCCTGGGATTGACGTCCTTTACCATGACGACAAAGTCGAACATCTGGTTGAGGCCGTCTCCGGAGAACTTGTCACAGGAGATCGGGATGAACGCGGCATCTGCGGCAGCGAGCGCGTTGGCGGTGACGAGACCGAGTTGCGCGGGGCAGTCGATGAACACCCAGTCGTAGCTCCCGCTCACGGGAGCGAGGAGCTTTGAGAGGATCCGCTCCCTGCCGATAACCGACGCGAGCTCATTGTCGAGCCCGGACACGTCGATAGACGAGGGAACGACGTCGAGGCCCTTGCGAATGGTTACCACCGGGAGGTTGCGTTTTTCCTTGAAGGCGTCGTAGACGGTCCTTCCGAACTCTTCACTGCAGAACGTGCGAGTGAGGTTCATCTGGGGATCGAGATCCACTAGCAGCACGCGCTTTCCTTCGGAAGCGAGGATCCCCCCGAGGGATGCTGCGGACGTGGTCTTACCCACTCCGCCCTTGTGACATACGGTTGCTATGATGCGTGTCATATAGTCGCTTGTTTAATTCTTCTTTTCGAGCCACCTGTCGAGCTTCCGGAGAAGCTTCATCAGCAGCACAAACACCAGCAGGATGGCGTTAAACACCATAAGGTCGAACGCGACGTTCCAGATCACGTCACCTATCTTCACGCCGCCTTCGGCGATGGCAAGACGGTGGAACTGACGCGCCACGAAAGGAACGGCCACGATGAAGGCCTGGATGAGAGTGGCGATGAGCAGCGCGTCGAATGCTGAGACGCGGGCTTTGATCTTATTGAAAAACTTCTTCATATCGGTTTCTTTGTTTGGTTCTAAAACTCGTGCACTTAAATGAATTCAATGTTCACGAATCGGTCTGCGTCCGAATACGCCAGCGTATCAAAGTCCCAGAACGCGCAGTCCAACTCGTCCCCGCTTATCCCCTCAGTGTGGAGCGGATGACGGTCGCCCGGAAAAGCGTACTTGATGACGCATTCTCCGCCGTACTGGACGCTTCCCTTGTACGCAGGAGCCGACCAGCGCACCTTCTTACCACTGAGGAAACCGGTGCCTTTCTCGGCGATGAGTCTTTTTATAATAAGCATAATCGTTTACTTTAAGAGTTCCGGATTGTCATATATATTCCCCAGGACCTCGACCGGCTCCGAGAGGAGCACGTCGATGAGCTGTACGGGATAATTATAGTCGTCCATGTACGGATGCACGCCACTGTCGAGATCCTCCTTCTCTTTCTTTGTGACGAGCCTGAAGGCACCGTCGTACCACTCTACAAGGAGGTTCCCCTTCTCGGTCTTCAGCACGTCGCCTTCGTAGATGTCCTTATGCTCTGCATCGCAAAGGCCAGTGAACTGACCCACCGAGGCCATGTCCACGTCGACCGTATCGAAATGTCCGTACCAGTAGTCTCCGTGAGTGCATTCATGAATACTGCACCTCGGGGTGTTCTTCCCGTCGTCAAAACGGATGAGGCTGCCGTAATGCCAGCCGAGGTTATCTTTACCGCGGAAGCGGATGGTCTTTAAGCGAGCGTTGTTCATACCGATTTTTTGTCTATTCTTTCCAGTCCGTAGTGGAATGCCCTGCTGGAGCTTCATATCCATCTCCTCTTGTGTGCGGAGACGTACTGTCTGATTCTGCATGGGTTCTGACATATCGTGTTTCTTTTTCTTGGAACCCCCGGGTCCGGTCAGGGACACCGGAGGCTGTTGGAACGAATTCTTGTTTCAGTCCTACTTCACGGAGACCTTACGGAACTCCTTCAGGAGCTTCTCGAGCTCGAGGGATGCCTTACGGGCGCGTACGCCGGCGGCCTTGTTGCCTGCGATGTTCTTCTCTGCGTCAGCCTGGAAGGCAGCGATCTTTGCGTTGATGTTTTCTACGAGTGCTTTCATGATGAAAAAAGTTTTAAGTTGTTAAACAAAATGGTTTATGAGAAAATGATGTGTCTTCTTATTCAGGACAACACTTTCCCTTCACGGGATAGGTTGAAAGGCAAAAAGGCGCCATGCGGTTTTCTATCCGCAGAACCGGACAGACGCAAAGCAAGAAAAGAAGGTACATGGCGCCTCATGCCGAAACTGTTAAAGGTGCTGGTCTCCGCCTGCGAAGAAGTCACCTCCGTCGGGGATGTCTTCGACGTTTGACGGGGCTACCGCAGCCTGCGGGGTCGCACTGGCCGCGTTGAGCCTGTTCTGGATGACAGCGAGGTGCTGGTCGAAGAACTTGCTGCGTGCGGAGTCGTCTGCGACCTGCTGCGTTCCCACCTGCACGTACTTGAGGGGCGGAATCTTGGATGCTTCGCACACCCAGGAGACCTTCTGCTTGTTCACGTACACGGCGATGTTCGTGTGTTCTCCGTCCTTGCTGAGGTACGGGCTGATACGCACGATGTTGCCGACGAAGTCCTGCACGCTGGCCAGCGAGAGGAGGATGCTCCTCGCCACGCCGCTGTTCTTCTGCACGGAGAGGTCGTAGGTGTCTTCACCGTCTTCGATGATGAAGTCCAGGAAGGGGGTCTGCTGACCCTTGATCTCGGCGCTGCGGACGGTTATCTCCTTGAGATGACCTTCTACGTCGGTGAATGTTTCAGGGTTCTCCTGGCCCTGGATTTTACGGGTTATCTTGCCGTAGGAGATACCGAGGAAAATCCTCTGGTTTTTTTCTTTGTTCATGAGTCCCATGATGTCATGCCTTTAGATGTTAAACTTATAAGTGATAAACTGTTGTTTTTAGTATGAGGCTCCCGGCTTCCGGGGACCGTTCTCAAGAGGTCATGGAACGGTTCACGAAAGTTGGGAGCGTTATGTCACGTCCCGTATTTGTGCATGTGGATGTACTTCGGGTTGATGCCGCTGACGGCCGTCTTAAAATAGGTCACGTCTTGCGTGTCGTTCATCACGATGATATGCTGGACGGGATTCCTTGAGCGCATCGTCCTGCCGAACTTCTGCACGAACACTCGTTCCTTTCCTCCAAGCTGTACGATCACGCCGGCTTCTATTCCCTTGAGGTTCTGTCCTTCCTGGATCATTCCCACGGCGAAAAGCGAGGAGCGCTTGCCTTCGTTGAACTCCTGCAGCACTTCGTCGTTGTCGTTGCGACGGGAGCTAATGATATTGTCTCCCCCCAGTTCCTGTCCCTGTTCGATACTCGAGCAGAAGCAGACGTACTTGCGGTTGCGCATCGTATCGAGCAGCCAACGAGAGAAAGTTGTCTTGCATTCCCCCATGAGGACCTTGCGGCGTGTACCGTATTGCAGCCATTCGTTCTTGGCCATGGTGCAGGCCCATGAGTATTTCTTCTCGGCCGCGACGTCTCCGTCACGCTTCGCCTTGAAGAGCTTACGGCTGTAATCCTCATATCGGGTCTTAGCTTTGTCGAGGTACTTCGTCAGCAGTTCGTATCCCTGCTTGGCGGTGCAGGTGACAGTCGCTTTGATAGACTTGTTGTTCTCGACATCGTTTTCTATGAATTCCGTAAACTCGTCGTACGTGCATTCGATCTCTTTCTGGTTCTTGGGATGTCCCCATGATATGATCACCTTCTGTGGGGCTGATATCTTCTCCAGCAGAAGGACATGCACATATATGGTTGGCTCGGAGAGTATTCCGTTGTCGATGGCGTCTTGAACGTTAAAGTCGAGGAACTCGAACTCACCGAAAGTACTGTGAAGCGTCTTTATGAGTTCATCCCCGTCGCCCCTTTCGGAGAGGGTGGCGGTCAGGCCGAGGAAGTATTCCGAGCGGAGAGTCGAGAGCACGCCGGTACGGAGTTCCGAACGGAGGTGATGGGCTTCGTCGGCAACGATGTAGTCCCACTCGGAGTCGCGGTATTTCTCAAGCGAAGCATAGCACTCGACCACAATGCTGCGGCACACTTCCTTTGCTCTTTCAAGCCCGAGACCCTGGATGAATTCGTCTTTCCAGTTGTCCTTGTGCGCTGTCTCGGCAACGAGGAGTAGGATCCGCCTTTTCTTCTTGGAGAAGAGCGCGTCAATGGTCCTGACCGCTACGCGGCTCTTGCCGACGCCAGTCCCCCATGCGACGATGAGCCTCTTGCGCTCAAGCAAGGTGCGCACGGCTTCGTTCTGGAGTTCGTCACGGGTTTTTATTGGTGTCATATCGCGCGAATTAACTATTACCTATTATCCATTGAAGGGAGAAGGGTTCTGGCGCTGGAAGCATCCGGCGAGCCGGGATTCCGGCGCGTTCTGCAGGCGCAGCTCCTCCATCGCGGAAGCGATGTATATTTCGGACGTGGCTGGGTTCTCGTGCCGCAGCACGGTCTGCACGTCGAGCAGGCCGCCACCGTTCTTTACTATCATCACGCCGGTCGTGTGGCGCAGCGAGTGCGCGGAGTATTCGTGCCCGTCGAGTCCTATCCTGCGGAACCCCTCCTTGCTTATCGTCTGTATGCGCTTGGTTGATATGCGCCGGCCTTCGCAGCCGTACCCTTCGCAAACGAAAAGGGGTGCGGACGCCGGGGCGGCGGGTCTCGTATCGAGGTATTCCTTTACGGGTCGCCAAGCCTCGTCTATGAGGATGACATAAGCGTCTTTCGCGTCATGTCCCTTGCCCTGCACCATGAGGATACGCTTGCCGGCCTTAAATGTGATGTCGCCGACGTTGAGGCGGCTCACCTCTATCGTACGGAGACCGCAGTAGAGCATCAGCGAGACCATCGCGTAGTCACGTACGGACATGCGGTGGAGGTTGCGGAAAGAGAGCCTCTCGTGATGCTGTAGCCCCTGCGAGTCCGCGATGGCGCGGCGGCGCTCCGTCTCGGCCGAAAGGAAGGCGTCGAGGTACTCGGCTCCCTGGCTGTCGGTGAGGTGCATCTTCTTGAACGCTTTCTTGTTCTTGCGGGGCGACTTGATGTCCTTCGCGACATTGGGGTAGATCTTCTCCCCTTCCGTCCACTCGAAGAAGCGCCTGATGGCCGTCATGTAAAGGGATACGGTGAGCTCGCTGTGCGGGGCCTTCTCGTCGAAGAGGAACTCCCTGTAAGCGAGGACGTCCTGACGGTTCAGATGGTCAAGGGCACGTCCGGTCGTTTCCGTCCAGCGGAAGAACTGCCGGAGAGCCTTGCGGTAGGAAAGACGGGTGGTGTTCTTTGCATCGAGGCAACGGATGAAAGCCTCTATAACCTCCTCTGCGGAGCCGGGAGTCTTGACGAGAAGACCTCCCACGGGCTCCGCGGGGGTAGGAATTGAATTATTTGAATTAAAATACTTCATTTAGTTCAATTACTTCTGCAAAGGTAGTAATTTTTTCTGATTTCCAAATATTTTTTCCTTTTTTGTTGTTATAATTCGTTTGTGTAAAAATTTTATTGCTATATTTGTGCGGTTGTTTGATTGAGTTTACTCACTCATGATTTATTCGTCTGACTCCATCCGTTGCGAAACGCGTGGAGTTTTCAAAAGAACAATAACACTTTATCATATATGAAGAAGTCATTACTTATCGATAGCGCCTTCGCGCTGCTCGGACGCGCCGATGACCAAAATAATCACTACCATGGCCTATCCGTGCGACTTGTGAAAGATTGACTACTTTATAAAGCAGTTTGTTGAGTATTTCACTGTTTCCCCGGGATTCTTTCCCGGGGATTTTTATATCTTTGCGCCATTCTAACCGTACCGTATATGCAATCAAACACCTTTCCTTCGTGTTTCCTCAAGCGTGTCCGCGATTGGGAGACCGCTTACGTCGCCAAACACGGACTCCAGGCCGCATGGGAGAAGTTCAGCTCCGGGAACCTCGACGGTCTCCAGAAATCGGATCCCGAACTATGGCAAGCCTTCTATGATTACGTCAAAGAGCATCCGGAAGCCATCGAAAGGTTCAAGATAGACACCGAATAAGAATCTTGTTGCAAACTTATTGCAAATTTGTAGTATTCATACTATCTTTGCGGTATGAGTACTATAAAGCAATATGGCAATATTCGTCTCCCTCAGGAACTCATTGACGAGCTCAAGGTATGGAGAATCGCGTTTATCCGGGCGTATAACCGCCCCATGACCTACGAGTACATGCTTCGCGGCATGCTCGACTCCCTCGAAGACTCCGACCCGGCGGTGCATGAGGAGTACTGCCATCTGATGGAGCACAAAGAAACTGAAAAGAAATCCGTTTAAGTGTTGCGCTTATGTCGAAAAAAATTACCTATGACCTGTTCGGCAAGCTTCAGCTTGCTACAATAGAGCGTGAAGTAGAAGACGCATGGAATGGCGGGATCTCGCTTTTCTTCGCTGACTCCCCTATTGAGCATCCTTTTGCTTGCGACGGATTCATATCAGAAGGACTCTTACTACGTTTACTTATCGAGTATAAGTACGATGAAAAGCTTTCTGTTTCCGTGGCCAGGGCGCGAGTCCTAGTGCAGGTACTCTTTTACCTAAAGCGATTCGAAGAAAGTGGACTCCCTCTTCCCAACGTCATAATGGTGGCAGACAAGAACGAATGTTTCGTCATCCACACGAATGACATTCAGTCTTATTTGGACGAAAAAGTAGATTGGTCCGTCGCACCATCGGGAGCGGCAGAAGCCAACCCAAAGCTGGTGTCCAAGATAGCGGCCAATGAAGACATCAACCCATTTATCTTCACTATAGGCCCGAACTTCGACCTGAGCCCTGTAATCAACCGTATCCGCGACCTCGCTGTGAACGTGAAGCGCTATGTGCGGGTAACTGAACATAACATAGCCCAGATCTTCGACTACTATACCAACAGCGTTTTACGTGAACCAAACGTCCTCTCCCCTCACGAGCTCGTAGAAAGCTTCCTCGGCGTATTACTGGAGCCGCTGGACTATTATCAGCATCCCCGCGACAAAAACTTATTGGTAACCAAGACAAATAAAATCCGCATCTTTGGGGATGCTTTCCTTTCTTTTTTTGATTTTTACTCCCAGAACTATACGCCGCAGGAGAAGATGAGATTCACCGAAATCACCGATCGCCTCATCGAAGACATAACCAGACGTAGAAACGGCGAGTTTTTTACACCGACAACGTTTGTGGACTATGCGCATCGTTTACTGGAGAGGGAACTGGGGCAGGATTGGCGGAATAGTTATGTCGTATGGGATTGCTGCTGTGGCACCAAGAATTTAACACGGGACTATCAGTTTGACGACCTGTATTGCTCGACACTTATAGAAGGAGATCTAAGGTTGAGCGAGAGATATAATCCGGAAGCATGTAGTTTTACTTTTGATTTCCTCAATGATAATCTGGATTCCCTGTCGCAGCCGCTTCTGAACGCATTAAATAGTGACAAACCGCTTTGTTTCATCCTCAACCCGCCGTATGCAACTAGCGCGAGCGGTATGGGAAAACAAGGCAAAACGGAAGTGTCCAACACAACTGTTTACGAAGAAATGATTGCTCGTAAGATGGGTAGATGCAGTCAGAATCTGTACGCTCAGTTCTTTTATCGTATTTGCAGATTTCAAGAAATACATCCAGAAAAACAGATTGCCGTAGGCCTGTTCTCCCCAACACTGATGTTGTCAAGCGGAGAATGGGAAGTTTTCAGGAAATACATCTGCAATAACTTCACTTTTATTAAGGGCATTCAATTCAAGGCAAGTTATTTCGCCAACGTCAAGCCGACATGGGGGATTTCTTTCAGTATTTGGAAAACAGGTAAGACCGCTAATAACCGAGTATTTAACTATGATTGCGTAGATCTGGATTCCGGTATTATAAGCGTTACAGGAACAAAACAAATCTATAATGTTGCCAAAAGTGAAGCCGGAAGCACGTGGTTACGATTAGAGAATAACGCAGATAAAAGGAAGAAGGTTCCTTATCCACATTTTTCAAGCGCTGTTCGAGTAAGCGAAAAATGTAATCAGATGCTTATCGAAGGCAGTATGGGTAGCATTTGCGCATTATCCAATAATGTTGACAAAAACTCAACCGGTGTTGCCATCTTCAGTTCTATTCAAACCCAAGGAACTGCTTGTATTTCCAATTCTATTACAGAGAAAAACTTTACAAAGTGCTGTGCGTTTTTTGCCGCCCGAAAACTCATTGAAAAGAATTGGATAAATAGCAAGGATGAATATATGGCCCCGAAAGAAAATGATGATCGCTACCTTTCATTTGCCAATGACGCTATTGTTTATTCCTTATTTCACAGTTCCAGCAATCAAGCCTCTTTGCGCAAAATTGTTTGGCAGGGAAAAGAATGGAATGTAAAGAACGAGTTCTTCTGGTTACCTAAAAACTACATCGAACAACTGGCCAATAATAATGACAACTATGATTGTTATTCGGACGCTAGAATGGACAGAGATAGGTACGTCTACGAACTCTTAAAAACAATTACTCTTTCTACGGAAGCACAGGCCGTTATAAGAAAAGCTAATCATATCGTCGAAGAAACTTTCCCTTATAGGCAATTATTTAACAGCGAACATCCAGAATATCAGATAAACAACTGGGATTGTGGCTGGTATCAAATTAAGGCACTGGCCGAAGAATACGCCAAAAAAGATCTCCATGAGTTCCAAATGCTATATAATGCCCTTTCCGACAAAATGCGTCCAATGGTTTACGATTTAGGATTTTTAATGAAATAAAATCCTCTGGACACTAATGATTTTCGATATTTAATATTTTTGTGTTGTATAAATAGTCCCGAATCCTAACTATGAATGAGAATAACTATCAATTACTGGAAATGATAAGCCAGATGAATATTGATGAGTGTCAAGAAACAGAGAACTATCTAATCAATCGTTTGTCTGTTATAGTTAAAGGCTTTGTCGAAAAAGCTCTCAAATGGCATAATGGAGAAATCGAAATCAAAAATGGAAGGTATAGGCTTTGCAATAAATTTACAGACGTACTTATAAAAAAGGTATCATTTACAAATGATGAGATGAAAGATCATTATGCCAAGCAGAGAGGAGAAAGATATTTGTTTATTAAAGTGAATAATCGCCGCTTTGAACCACTCGTAAAAAGCGCTCAAGACTGGTTGGTACTATACGAGGCTGTTAAGAATAATATTTAGATTCATTATTCAAAAAATATTTGTTCTGTTAATAACGCATTATCTTTGCACCAACATCAATTCTATCATGAAAACGATACACACCCTTCTTTCCGCACTGGCAATACTGACTGTTGCCTTCGCGTGTAAACCGGAGAACAATCCTTCCGAGAAGACCGAACCCGAAGATCAGCAGCCCGCAGTATGGGATGGATTCGGTACTGACTACGCTGACACCACCGCGCTGCTCTTCGTCGACATGGGCACCGGCATGGACTGGGCCACGAAAAATACCGGTGCTGAGAAGAGCTCCGATTACGGCAACTATGAAGAGTACGACGGTCCGAACGTTCTCATTCTCGGACAGAGTGAGCTCACCAACACCGTCCTCCCTTCAAGAGAACAGTGGAGAAAGCTCTTTGATGTCTGCAAGAAGAACAAAGACGGTGAGGTCGGTTACACGCAGTGGGGCGAAGTGAACGGCAAGAAAGGAATCCTCATGAGGAGTTCCGCCAACGGAAACCGTATCTTCATCCCGGCGGCCGGATTCCAGCAGGATAACGCTGTCAAGAACACCGGCGACTTGTGTCTTTACTGGACCGGTGAAGATGATGAGAGCATCACCCAGGGAAGTCTCATAGTCGGCGTCTACGTTGCCCTCTCTACGGAGAACGAGCGGTGGTCGATTGCTTCACGCAACAGACAGACCGTGAAGCTGCCTATGAGGCTCGTGCTGAATACGCCGGAATAGGGGCTCTCTTCCCTGAAAGAAAAACAGCGCTCTGCAGATGACTGCAGGGCGCTGCTGTTATTATGGCAAACTGTTCATAATAGACTGTCAAATTTCGTCATCTCGCGAGCCTTTATCGAGTCCACGATGTCGATATAGGGTTTCATGGCAGCATAGTCCGAATGACCGGTCCACTTCATGACCACGTTAGGCGGTATTCCCATGGAGAGGGCCTGGACGATGAATGTACGGCGGCCGGTATGAGTCCCGACGAGCTCCCATTTCTCCTTCGTCGTATCGACCCTTTGGTTTCCCCTGTACTCAGTTCTCCGGATCCGCTCGTTTATCCCGGCCATGCGGCACAACTCCTTCAAGAAGCGGTTCATCACCTGATTGGTGCAAACGGGCATCACTCGATCGCCCTCGGTCGGATAGTCTCGATATTTCTCTATAATACCTCTCGTAACGTCGTTGAGGTCTATGCGTATACTGTCTGTCGTCTTTACGATAGTCACTTCCATATGCCCGTCTTTGACATCGCTCCTCCGAAGGTTCTGAAGGTCTGAGTAGCGTAGTGATGAGAAGCAGCAGAACAGGAGTGCGTCCCGGGTCGTCTCCAAATGGGAGAGATTCTTGGGGATATCCAATTCCTTTATCCTCTGCAGCTCCTCTTTCTTGAGGTACACGACCTCGTTCTTCGTAGTCTTGAATACGGGACGGAAAGATTTGTATGCAGGATTCACGGGATATTCATTCTTTTCGGCCCAGCGAAGAAACTGCTTGAGCATCTTGATCTCTTTCGCTACCGTCTCGTTGGACACGCCGTGCGTTTCCTCTTTTCCGCGCAAATCAGGCCCTTTGACGGGCTTTGAGGTACGTGGCTTACGCCGAACCTTATCATTGCGCAGGAACGCCACGAAACGCGTTAAAAACGCCTCGTCCATCGTCTCGACAGAAACCCTGGGAGCGAAGACCAGCAGATCCTTCTTTAGTGTTCTGAATTTCGTACTCGTGGACATGGACCAGGAAGCACTTTCAGATGAGACACCATAAAACCGGTCGAAGATATCAGAGAAGGACTCTTTTTTCTTTCGTGTGTTTGAATGACCTTTTATTAAAGCCGTTACGATTTCTTTGAATTCATTTGTCGTGGGAACGTGGTTCTCCACTTCGAACCGTTTGAAGGCCTCGTTTATTGTGGACGACCAGAGGGAATACAACTCATTCCCTTCAGGGCAATTCACGAAGACGCTGTGGGCCTTATCCCAGCTGACATCCTCCCCCACTGCAAGCCCGGGCTGAAAGAGGCACTGGTTACCTGCGTATGTTATCGAAAAGAGAACCCTTCGGCGGCATATTCCGCTCCGTTTGTCTTCCCGTATATATACGGAAATGCTGTGCTTTATTATCATCCTTCTGCTCGATGTATCATAAAAGTATCATACTTTTATATAAACGAATGCAAAAGTAAACATTATATTTCGAATAAAAAAGGTTGTAGGATTTGATTTCTTAAAAGTAGTTTCGCTTATTAGATGTTTATTGATAAAAGGTTGTAGTCCCTAGAGGTGCACGGAAGGCCGGACAGCGCAAGTTGCCCGGCCTTTTTTTGTGTATTTCTCCAGATTATTTCCTCCAGAGGTCGGCTGAGACGTCGGAGGGCATGCGCCAGTCGCCACGGGGCGAGATGGAGACACTGCCGACCTTGGGGCCGTCCGGCATGCAGGAACGCTTGAACTGCTGGCTGAAGAAACGGCGGTAGAATACGTCCAGCCATTTCTTGATCGTAGCATCGTTGTACGTACCTGCAAAGGCTTTTCTGGCAAGGAAGAGAACCTTGTCCGGATCGAAGCCCCAGCGCATCACCTGATAGAGGAAGAAGTCGTGTAGTTCGTAGGGGCCCACGATATCTTCTGTTACCTGCGCTATCGCACCCTTGTCGTCGGTGGGCAGCAGTTCGGGGGATATGGGAGTGTCGATTATGTCGTTCAGCACGCCGGCCGCATCGGCGAAATGCTCCCTGGCAGCCCATGCCACGAGCGTGCGCACCAGTGTCTTGGGCACGGAGGCGTTGACGCCGTACATGCTCATATGGTCGCCGTTGTAAGTGCACCAGCCGAGGGCCAGCTCCGAAAGGTCGCCGGTACCCACCACTATTCCGTCTTCCTGGCCGGCGACGTCCATGAGTATCTGGGTGCGTTCGCGGGCCTGGGCGTTCTCGTAGGTGACGTCGGTCTTGTCCAGCGGATGCTCTATGTCCTTGAGATGCTGGGTCGTAGCCGGAACGATGGAAATCTCTTTCCGGGTGATTCCGAGCTTCTCCATGAGTATGTCGGCATTGCCCTTGGTGCGGCCACTGGTGCCGAAGCCGGGCATGGTGACGCCAATGATGCGGCTGCGCTCCCAGCCCAGACGGTCGAACGCACGGGCGGTGACCAGCAGGGCAAGGGTGGAATCGAGGCCGCCGGAGATGCCTATTACAGCTGTCTTGCAGTTAATATGCTCGAGCCTTGTGCAGAGGCCAAGGGTCTGGATATCAAGTATCTCACGGCAGCGCTTCGAAAGCTCTTCAGCGTCGCCCGAAGGCACGAAGGGATGCGGGTCCACGTTCTTGAGCAGCTTCTTTTCGAAGTCGGTGGGAGCCGGATTGCCTGCTGGAATCTTCACGAATGCGGGCACGGAGGCCAGTATCTCCCGAAAATTCACGTTACGCGCACGAACGTTCTCCAGACGCTCCACGTCCACGTCTGCCGTAATCACCGAAGACTCGCGGCCGAAGCGTTCGTTCTCCGCGAGCAGCACTCCGTTTTCGCAGATGAGCGAAGAACCGCCCCACACGAGATCCTGAGTGCTTTCACCGTAGCCGCAGCTGCTGTATATGTACGCTGCGTTCAGCCTTGCGGAGGTGCTGCGGACGAGCATGCTGCGGTAGTCCTGCTTGCAGAGGGCTTCGTTGGAGGCGGAAAGGTTCAGGATAACCTGAGCTCCGGCAAGTGCCGCCCAGGTGCACGGAGGCAGCGGGACCCAGAGGTCCTGGCAGATTTCAACGCCGATTGTAGCGTGACCCAGTTTGAACAATTGACGTATGCCGATGAGGGCCTTCTGACCGGCGAATTCTATTTCCACCGGCTCTGCAAGCTTATCCCCGCTCTGGAACCAGCGCATCTCGTAGAACTCGGCTGCGTTGGGAAGATATGTTTTGGGGACGATACCGAGCAGTTTACCTTCTTTGAGCAGCAGGGCGCAGTTGTAGAGCCTGCCTTCGAAGCGTACCGGTGCGCCTACGGCCAACAGGGTCGGGAGCTTTTTCGTGGCGTCGAGTATCTCCGCAACAGCGTTCTCAGCTGCCGAAAGGAGTCTCTCCTGGGCGAAGAGGTCGGCGCAGCTGTAGCCGGTAATGCAAAGTTCCGGAAACACCAGGACCGAAGCGCCGCCGTTCGCGGCATCTCCGGCCATGCGTATGATTTCTTCCGCATTCTTGACGGGATTGGCCAGCCATACCCTTGGCGAGGCTGTCGCTACCCTGAGGAAACCGTAGGTTTTGCTTGTCATATCACGCAAATATAACTATTTTTGCATTATGGAAAACAAGGTAAGCCAGACTTTCACCGTCCAAAGCTACGAGGTCGACCTGGCAAAACGAATCAAACCATTTTTTATACAGAATCATGTTCAGGAGGCCGGTTATGCCGGTTCGGAGTTCTGCGGCGCAGGCTACGACACCCTCCGGAAACTGAATATCTCCTGGGTGCTCAACCGCATGCACCTGTTCTTCAACGCCTTGCCTCTGTGGGGAGACGAAGTGCGCATGGAAACATGGTCCCGCGGGCAGACCGGGCCACTCTGGCACCGTAACTTCCGCCTTTTCCGCGGCGATGAGCTTCTAATGCTGGGTACTTCGGCCTGGACAGTCCTGGACCTGGAAAACCGCAGCCTTTTCCGCGGGCAGACTCCATTCCGGGAAGATTCCCATCTGGCGGAAGACACCCTGCCCTTCTGCACTAAAATCCTGCTGCCGCGCGATCTGGAACTTCAGCCTGCCGGCAGCCACACTCCCCTCTTCAGCGAGGTGGATACAAACCTGCACGTAAACAACTGCTATTACACCGAGTGGGCCATGGATGCGCTCCCCTTCGATTACCTGAAGGAGCATGAGCTCAAGGACCTGGAAATCAACTATCTGAGCGAGGTGCACCCGAGCCAGGAAGTGAGCTTCGAACTGGGTCGCCAGGGCGACGTGTGGTACTTCCGCGGCCTCTCGGAAGGCGCGGCCAGCTTCGTGGTAAGGCTGGAATTCCGCTGATTATTCGACGGCTGCGGCCAGGACGCTTATGGGATTGAGTACCGGGATTCCGGTGCTCATTTCTATCTGCCACTTGCAGGTCTCGCATTCGGTAACCACGGCCTGCGGATTCGAACGGCGTATGTCTTCGAACAGCGCCGACCCTATCTTCTGCGAATAGGGATAGTACTCCTTCTTGAAGCCGAAGGTGCCGGAAATGCCGCAGCAGTTCTGGTCGAGGACGGTGAGGTCCACTCCGGGGATAAGCTTCAGCAGTTCAATAGTATGGTTCTGCCAGCCGAGGCGCTGCATATGGCAGGCGGTGTGATAGGAAAGCTTCATGTGGAAGTCCTTGCGGAACTTCAGCTTCACCTCCCCGCTCTCAATCTTTTCGTACAGCCATTTGCACGCAAGAGAGAGGCTGTCGCGATAGCCTTCCACGGGCAGACCGAGCACTTCGCCGTATTCGCTTCGCATCATATAGGTGCAGCTGCTGGATGTGGTGAGAACCTCCTCTCCTTTCGAGACCGCCTTCTCCATCGAGGCGATGTTGACCTTCGCCTGCCTGGCTGCCTGCTTTCCGAAACCGTTTGCCACAAGGGCCACTCCGCAGCAGCGTTCCTTTTCGAGAAGATGTACACCGTAACCGGCCGCGTTCATCACCTTCACGAAGTCCTTTGCGAGCTGTGGATAATTGTAATTGGCATAGCAGCCGTGGAAATAGGTTACGAAGCGGTCAAACCCCTCCTGCTGCTTTTTGGCATGACGGGCGAACCATGTGGTGAACTTTTCGGCACTGTATTTCGGGAAAGTACGGTGTTTGTCTATGCCGAAGGCCCCGTGAAGCACGGCCTTAACCGGCTTGAGGGGCAGCACTCCGTTGACTATGCCGGCAAACGGAGACGCCAGGGAGCCTACGAAATCGGTGTTGGCCAGCATGGCGTCGCGCATGGGGTGCTTCGATGCCGGAGCATACTGCAGGCGAGCCCGCTGGATAAGGTCGGCCACCTGCACGCCTGACGGACAGGCCACCTCGCAGCGTTTGCAGCCGAGGCAGTACTTGAGGGCATAATCATAAAACTCCGGATCCTTGAGGCGGAAACGTTCCTGGTCCGGTCCGGCCTTCTTGGGGCCGGGATAGAGCTCGTTGGCCGCCATCATCGGGCAGACCGTGTTGCAGATCGAGCACTTCTGGCAGGACTCGAAGTTGAAGAGAGATACGTTATTTTCCTGCATTGTGCTTTCCTCCAAGTATTTTTCCTGCCGCGTAGACATTCTCCACGGCTTTGCCGTCCTTAAGTATCCTGCCTTTCCTGTCGGTTTTTACTCCGAAGCTTTCGAAAGGCTGGGGTGCGAAGAAATCGGGGTCGAACCATTTCGAACGGTCCTCCGGGTAATCCACGTCGGCGCCGAAAAGCGGTTCGCGTATGCCGTCCATGTCGGCGATCAGGCCCTTGCTGAAAAAGCGGCCTGTCGCCAGCACGAACTCTCCTGCCTCCAGGGTCACTCCGTTGGCGGTTTTGACAGCGCTGAGCTTTCCGCCGGCAGATGTATCCCAAACGGCTTCGCAGGCGATATCGCCGCGCAGCACCGCCACTCCCGCCTTGGTCAGGGCATGAAGCATAGAGTAGGGTTTGTCCCTGAGTTCGGGCTCCAGGCTGTGGAGCGTGAGGCCGGCGGCGACGAGGCAGACCTTCTGCCCGTCGGAGGCCCTCCGGAGGGCCTCGGCGCAGCCACTGCGCCCGCCGCCGATTACTACAGCGTCATATCTCATAATCCTTCCTCCCGTAACGGTTACGCATGAATTCCGCCTCGCGGAGGGTGTCTCCCCAAAGCACCGGGGTCATACCCTTCCAGCGTTCCTGCAGGTACTGCTGCACGAACTCCTCCGCCTTTTCGGGGCAGCCGAGTTCTTCGGCCAGTATCTCCGCGGCTCGACGCACGCAGTGATTGCTCTGGCATGTGCCCATGCCGAGGCGCGTGTGGCGGCGGAGGTCCCTGAGGTCGCGAACGCCGAATTCTTTTATGGAATAAGATATCTCGGCCCTGGTAACCTGCTCGCATTCACATACGAGTTCACTTCCGGGGCCCTTGAAGTCCATTATCGAGGTTTCCGTACCATGGCGCCACACAGCCGACTTCATCTCATAGGAGCGCTCTCCCCTGCCCGGCTTCTCCGAGCCCGCGAGGGGCACTTCCGCAGTGTGGCACACAGCCTTGACTCCGAGCTTTTTGCATACGAGGTCGGCTGTCATTTCACCCATGAGGCGGGCTGTGGTAAGTTTTCCGCCCGTGATGGTGATGAGTCCGGGAACGCCGTCCCTTTCCTCATGGTCGAGAAGCACTATGCCGCGGCTTACGCTGCGCCCGTCTCCGCCTTCGGATACCAGCGGACGGACTCCGGCATAAGCACGAATGATCCTGGTATTGGCAAGCGCAGGCACAAGCTCCACTCCCTCCTTGAGAAGTATGTCGACCTCTTCCTGCGTTACGCGCATATCGTCGCAGGCCTCGAAGGGAACCTTGTCGGAAGTCGTACCGAGCACGCTTACCATGTCGTCGGGTACTATGATGTCGGCATTGGACGGCTTGCGGCAGCGGTTTATCACCACGTCGGCGACGCGATGCCCGAAAACCAGGAGGGATCCCTTGCTGGGGAGCATGGAAATGCGCACTCCTATCTTTTCCGCAAGTTTGGACGCCCATATTCCGGCTGCAAGCACTACGGTTCGGGAGTGAATCGACTCCTCGCCACCCTTGCCGCGCACTTTGACGCCCGTCACCCGGCCGTTCTCCTGCACGAAGTCCACGACTTCTGTGAACCTTAGTATATCCGCCCCGTGACGGACCGCATCGAGCACGTTCGCGTCGGTGAGACGGAAGGGATCCACACTCGCGTCAGGCACGCTCACGGCACCTATGATGCTCTGGTTCACCGCCGGATAATCCCTTTTGACCTTCTCCGGGTCAAGGATTTTCGCGTCGATTCCTGCCTCATGGCATTTGGCTACGAAATTCGCCTGCCATTCGAGGCCGTCCTCGGGAAGACTTATGAAAAGACCCCCGGTAGACTCCACACAGTTGGATGCTATCTTCTTGAGAATCAGATTTTCGCGTATGCACTCACGGGCTCCCTCCTGGTCGCTTACCGCATAACGGGCGCCGCTGTGAAGCAGGCCGTGATTGCGTCCGGAGGCTCCGTCGCAAAGATCTTCGCGCTCTATCAGCAGGGACCTGAGTCCGCGCATGGCGCAGTCGCGCACCGTACAGGCTCCGGTAATGCCGCCTCCGACAATGATGACGTCGTATTCTTTTTTCATGTGGTTTAGAATCACACAAAGATAGCATTTTTTAGAAATCTATCTGATACTGAAGCTTTATTTCCGACGTATCGTGGCGCGAATCCACGGCCTGACGGAGGACGGAGGCCCTCAGCGTCAGCCTTTGTCGTGCGTAATGAAGCCCTGCCAGCACCGAAAGCGACCAGCCCCTGCCGTAGTAGGCAGGTACCGTGAACGCGCCCGGAAGGTCGCGCTCATAGCAATAGATGCGGTCGTCCCAGGATTCGGCACGGAACAGCGTTCCCCTCAGGAACACCGAGAAGCGCAGCTTGGACTCCCCGGAGGCCGGGATGGCCATGCCTGGTTCCGCATATACCAGCACGCCCGTATTCCGGCATTTCACCAGATGGGCCCTGCAGGATGCGGAAAAGGCCCCGCAGGAGAGTTTAACGTCAGAGCGGAGTTCATGACGCCACGGGATTGTATCCTCCGGCCGGAACCTTTCCGTAAGGCGAAGAGACGAACAGACGTTCAGGCATCCCGTGGAGAATTCCGGAGCGACCGACAGTATCCCCTTGAAATGCCTCGTTCCCTTTGCGGGATGCCTCGCCGCATCGAGGGTTATCTCCGCCTTCCGCCACTGCGCCCCGAAAGACAGCCCTTCCTCATCGGAGACCTTCGATGCGCTGCGCGGAGCACCCGCATACGGAGAGTAGAAATCCGAAGGATAGTATCTTGCCAGTGCGCTGAACTTCAGCCTGTATGCCGGCGCCCACGACACTCCTGCCATTCCGGCCAGGCGAGTCCGTCGTATAAGGAAGCCGTTTTCCTTTACAAGACGGGAACTGAGGGCGCTTTCCCCGAACACGGTCCAGTGCCCCAGGCCTATGGTGCCGTCGGCCGAGACCACAGTTCCCTCTTTTCGCAACGCCTGCACGCCGAACTGCCCCCTACGGCCGAAATACGACGCATGGACGACAGGAACGGGTACGGCGGAATCGTACGCCAGTGCTCCACCCACGTTCCAGCGCCCGAGAGGCAAATCCGCCGCCACCCCCCTGAGCGCCGGGCTGAACGAGCCGGTAGGTGCGAATCCTGACGCATTCCGGCTGAATGCGGATACGCTCGGGAAACCGCTCATCGAATAGCTGCTCCACAGGGCGAGCCCCTGGCCGAAACGGGCGGCGAAATCCCCCAGGATCAGCCTGGTTCCACGTCTGGAGTTAAGGGCCAGACTCAGGGTTCCGACAGAAAAGTCCGTATCCGAATAAGTGGTTCGCGTCGACCAGAAGAGTTCCGCCCTATCCCCTATCTGAATATGATATTTTACCCCTTCCGCAACTTCCTTCTCCGTATCCGATTTCCCCTTTTTCGCTTTCGCGCCGACCCTCTCCCTCGCCGAGCCCCTGAGCATCAGCGACTGCCTTATCCTGCCGTTTTCCCTCTCCCCCGGAGCAAGGCGGCTTTCGAACGAGAGGAACCACTCCAGCGCATCGGCTGTTTCGGGCCCTATCCCGTCCACAAGCGAAAGCTCTGTCGGGCCGAGGATATCGCCCGAGCGGCTTCGGTATTCACATACGGCGGCAACCTGGTACGCCGAAAAAAGGCCGCTCGAAAGCATGCGGCTCCTGCTCACCTGGTTCACCGGCATGGGATTGCGGGAATAATACTCGAAGCGCTCCATCTCGTTCTCCCGGAGTTCTTCCGCGGAGCCCGCTCCGGAGAGCAGCAGGATGGCCCCCAAAAGGTCTATCAACAGTCCGTTCATGCACTCAAGTTAGGACAAAAAAACGACCCTGAAGGGAGTAAAAAAGCTTATTAAAAAAGATTTTTATGTTTTTGTATGCGTATTTTTCTTATCTTTCGGAATACAAAACCAAACCATCCTATGAGCAACATTATCCTGCACGGAAAAAGTTTCAAACCGTTCATCCCCAACTCCAAGATAGAGAGCGTGATAGACTCCGTCGCCGAGCGCATCAACAACGATTACGCCGGCTCGGAGGAAGTGCCTGTGCTGCTCTGCGTTCTCAACGGGGCAATCATGTTCACCGCCGGCCTCATGAAGAGGCTGACCATCCCCCTGGAGGTAGTTTCCATGAAACTTTCCTCCTATATCGGCACCAAGTCTACAGGCAAGGTGCTGGAGGTAATGGGCCTCACCGGCGACGTCAGCGGCCGAGAAGTCATCATCTGCGAAGACATCGTAGACACCGGCAACACAATCATCGCGCTCCGCGAAATGCTCCTGGCCAAGGGGGCGAAAAAGGTTAAAATATGCACCATGCTGCTCAAACCGGAGGTGTTCAAGAACAAGGCTCACCTCGATTACGTAGGCATGGAGATACCCAACGACTTCATCGTGGGCTACGGGCTCGATTACGACGAACTCGGCCGCAACATCGCCGACATATACGTCCTTGACAAATGAAATACTACATTATTTTCGGCCCTCCGGGTGCAGGTAAAGGCACCCAGGCCGCACCTCTGGCACAAAACTACAATCTCAAGCACATCTCCACGGGAGAACTTCTCCGCGCCGAGATTGCCGAGGGTTCAGCTCTCGGAATCCAGGCCAAAGCCCTTATCGAAAAAGGGCAGCTCGTGCCCGACGAAGTGGTCGAGGGCATGATTGCCCGGGCGTTCGGCAAATACCGCGATGTGGACGGCTTCCTATTGGACGGCTTCCCGCGCACCCTTACCCAGGCTATGGAACTCGACGAGATGCTCGAGGCCCGCGATGAGGGCATAACCGCGGTCATTTCCCTGATGATACCCGACGAAGTGGTGAAAGAGCGAATCGCACACAGGGCATTGCTGGAGAACCGTAAGGACGATGCGAGCGACGCAGTGGTGGAGAACCGTATCGCCACCTATCACCGCCAGACCGAGCCACTCATAGAGTTCTATAAAGAGAAGGGAGTTTACCACGAAGTGGATTCGCTGGGAAGCATTGAAGAAGTGGCGGCGAACATCCGCTCACTTATGGACAGCCTGTAGGGTACCCAGCACATTCTCCATACGTGTTCCCCGGGAGCCTTTTATCAGCACTATGCTGTTTCTCACAGGTTCCCGGCCCAGTTCCATGGCCAGTTCCGATGAACTTGCGAACCAGCCCCTGAAGCCGCTGTCTTCGGGAAGGGCGGCGTTTACCGGAACGATGCTGCCCGGCTCCGCAGAGGTTCCCTGGGTGTTTTTCGGAGGCGCCTGAACCGTAGTGAACTGCATTCCGGGAATGTCGCAGGCTATGAGCGCCTTGCGGAACTCCTCGCCCACGAGGAAGAATTTTATCCCTGAAGGCAGCAGCCTCTCCACCACGGCTATGTGCTCCGCCAGGGAATCGTCCCCGAGTTCTCGCATATCTCCCAGAAGGGCGAGTTTGGATTCTCCGTCCATGGCCTCCAGGTTGTCCAGGGCCACTCCCATTGACGACGGGTTTGCGTTGTAAGCATCGATGATCAGCGTGTTGTCGCCCGCTATTTCGAGCTGTGAACGCTTGTTCGAGGGCTCGTAGGCCTCTATGGCCGCGATGGCCCCGGCGCGGGAAACGCCCATATACTCCCCTATGGCAAGCGCCGCCATCACGTTGGTTGCATTGTATGAACCGACAAGCCGCGTGGAAACCACCGCTCCGTCGAAGAGGCGTATACGCACGTATGGTTCCGACGGCGTCGCGGTTAGCACTTTGGCGCCCTGGTAATCAAGACCGTAACCGAAAACATGGCAGGCTTCCTTACGGGCCATTTCCTTCAGGACGGCATCGTCTTCATTGAGGAAGATAACCCCGCCCTCGTGCGATCCGAGCCAGCGGTAAAGCGCTCCCTTGGCGGCCTTCACCCCTTCGAAGGAGCCGAAGCCCTGAAGGTGGGCCTTGCCGACGTTAGTGATCAGGCCGTAATCGGGCCGGCAAACCTTCACCAGCTTTTCTATGTCGTCGGGGTGCGATGCCCCCATCTCTATCACGGCAATCTCCGTCCCGGGGCGTATTTTCAGAAGGCTGAGAGGAACGCCTATGTCGTTGTTGAGGTTGCCTTCCGTAGCGCAGACTTCGAAACGCGCCTTCAGGACGGCTGCGACCAGTTCCTTGGTGGTAGTCTTGCCGTTGGTGCCGGTAAGGCCTATCACGGGAAGGCCAAGGGTCGTGCGATGGAAGGTCGCCAGCGCC
Source organism: Bacteroidales bacterium (assembly GCA_024699055.1). GTDB lineage: Bacteria > Bacteroidota > Bacteroidia > Bacteroidales > UBA932 > Cryptobacteroides. Next base: position 23,642 of record JAILQG010000107.1, read on the forward strand.
TGCAGCATACGGAATGGGTCGTCCACCCTTATGAAACGGTCGTTCTCGTCCTTGCAGTCCTGCGACACAACGGCCCAGGAGGCGCCCTTCTCCAGTGCGGAAGCGGCATAGACGTTGCCGTCGAAATTCTCTCCCCTGAGTGCGAAGAAAAGCTCTCCACCCGCTATGCTGCGGCTGTCCGTGGATACCGTATAACGGCACTCGCGGTAAACGGAATATAAATCCTCAACAGATATCATCTTCTTGCCCTGTCGTACAGGAATGCGGTTATTATGGCATATATGATATTCGGCAGCCAGAGCGCCAGCCACGCAGGCAGCGACCCGGTGAACACGAACATCTGGGAGAAGCGCTGGAACAGTATGTAAGAGAAGGCCAGAGCTATGCCTATGGCCAGGTTCCAGCCCGTTCCGCCCCGTCGCTTGCGGGACGAGAGCGATACGCCCATGATGGTCAGGATAATGGCCGAGAAGGGCATGGCCCAGCGGGTATGCTTTTCAATCTCCGCATACATCACGTTCGCGTCGCCTCGCATTATCTGCTTTTCTATCAACTGGTTCAACTGCTCCCCGGAAAGCTTTTCCACCGTTCGGTTGTTCTCATAGAAGTCCGTGATGGTAAGCGCTATTACCGTGTCTTTCTTTTCTCCGGAAGTGATACGGTCTTCAAGCCCACCTGTATATTCGCGTATGAACCAGTTGCGCAGGTGCCATCCGCCGAAGGTGCTGTCCCACACGGCTGAATCCGCCGAGAGTTTGCTTTTTATCCTGCCGTTCTCGATGTCTTCGAGGGTGAAACGGTATGCGGTGTTGTTCCAGGTGCTGAAGTTGTCCACGTACACATACTGCCCCGGGGCTATCTGGTAATGGATTTCCCGTCGTTTATCCTTCACATGGCTGTGCCGTATGTATTTGACCTCGAACTCCACCCGTTTGGCATTGGCCCGCGGTATCACGTACAGGTTCAGCCCGAGAGACAGCATGGCGATGAGGAACGACGTCACTATGTATGGCACCATCATCCTGTGGTAACTCACACCGCCCGAGAGTATGGCTATTATCTCGGAATTCGCCGCCATGCGGGAAGTGAAGAAGATTACCGTAATGAACACGAACAGCGGGCTGAACATGTTGATGAAATACGGGATGAAGTTGATGTAGTAGTCGAAGACTATCTCCTGCATGGAAGCGTGCTTCTGCACGAAGTCGTCGATTTTCTCCGATATGTCGAAGATGATGACTATACCGATGATGAGCAGCAGGGCCACGAAGAAGGTGACCAGGAAACGCTTTGCTATGTAAAGGTCTATCTTCTTCATAGCCTGGAACTCAAAACGGGTGTTACGGAATCCTTCCAGTCTGCGAAATCCCCCGCTTCGATATGCTTGCGGGCCTTGCGGACGAGGTCGAGATAGAAGGCAAGGTTATGTTCGCTGGCAAGCATCGCGCCGAACATCTCCTGTGCGGCGAAAAGATGCCTTACGTAAGCTTTTGTGTAGACGTGGTCCACGAAGGAAGCGCCGCTCGGGTCGAGTTCGGAGAAGTCGTCCTTCCACTTCTCGTTGCGAAGGTTCATGATGCCGTTCCATGTGAACAGCATCGCGTTGCGGCCGTTGCGGGTGGGCATCACGCAGTCGAACATGTCAACCCCGCGTGCTATGCCCTCGAGTATGTTGGCGGGTGTTCCGACGCCCATTAGGTAGCGGGGCCTGTCCTTCGGGAGGAGAGGCACTGCGAATTCCAGCATCTCGTACATCTTTTCCGTAGGCTCACCAACGGCAAGTCCGCCTATCGCATAACCGTCAGCCTCAAACTGAAGGGCGTGTTCAGCCGCCTCTTTGCGGAGGTCCGGGTACACACAGCCCTGAACTATGGGGAAGAAGATCTGCTCGTAGCCGTAAAGCGGCTCTGTCTCGCGGAAGCGTTTTGCAAAGCGCTCCAGCCAGCCCTTCGTCAGGTCCAGTGACTTCTTTGCGTAATCGTGGGTTGCGTCGCCCGGACAGCATTCGTCAAGAGCCATGCAGATGTCCGCGCCTATCACCCTCTGGGTATCTACGTTGTTCTCGGGGGTGAAGATATGGCGGGATCCGTCGATATGGCTGCGGAATTCGCACCCTTCCGGGGTAAGTTTGCGAATCGGCGAGAGAGAGAACACCTGGTATCCGCCGCTGTCGGTAAGTATGGGACGGTCCCAGTTCTCGAAACGGTGGAGTCCGCCCGCCGCCCGAAGTATGTCCAATCCGGGACGGAGATACAGGTGATAGGTGTTGCCCAGAATTATCTGCGCACCTATGTCGTCCTTGAGGTCCCGGTGATACACGCCCTTAACGCTGCCCACCGTACCGACGGGCATGAAAATCGGGGTCTGTATATCCCCGTGGGCGGTATGGAGAACCCCGCTTCGCGCTGCGGAACGGGAGTCCGAAACCTGGACCGAAAAATTCATCATACAAAGATAGTCAATTTAGAAGAAAAAGAGTTATTTTTGCGTATATGAAAAAATCCCAGCTGAAGATCAGGCTCGTCCTGATGCTCATCCTCCAGTATGCCGCATGGGGGGCCTACCTGACCTCCCTCGGCCGCTATCTCGGCAACGCCGGTCTCGGTCCGCAGATTAAGTGGTTCTTCGCCATGCAGGGCATCGTTTCCATTTTCATGCCCACCCTCATGGGTATTGTGGCCGACCGTTTCATCCCAGCACAGAAGACACTGTCGCTCTGCCATGGCCTTGCCGGCCTGTTCATGATAGGAGCAGGTCTATATTGCGCCAGTGCAGGCGGCGCGGTGCAGTTCGCTCCCCTCTTCGTGCTTTACAGCCTCAGCGTGGCGTTCTACATGCCCACCATCGCAATCTCCAACTCCGTGGCTTACAATGCAATGGGAAAGAACGACATGGATCCCGTCAAGGAATTCCCACCCCTGCGCGTGTTCGGTACCGTCGGCTTCATAGCAAGTATGCTGGCCACCAATTTCATCAGGATAGGCGGAGTTGCCATGCAGGACAGCTACACCCAGCTGTTCTCCTCCGGCATCCTTTCCCTGATCCTCTGCGGATACGCCCTCAGCATGCCGGCGTGCGAAGTCAACCGCGGTGAATCCAAGAGTTTCGCCGAGGCCTTCGGACTCAAGGCTTTCAGCCTGTTCAAGGATGGCCAGTTCGCGGTGTTCTTCATTTTCAGCATGCTTCTCGGCGCCGCCCTGCAGATTACCAACGGCTATGCCAACACCTTCCTCGGTTCATTCGCCGCGGATCCCGCGATGGCTGACTCTTTCGCAGTCAAGAACTCCAACGCGCTGATTGCCATCAGCCAGGCTTCGGAGACTCTCTGCATACTGCTCATCCCCTTCTGCATGAAGAAACTCGGAATCAAGAAGGTGATGCTCCTCGCCATGTTCGCCTGGGTCTTCCGCTTCGGCTTCTTCGGACTCGGCAATCCCGCGTGGCCCGGCGTGCTGCTCTTCGTGCTCAGTTGCATAGTATACGGCGTAGCATTCGACTTCTTCAACATCTCCGGTTCTCTCTACGTCAACGAGAACACCACCACCGACATCCGTTCCAGCGCACAGGGCGTGTTCATGCTCATGACCAACGGACTCGGAGCCACCATAGGAACCCTTGCCGCCGGCAGGGTCGTGGAGGCTGTCGGAGTATTCGAAGACCCGTCCAAGTGGGCATCGGCCTGGTATATCTTCGCGGCTTATTCCCTCGTAGTGGCAGTGCTCTTCGCCCTCCTCTTCAAGGACCCGCAGAAGGCCAAGAAGGCAGCTTAGATTTCCAGATGGATGCTCCCGCCCCCGTCCCAGGGCAGGACATCGACAGCAATACTGAGGGGCGCGAGGGATACACGCACGCGAGCGTCGGCAAGGTCCTTCGCGCCCCAGTCGTATCCGGCTGCGAGCAGGGCGTATCCCAGATCCCAGTTCCACAGGGCCGCGCCGCCATCGGAATCGAGGCAGACCAGTTCCAGCGCGGAATCGCCCGCGTCCTCTGGGAGCCGCACCGACGGCTCCTTTCCTGAGAGCGGCAAGAGGCAGCGGAAGCCGTCTGAGGAACGCACTACAAGGCTGCCTGCATCTGGATCCGGCTCCGCGTCGAAAGAGAACCATACGGTAGCGAAACGCTTGTGGAGCTGTACTTCCGCGAAGCACTCGTCTTCACGGACACGGAAATTCGACGAATCCGCCCAGAGGCTGTCGCATTCCCCTCCCCAGGCCTGGCCGCGCTCGGCGCCGTTTCCCAGCACCGCCTCCATTTTAACGGCGCCCCTTCCGACTTGAATCCAGGTTTCAGGATGGTCCGCCGACAGCGACAGGGTATACGTTCTGCCGCAGCTGTTCACGCTGACCCTGGCTTCGAAGGCTCCGGCAATGGATACGCTGCGCCCGGAAAGGGCCAGGTGAAGCCAGCCCGGACACGCACTCCTGTCTTCCTTTATGCTGCATGAAGCGACGAGAAAGGCCGCTGCGCAAAGTTCGATAATCTTTGTCTTCATAGTTGCGAATCAAGCTTGTCGTATTTCTTTTTCAGGCCAGAAATCTCGGGATCGAGGTTCCCCCTATGGATGAATGAAGGATCCATCCCGCATGCCTGGAAGTAGGCTTCAACCGCATCCCTTTCCTCACCACGGCGGGCATGCACCAGGGCCCGTATATACTGCCCCCGTGCGGTCAGAGGCAGTTTCTCCAGCACAGCAAGCGCCGATGCGTTCCTGTCCATTGCGCAGTAAGCCACAGCTGAGTTTATGTCTTCGTACGTGGCAAGGATTTCCATCGCTTTACTGTACTCCCCCGTCCTGAGCGCTCTCAGCCCGGCCGCATAGAGGGTGTCGGGCACGGTCGTATGCAGGGTATCCTTCACCATCCCCCGCCTATGGCGGTAAAAGCGGAAGTTCACCACCCTCAGATGGGGATACAGGTGATTTCTCACGTGGGCATAGCAGGGCATGGCCGCCAGTTTACGCTCCCTGCGGTCAGGGTCGCGCACCGACATCAGCTCAGCCACCTCCTCCTTTTCTGACTGCGTCAGGAGCGTGTCGGAGGCTATGGCCGCCATTAGACCGTCCCAGTTTTCGGGAAATGTCCGGGGAATGAATTCAGGAGCCTTGTCGTCCACCGGACCTGTTCCGGAATACCAGTCACAGACCGCCCTGCTCCGTCGCCGCGAGAGTGCCGTATTGAAGCGCCAGCTCCCTTCGGGCGAACAGGTAGCGGCAACTATTATCGAATCCATTTCATAATCGTCATCGTCCATCAGTTCTTTGAGGACAGTCGCTATCTTTCTCATCTCCAAAGCGTTGCGACCCAGAGAAGTGTCCAGCGCCGCACTTCCCGGAGCGAATTCCAGAAGGCATTCCCCGTCGTCCCTTGCAACTCGTTCGGTTATCTTCAGAAGAAAGCGTTCCCGCTCCTCGGCCAGGGAACTCAGCGAAGAAATGTAGAAGACGAGAGGCTCCCCGAGAGGCAGGCGGCAGAGTTGCCTGTCCTCCTCGTACAGTTCCCCTTCGAGCACTATCTCTGCCTTACGGAGCCCCGGCTTCGTGTGCATCAGGTGCGAATAGGTATAAACCATCTCGCCGCTTCCTTCAGTCACCACGGTGTCGAGCCGGAGCCCCTCGGGCATGGGAGCCTTGACGTAGCGGGAGAAAGCCCTGCCGGTCATGGCGGCCCTGCGGCTGTTCATTCTCATGCGGAACCTGTCGGTATAGTGCTCTACGGCCTGACGCTCAGTCACCCCGTAGATGGACTCGAAACGCTCGTCCGAGACATAGGTGCTGTCGTTTTTCAGGGCCCAGATTCCGGGAAGATTCCTCCGTATGAATATCTCCAGCTGCGCCGTGCGTATGAACAGGGTGCTGTCCGACACTATGCTCTCCAGGAAATGCCTGTATCTTTCGTAGCCGCGCAGCTGGGCACGCCTGTAGGCCATTCCGGTAATGTATACCGGAGCCAGTGGCGTCCTCTCTCCGGCAGCATGCAGGAAGGGAAAAAGCCTGAGCTGCCAGCCGCTTTCGACCATTCCCTCAGGTACCCTTACATCGAACCTCAGGGTAACGCAGCCATGCCTTTCCGCCACGTTGCGGAAGCGGGCCGCCACCACTACCGGAGAGATGACGTCGCTTGCCACCATCTCCCCGTTTTCGTCGCGGACAGCCCGCATGAGAAGCATCCTGCGGCCCTGCGCGTCGGTCACTTCGATCGTGTCCGAGGCCGGCTCCGTTTCAAGGAGTTCTGCCGGACGCAGGTCTTCGGCCATACTGAGGGTAGGAGCAAGCACACCCTCGCGCACGGCCTCCACCTTACCTGCCGATGAGCAGGCGCAGAGCATGAGCAGTATCGCAGGAGCCGGGAGCCTCATCGTCAGTTCATTTCATCGACCATTGTTTCGTTCTTGGCGTACACCGTTATTTCCTGGGCGACGATATCCGAATAATAACGGTCGGGCTGGCCCTGGTTCTGGATTTTGGTATTCTTGATGCGGCCGATCACCCTCAGCTTGGCTCCTTTCTGAATCTGCGAAGGAGCCGGAATGGACACGCCCGGCCACGCCGTGACGTTGTGCCAGGTCGTTTCGATCACCGCTTCTCCGGACGAATCCTTGTATGCCCGGTTGGTAGCCAGCGAGAAATGCGTGACGTTGCGTCCGTTTACGTTCTGCGTGTTGGACGAGCCTACGATTCCCCTCAATTCCACTTTGTTCATCTGTTCCATAGTTCATAATTTTTAATTGTTCCGGAACGGGCCCAGGCCGCGCGGTCCTGCCCCGCTCACGGTGCAAAGAAAAGCAAGAGAATCGAGAAAAAATACGGCCTGTGACGAGTGAAATGCACATTTTTATGTTTTTGCGGGTTTCGAAAAAAACGTAAACAAATACCCCCTTCCATAAAAAACAGAAAAAAAGCGCGAAAAATAATTTACCCCCTTGCAGGAACGGAAAAGGCACCCCATATTTGGGGCGCAATGAAAGAGTATATAAAGGAAGCGAAGGCGTACAAATGCCTCAACTGCGGCAAAACCGGATTCGGGAGGGCGGGCAGGAAATTCTGCAGCCAGGAGTGCAAGAATGCGTGGCACAACGCCCTTGTCCGGGACAGCCGGCTGTACCGAAGCCGCATACTCACGGCTCTCGGGCGCAATTACAGCGTACTCTCCGAGGCCATTGCCCGCGGAGAGCTGTCGATAGACATAATATCAATGGAAAACAGGGGCTTCCGCCCCTGCTACATAACCGGATACATCCCCGGGCGTTACCGGGGTGACAGATACCGCTGCTTCGACATCAGTTACTGCCGAAGTGCGTCGCGGGTTTACAATATCCGCAAAGAGGAAGGAGATTAGTCCTTCGCGGCCTTGGGGGCCTTCGGAGTGCCGGGGGCCGGAGTCTTGACGACCTCGGTGACGAACTTGTCGAAATCGGCCTCTGAAATCATGTGGCAGGTGCCGTTGATCTGGGCGCCCATCTCCACCTGGAATTTACGGACGTTGATGTTTCCGTTCACGGAAGCGGCCCCCTTGAGGGTCATGGTGTCCTTCACATAGATGTCCCCTTCCATCTTTCCCCAGAAATCCACGTTGGTGCAGAGCAGGGAGCCGGTCACTACCGAATTCTCGCCTACGACAATCTTGCCCTTTGAATAAATCTTGCCTTCCACGGCTCCGTCGATACGGATGTCATTGAGGGATGACACTTCACCCTTGATGACGGTTCCCGCACTGATATGGGAAACGTCGTTCACGTCCACGATGGGTTCCATTTCTTTGTTGTTATTCATATTGTATTGATTTGATTTCTGTTATACGAGTCCTTTCCCGTGGCAGTTCTTATACTTCTTGCCGCTTCCGCACGGGCACGGATCGTTGCGGCCTATCTTCTTGTCCGCCTTTATGGGGGCGTTGGCCCTCTGCTCTCCGTTGGTCACGAGGTCGTCGCGGTGGGCGTTGAGTTCGGGGGCGGCACGGCGCTGCGCGCGGTTGGGGGCATGCTGGGCCTCGTTGGCATCGCGCAGGGGTACGAACGCACGGAGCAGGAAGGTGAGCACATCCTGGTTCAGGCTTTCGAGCATGCCTGCGAAGAGGTTGTAGCTCTCGAGTTTGTACACCACTATCGGGTCTTTCTGCTCGTAGGAGGCGTTCTGGACGCTCTGCTTGAGGTCGTCCATTTCGCGCAGATGCTCCTTCCAGTGCTCGTCTATCTGGTAGAGTATGATATTGCGGCTGAGAGTCTTGCCCACCTCGCGGCCTTCCGAAGTGTAGGCCTTTTCGAGATCCACCGAAAGAGTCATGGTCTTGCGGCCGTCGGAAACGGGGATGGCTATGTTCTTGTACATGCTCCCCTGCTTCTCGTAAACGCTCTTGATAATGGGCGACAGCTTCTCCACAAGCGAGTCCATACGCCTCTGATAAATCTCCTGCATGTGTGCGACAAGGCTCCTTACCAGGTCGTTCGGTTTGGCGTGGTTGTAGAATTCCTCGTCGAATCCGCAGTCGATGGCGAGCTTGGCCATGAGAGTTTCCTGGAAGGCCTCGAAATCGAGTCCTTCGCACTGGTCCACCAGGAGCGACACCGAGTCGAGCATCATGTTGCGAAGGTCGATCTCGATCTTGTCGCCGCTTATTGCGTTGCGCCTGCGGGAATACACCGCCTCGCGCTGGTAGTTCATCACGTCGTCGTACTCGAGAAGGCGTTTGCGTATGCCGAAGTTGTTCTCCTCCACCTTCTTCTGGGCACGCTCGATGGCCTGGGAGAGCATCTTGCTCTCGAGGACTTCGTTTTCGCCCATGCCGAGCCTGTCGACAACGGAAGCTATGCGTTCGCTGCCGAAGAGGCGCATCAGCTTGTCTTCCAGTGAGATGAAGAAGACACTGGAACCCGGATCACCCTGACGTCCGGCACGGCCGCGCAGCTGACGGTCGACGCGGCGGCTGTCGTGACGCTCCGTACCCACTATGGCAAGACCGCCGGCGGCCTTCACTTCAGGCGAGAGCTTGATGTCGGTACCGCGGCCGGCCATGTTGGTGGCTATGGTCACGGTGCTGCTCTGGCCGGCCTGGCCAACTATTTCGGCCTCGCGTGCGTGCTCCTTGGCATTCAGCACGTTGTGCTTGATGCCGCGCATACGGAGCATGCGGCTGAGGAGTTCGGACGTCTCCACGTCGGTGGTACCAACCAGGACCGGGCGTCCTGCGTCGCGGAGCTGCACGATGCGCTCGATGACGGCCGCGTACTTGGCCTTCTTGGTCTTGTATATGAGGTCGTCCTGGTCGTCTCGTATGACAGGCCGGTTGGTGGGAATCACCATCACGTCGAGCTTGTAGATGCTCCAGAACTCGCCCGCCTCCGTTTCGGCCGTACCGGTCATACCGGCCAGCTTGTGGTACATGCGGAAGTAATTCTGCAGGGTGATGGTGGCGAAGGTCTGGGTAGCGGCCTCCACCTTCACATTCTCCTTGGCCTCGATGGCCTGATGCAGTCCGTCGCTCCAGCGGCGTCCTTCCATCACACGGCCGGTCTGCTCGTCAACTATCTTGATCTGGCCTTCCACGATGATGTAGTCAACATCCTTTTCGAACTGGGTGTAGGCCTTGAGGAGCTGGTTGACGGTATGGATGCGCTCGCTCTTGAGGGAGAAGTCCTCCATGAGGGCGTCTTTCGCCCGCTGACGCTCGGCAAGGGACATTTCGCTGTGCTCGATGGAGGCAATCTGGCTGCCCACGTCGGGAATGACGAAGAAATCCTCGTCGCCCACGCTCTGGGCGAGCACCGCATGGCCCTTGTCGGTCATGTCCACCGAATTGAGCTGCTCATTTATGACGAAATACAGCGGGTCGGTGATGACGGGCATCTCCTTCTCATTGTCCTGGATGTAGTAGTTCTCCGTTTTCTGGAGTATCACCTTCATTCCCGGTTCACTGAGGAACTTGATGAGGGGCTGATACTTGGGAAGTCCCTTATGGGCACGCAGCAGCAGCTTTCCGCCCTCCGCCTCGTCGCCTTCGGCTATCTTTTTCTTGGCCTCATTGAGAACCTGGTTCACCAGGGAACGCTGGGCCTGATAGAGTTTCTCCACGTACGGACGGTACTCCATGAACTGGGCGTCCGACTCCGTCTTGGCTGTAGGACCGCTTATGATGAGGGGCGTACGGGCGTCGTCGATGAGCACCGAGTCCACCTCGTCGACTATGGCGAAGTGGTGCTTGCGCTGAACGAGGTCCTCGGACGTGGTCGCCATGTTGTCGCGCAGGTAGTCGAAACCGAATTCGTTGTTCGTTCCGAAGGTGATGTCGCAGTTGTAAGCCCTGCGGCGTTCGTCCGAATTGGGTTTATGCTTGTCGATGCAGTCCACGCTGAGTCCGTGGAACTCGTAGAGCGGCCCCATCCACTCGCTGTCTCGTTTGGAGAGGTAGTCGTTCACCGTAACCACATGCACTCCCTTGCCCGCAAGGGCGTTCAGGAACACCGGCAGGGTTGCCACGAGGGTCTTTCCTTCACCGGTCGCCATCTCCGCAATCTTTCCCTGATGGAGGGCGATACCGCCGATGAGCTGCACGTCGTAGTGCACCATGTCCCAGGTGGTGAGGTTCCCTCCTGCGGTCCAGCTGTTGTGCCAGACGGCCTTGTCGCCGTCGATGGAGACGAAGTCGCTGCCGATGCTGAGGCTGCGGTCGAAATCGCTCGCCGTCACAACCACGTCGCCTTCGGCAAGGCGCCGGGCCGTGGATTTCATGATGGCGAAGGCCTCGGGAAGGATTTCATTCAGGCCCTTCTCTATCGCGTCGTCCTCGTCCTTGACCAGTTTGTCGGCCTCAGTGGCGAGAGCCTCCTTCTGATCCACCGGGATGTCTCCGTCGAGTTCCAGGCGTATCTGCGCCGCACGGTCCTCGAATGGCTTTTCTATCCCCTTCATGTACTCGCGGAGCGCCGCGCTTCGCGCACGGAGTTCGTCGTTTGACAGTTTGTCAATCTCCTCGTATTTCTTGAGTATTTTGTCGAGCGTAGGCTTCACCGCGCGGTAGTCGCGGTCGGCCTTGGATCCGAAAATCTTTCTTAGGAAGTTGTTAGCTGGCATCTGTTCAATTATGTATAGCTTGCAAATTTAATGAATAATTGCCTAATGCAAAAATTTTGCCTATATTTGCAACCCCACACCGCAGGATTAGCACATCGGTAGTGCATTGGCTTCCCAAGCCAAGGAGGAGGGTTCGACTCCCTTATCCTGCTCAAACGACACCCGAACCGCAGCAGTCCGCTGCGGTTTTTTTCTATTTTTAACACTATCGAAAAATAAAAGCGACGGCGAAAACGGAAAAATGTCACTTTTACTCCCCTGAAAGCCGAAAAGCCTTGATAGTTTTGTCTGAAAAGACATATTATCATGAAGGCTTTAAGCATTATCCCTCTTGCGGCGGCAGCGCTTCTTGCATGCGACCGCATCGTTTCCGAACCGGCCCCTGAGCCGGGCTTCCTGCACCTCTCTTTCATCGACTGCACCAGCCGGACAGCCGATATTCCCGACACCAATTCCTTCCATCTCGACATCCGTGACGACGGCGACGGCACCGTATGGTCCGGCCTCTGGTCCGACGCTCCAAAGGAGCTCCGACTCTCACCGGGAGAGTACACCGTGGAGGCCGTTTCCCGCAGTTTCACCGGGCCCCTCTTCAATGCTCCGCAGTACGGAGACCGTCAGGTTTTTGAAGTGGAATCCGGAAAGGTGACCGCCGCGCACCTGAACTGCACCCAGCTGAATTCTGCGCTGCGCATCCAGGTTTCACCACAGTTCAAGGCCGACTATCCGGATGGCAACCTGTACGCCCAGAGCGCCGCAGGAACACTTATGTATTCTTATGGGGAAACCCGCACGGGCTATTTCTACCCGGGAACCGTTTGGATACAGTTCAACCGCAACGGGAAGAGCCAGACCCTGGCCACGCGGGAACTGGCGCCGCGGGAAGTGCTGGTGTTGCGCATAGGCGTCGGAGGCAGCGCCATGGAAGTGGGCAGCACCGCAGAACTCTACGGCGATGGCCTCACGATCGAGGTGGACACCACGCGCGCGTGGACGCACGAGGATTATTATTACGGAGACGGAGGAGGCGGTGGCGGCGAAGACCTCTCCGGAGCCTACAGCGTCGGACAGGCACGCGGCAAAGCCGCTTCCGGCGAAAAGGGCGTATGGGTTTACGGCTACATAGCCGGAGGCGACTGCAGTTCCAAAGGCTGTTCCTTCACTCCCCCTTTCAAATCCAACACGAACCTGCTCCTGTCGGCCGACAGATACACCGCCGACAGGGAATCCTGCCTCGCGGTGCAACTCAGCCTGGGAGACATACGCGACGCGCTCAACCTTGTGGACCATCCCGATCTGCTCGGCAGGCTCGTATATATCAAGGGAGACCTTGTTGAGAAGTACTACGGGCTGCCAGGACTGCAGAAACTGAGCGATTACAGGCTGCAATAAAAATTCACGGGGCCTCGCATCTCTGCGAGGGCCCCGCTACTTAACCTAAACTTAAACTATGAAAAACTTCGCTTGCAATATAGACATTTTTTGTGACATCGCATCATTTTTTTTTCAAAAACCGTCACTGAAGCTCCACTTTCGTCACAGACAAGCCTTTAAGAATTCTTGAAGCCGGGTGCTTCGTCAACTGTGGCGGGCCGTTCGTCACCGAAAACCAAAAACATTTCTTTTCGATACCCGCAAAAACATAAAAATATCGGGGAGTAAGCGATGAAAGCGCTTTGCAAACGGATATTCCCCGGGAACTTTGCCACCGTAAACCAAAACAACAAAAAAATGAAAAAGCTTTTCTGTTTACTTTCCGCGGCCGCCCTCTGCGCCGCAGTCTCCGTCTCCTGCAAAAAACAGCAGGTTCCCGTCGTTTCCCCGCTTTCCGGCCAGACCGCAAAGGCGGTCATTTCCCTGTCGGGAGTGGATGCGGAAATAAGTTCGCGTGCGAGTTCCACCACCGCCTATGGCGGGGACAAGACCGCGTCCACGACCCAGATCCTCATCTACGACATTTCGGGAGCCCTCGTGGCAAGTCCTACACCCGGGGATACGATTACCCTGAGCAAGGGCATGAGTTATTCCGTCCGCGCCATCGTCAACGGTCCCGACTACAGCGGCCTGACCATAGGCCAGGCCATCCCGATGGAAATACGTCTTGCCGACTATCCCTGGGTAATGGAGGGTGAAGCGGGGCTGAACTTCAACTCCTCGGATTTCGTCAACCTCAACGTGCAGGTACACAGCCACGCAGCCAGAATCCATCTCAAATCAATAGTCAACAACCTTCCCCCGGCATTCGGCGCCATCACTGTCGACAGGGTCTACCTCTGCAACGCGATGGGCGGTTGTGACATGAGCGGAGACCCCACATTCAGGTGGCTCAACAAATACGGCCGTAAGGATTTCTCCGTTCCCGTGACGCCCAATTCCACCACTGGAGCGGTCGACGGCAGCGTCGAGGCTGCAGCCAGCACCTTCAAGGACTTCGCCAACCACAGCATCAGCCACGGCAGCGCATACAATCCTTCAGACGCATACTTCTACTCTTTCCCCAACGAAGAGACCGGAGACATTCCCGCAAATGCAGCCACCTCCACCTCGTGGACGGAACAGGCCACATGGCTCACCATATGCGGCAGGGTACAGGCAAACACCTATTACTGGACAGTGAACCTGGGCGCCAACATCGAATACGGGCTCAAGAACAATACCTCCTACGACGTGTCTGTCACCATCAACAACCTCGGAAGCGACAATCCCGGCACGGAGGTAACTCCCGGATCGGCAGCGATAGGAGTTACCGTACTGCCCTGGATAGCAGGTACGGAAATCACCCAGACCCTATAGCCATGAGACCAAGCTTCCTTTTGCTTACGGCCGTACTTCTCGCAGGCGCATCCTGCGGGAAGTACGAAGGAGGCCCCTGCGAAGCCCTTCCGGACGGAATTCCTGTGAATTTTGCGATGACCCTGGTGAACCCTGAGGCGAGGTCTTCTTTCTGCCCCGCGTCACTAGACATGGTTTCGGACGTAAACGTGTGGGTGTATCAGGAAGGCGTCCTGCTGCCGGCTTATTCATTCCACCGCAGCATGACTTCCGGAATGGAGACGGAAGTGCTGTTCCCGTCGGCAAGGGCCGTCTACGACGTCTACTTCCTCGCCAACATGGGCCAGGTGAGCGGACCCGCGCTGGAGGAAGACATAGCCGACGCCGCGGCCGGAATCGACAGCTACTCCTCGTTCAGCGAGCGGGGCTTCCCCATGGCGGGGGCGGTGTACGGTTTCAGTCCGTCCGGAAACGGCAGAGTGACGCTCTCGCGCCTGGTGGGCCGCATCGACATCTGCGCATACGAGAATCCCTCGAACACGAGGATCAGCTACACCTTCCTTTCCGGGAAGATGAAGGCGTGCGCCAGGGTGATACGGCCGTTCGGGGAAATGGCCGGAGAGCAGGGTTTCGCCAGCAGGGCCGAATCCGAAAACGAGGTGCTTGACGAAGGTGACTCCCTCAGCGAAGCGGACATCGCAGCCCTCAATTCCGGAGGCACCGTCACCCTGTATTATCTGGAAAACCGGCAGGGGCTCCTCCTTCCCGGCAACTCCGAGCAGCATGGGAAAAGCGCCGGGGCGATAGAGGCTGCCACAGGAGACCCCTCTCTGCCGCAACTATGTTCTTATCTGGAACTTACCTGCTCCGCCACCACCCCTACCGCAACCTATTCTTCTGTCGTCTACCGTGCCTACCTCGGGCGCGACGCCACTTCCGACTTCTCGATAGTGAGGAACTCCGTTCACAGCCTCACCCTCGACCTCGCATCGGAAGCCATAAACGCGGAGGATTGGTTCGTGGAGCCCGGCACCCCGGAGATAACGGGCAGGCTCTGCTTTACGGATACCCGTTACACCCCGCTCAGCGCACCGTCAGGATTCCAGTCGAACACCGACGACGACGAGTACCGCAGGCCTTTCAGGGACGTGCGATCCATATTCCTCTCTAAGGGATTCAGCGCCCTGTACTACATCTACCGTTCCGACCCGAGGACAAGGTATTCCGTACGTCTCGACAGCGACCCCGCCCTCTCCCCTTTCGTGTCCTGCCAGATTTCCTGGGTCGACGGCAACTTCGCGGCCATACTGATAAGCACCGCGAGGACCCCTGACGGGTCTTCGCTGGAATACGGGTCCGGGCCCTACGGCGACGTCCTGCACCGTTTCGATCCGCATTACAACTTTTTCGGCAATCCGTCGCAGGGAGAGACCGAGAACGTCAACCTGATAATAGAATCCTACGACGGGCTGCTCCGGGACACCCTTACCGTAAGGGTGCTCACAAAGCTGCCTGCGGCCCTGCTCGATTACAGGAGCGACACCGGAAAACTCCTTATCCGCTACAGCAACCCGCTGGGTCTCAAGCTCTACACCTACGTTTCCGGTTCGATCCAGGGCAGCGTCTCCTACAAGCCCAACGGCACCGCCTTCTCCTCGAAAACGGCTGAGAGGACTGTCAGTTTTACAAGGACATGGCAGGCCTTCCAGGGCAGATACGGCTATTCCGAGGTATGCCCGGAGATATCCTACAGGGACAATTCTTCCTCCGTATCCACTTCGGCCGGGACTGTTTCGGCGTTCTCCGGTTGCTTCGATTGCGTGTGGAGCCTTACCGGATGGGACTCCTACACCACCCTGAACGGTTCCAACGGCTATAACAAGCACGCCCATCCCACCGCGATGGAGCTGAAAATGCAGTTGCGCTACGACACCCCGCAAATTTACCGCCTGCTTCCGGACCACGGCGTCAAGCTGCCTTTCTGCATGGCCAACCATGAGGGCAAGGCCTTCAGTCCGTCGGACAGCAGCGAAAGCGTCGCGCTCACCGGCAGCGACATAGGCTTTTCCTACAGCTGCGCCGCCAAGGCCGGTTCGTCGGCGACCACCTACACTTTCCCGAAAAGCAAGAGCATACTCTCGGTGATGAACGACGCCTATTCCCTCGGGGACTACACCTTATTCTGGGTCTCGGAAAGGCTAAAAATCACTGAATTCACCGACTGGGCCCCTTCAGGTCACTATCCCGAAGACTCCTGGCTCTCCTCGCTCGGATTCGACGCTGACAGGCAGGGCAACATAGGAGCCGTATCGGTAACGGGTACCGTGGTGGAATGACGGTGCCGCCGCTGCTTTTTTCCGCATTTTTCCTATATTTGCATGGTTTAAGAAGTAGTGTTTATGGACAAATTCACTCAGAAATACGTCGATGGGTTCATGTCGGACCTCATCGCGAGGAATCCGGGAGAGCCGGAATTCCACCAGGCAGTAAGGGAAGTAGTGGAAAACGTGGCGCCTTACATAACGGCCTACCCCCATCTGATGGACCTTAAAATCATGGAACGTATAGCGGAGCCGGAGCGTGTCATCATGTTCCGGGTACCCTGGATGGACGACCGCGGAGTGGTTCAGATCAACCGCGGCTACCGCGTGCAGATGAACAGCGCGATCGGCCCCTACAAGGGCGGTATACGTTTCCATGCAAGCGTCAACCTCAGCATAATGAAGTTCCTTGCCTTCGAGCAGACTTTCAAGAACGCCCTCACCACCCTGCCTATGGGCGGAGCCAAGGGCGGCAGCGACTTCAACCCCCGCGGCAAGTCCGACGCCGAAGTTATGCGTTTCTGCCAGAGCTTCATGACGGAACTCCAGAGGCACATAGGCCAGGACACCGACGTGCCTGCGGGCGACATAGGGGTTGGCGGACGCGAGATCGGCTACCTTTTCGGACAGTACAAGCGCCTTCGCGACGAGTTCACCGGCACCCTCACGGGCAAGGGTCTCGCATGGGGCGGCAGCCTGCTTCGTCCGGAGGCCACCGGATACGGACTCTGCTACTTCGCAGAACAGATGCTGGCCACCAGGGGCGAGTCCTTCAAGGACAAGACCGTGCTGGTTTCCGGTGCAGGCAACGTGGCCCAGTACGCCGCCAAGAAAGCGGTCAGCCTGGGAGCCAAGGTGGTCACCATGTCGGATTCCGACGGCTTCATCCACGATCCTGAAGGACTGAATGAGGAGAAGCTCGCTTACATATTCGAGCTCAAGAACATACGTCGCGGGCGCATAAGCGAATATGCAAGCAGGTTCCCGTCTGCGAAGTACTATCCCGGCGAGCGTCCCTGGAGGATTCCCTGCGACATCGCGCTCCCCTGCGCGACGCAGAATGAGATAGAGAAGGCCGACGCCGAAAAGCTTGTCGCGGGAGGCTGCTTCTGCGTAGCCGAGGGTGCGAACATGCCCTCCACTCCGGAAGCCATAGCCATCTTCCTCGGCAACAAGCTGCTCTACTCCCCCGGAAAGGCTTCCAACGCCGGCGGCGTGGCCACTTCCGGACTCGAAATGAGCCAGAATTCCATGCGCCGCAAGTGGACTGCGGAAGAGGTGGACGAACAGCTCCGCCGCATCATGTCCGACATCCACGCGGCCTGCCTCAAGTACGGCACCTGCGAAGACGGCTACGTGAACTACGTCAAGGGCGCCAATATCGCCGGCTTCATCAAGGTGGCCGGAGCCATGGTTGACCAGGGTCTTGTATAGTGTATGAAAAATGAACTGATGTCCCGGAGGATCCGGAGGATTCTCCTTGTCTGCAACAACTACGACAGCTACTCCCTCGAGGAGGACGGCCGCATAGAAGCGCAGATAACCCGCGAATACTCGGAGCTCAACCTGAGCAATCCTCCCGTCTTCGTACGTGTGGAATCCACCCCGGAAGCCCTCGCGCTCGCGGAAAAGGGAGAACGCTTCGACCTTGCCATAACGCTTTACAACGTGGGCGAGGTGGACGTTTTCGAGTTCTCCCGCCGCATGAAGGAGTACTCTCCAGACATGCCGGTGGTCCTCCTGACATCGTTCTCAAGGGAACTGTACCGCAGGATAGAGGAAAGCGACACTTCCGCAATCGACTACATCTTCTGCTGGAACAACTCCCCCGACCTGCTTCTGGCTATCATCAAGCTGCTCGAAGACAAACTCAACGCCGAACACGACATATTCGAAGGCGGAGTGCAGGCGATACTGCTCGTGGAAGACTCCATACGCTATTATTCCACCTACCTGCCCGTACTCTACAAGCTGGTGCTCCAGCAGAACGTCGATTCCGTGAGGGACGCGCTCAACGAGAGCCAGCAGATAATGCGAAAGCGCTCGAGGCCCAAGATACTGCTCGCCCGCTGTTACGACGACGCGGAGCAGCTCTACAACCGCTACAAGTCCAACATCCTGGGAGTCATCTCCGACATCGGGTTCGTGATGCACCGCGGCGACAAGTCATCTTCCGAGAAGCTGGACGCAGGAGTTCAGCTCGTGAACATGATACGCGAAGACAACCCCAAAATGCCCGTCCTGATGCAGTCCAGCCAGGAAAGCATGAGGGCCAAGGCCGAAGAGCTGGGCGTGGGCTTCGTGGTAAAGAAATCCAAGACCCTCATAGGGGAAGTCAGCGAATACATAGGCCGCGAGTTCGGATTCGGGGATTTCATAGTGCTGGATCCCGAAACCGGAACCGAAACCGCAAGGGCCCGGGACCTCATGGAGCTGGAAAAGGTGCTCGGAACCATCACCGACGCCGAATACGACGCACTGGTCCAGAAGAACTACCTCTCCAAATGGCTGTTCGCCAGGGGTCTCTTCTCCATAGCCAGGGTGCTGCGCCCGCTGGATAAGCAGAATACTGCGAACCTGCGCGCCATCACCATCAAGGCCGTGCACGACTACCGCGTGAGCCAGGCTCTCGGCGTGGTGGCGAAGTTCGACCCCGACACCTACAACGACGCCATACGCTTCTCGAAGTTCGGTGATGGGTCCCTGGGAGGCAAGGCCCGCGGCCTTTCCTTCCTCAACCACATACTCGAGAAGTACGAGCTCTACGACAAGTGGGAAGATGTCCGCGTGACGGTTCCCCGCACCCTTGTCGTCGCAACCGACTGTTTCGACGAGTTCCTCCGCAGCAACGACCTGCGTTACATAATCAATTCCGACTGCTCCGACGAGGAGATACTTTCGGAATTCGTATCCGCATCCCTGCCTCCCAGGCTCTCGGCGGCCCTGAAAGTCTTCCTCCGCAACGTCGAAGGCCCCCTGGCGGTAAGGTCTTCCTCCAAACTCGAAGATTCCTACTACCAGCCTTTCGCCGGAGTGTACTCAACCTACATGATACCCGGCACTGACAATCTGGACCGCCG
The DNA here is from genome assembly GCA_024699055.1 of Bacteroidales bacterium. Lineage (GTDB taxonomy): Bacteria > Bacteroidota > Bacteroidia > Bacteroidales > UBA932 > Cryptobacteroides. Next base: position 42,877 of record JAILQG010000107.1, read on the forward strand.
TTTCAGGATGCTTTCCAGGGCTATCAAAAGCGTTTATGCCTCAGTGTATTACGCTTCTTCCAGGGCATATATCACCGCCACCGCGAACGTCATCTCCGAAGAGAAGATGGCCATCATCATCCAGGAAGTGTGCGGAAGCGAGGAAGACGGCTTCTTCTTCCCCACCCTGTCCGGCGTGGCGCGTTCGGTGAACTTCTATCCGCTGGGCTACGAAAAGGCCGAAGAAGGCATAGTCAAGGTTGCCTACGGACTGGGCAAGGCCGTGGTGGACGGCGATCAGGTGCTCCGCTTCTCCCCCGTCTACCCGAAGAACACGCTGCAGACCTCCACTCCCGACCTCACGATGCGCGAGACCCAGAGGGCCATGTACGCGCTCTCGCTCGATCCCGGCGACTTCCGTGTCTCGGTGGACGATGCCGTCAACCTGGCGCGCATCGACATAGCGGACTGCGGCCGTTTCGGCAGTCTGGCCAAAGTGGCTTCCACCTGGGACAGCGAGAACATGCGCATAGTCGATTCCGCCATTCCCCAGGGGCCGAAGTTCATAACCTTCGCGCACATGCTACGTTACGGTTCCTTCCCGCTCGCCGGCATCTGCCGAGAGCTGCTGGAAATAGCACGGAAAGAAATGAAATGCGCAGTTGAGATAGAGTTCGCCGCACAGGTCGAAACCGACGGCGACTCCAGCTTCAACGTCCTGCAGATCAGGCCCATATCGGCCGACAGCCGCGACGCCAAGGTCAACTGGGAAGGCGTCGACGATTCCAGCGCCATACTGCTGTCGTCCAGCGGACTGGGCACGGGCTGGATTAGCGGTCTGCACGATATAGTATACCTTAAAAAGGAGAGCTTCAACACCTCCAAAACCCTTGAAATCGCATCCGAGGTCACTGCCGTGAACGCGGAACTGCGCAAAGAGGGCAGGCAGTACGTCCTCATCGGCTACGGCCGCTGGGGCTCCAGCATCCCGTCGCTCGGCGTTCCCGTCAAGTGGAGCGACATCTCCGAAGCCAAGGTCATAGTCGAGAGCACGCTGGAGAACTTCCGCATAGACCCCAGCCAGGGAACCCATTTCTTCCAGAACCTCACCTCGTTCAACGCCGGATACATCAACGTGGACTCCTTCTCCCGCCCGGGCGACTGCATCAACTTCGAGGCCCTGGACGCCCTCCCGGCAGTCAGCGAGACGCAGTACCTCCGTCACGTCCGGCTCGACCGTGACCTCTCCGTCTGCATCGACGGAATGACGGGAAAGGCGCTGATAAAGTAGCGCATAACGGTACAAAAGAAACGGCTGACCGGTCGCAGGACCAGTCAGCCGTTCTTCTTGTATGGAGGTCGACTATTTGGTCAGCCTCACGTAGGTGTTGTAACGCACCTTGGCGAATTCTTCGGTCTTCTCGAGAAGCTCCTGGGCCCTGTCGGGGAAAAGCTTGTAGAGCGAAGCGAAGCGCACCTCGCCCTTGAGGAAGTCCTGGAACTTGCTCCAGTCGGGTTCCTTGGAATCCAGGCTGAACGGGTTCTTGTCGGTGCCCTCGAGGGCCGGGTTGTAGCGGTAGAGGTGCCAGTAGCCGCACTCGACGGCGAGTTTCTCCTCCTTCTGGCTCAGGCCCATGCCGGCCTTAAGGCCGTGGTTGATGCAGGGCGCGTAAGCTATCACGAGGCTCGGTCCGTCGTAGGCTTCGGCTTCCTTGATGGCGTTGAGGTACTGCATCGGGCTCGCACCCATGGCGACCTGTGCCACATAGACGTAGCCGTAGCTCATGGCCATCATGCCGAGGTCCTTCTTGCGTATCTTCTTGCCGCTGGCCGCGAACTTGGCGATTGCGCCGGCCGGGGTGCTCTTGGAGCTCTGGCCGCCGGTGTTGGAATACACCTCGGTGTCGAGCACCAGCACGTTCACGTTCTCGCCGCTGGCAAGCACGTGGTCAAGGCCGCCGTAACCGATGTCGTATGCCCAGCCGTCACCGCCGAATATCCACTGGCTGCGCGCCGGGATGAAGTGCTTGAGGTTCAGCAGCTGCTTGCTGATGTCGCAGCCGCACTTCTCCATGAGCGGAACGAGCTTGTCTGCCACTTCGCGAGTGCTCTTCGCATCGTCGGGTGCGTCCAGCCACTGCTTGTAGAGGGCCTTCATCTCATCGGAGCACTTCTTGCACTCGAGGCCTTCCGCCATGAGGCGGGCGACGGTCTCGCGCATGCGGTTGGTTCCTATCTTCATACCCAGACCGAACTCGGCGGCATCCTCGAAGAGGGAGTTCTGCCATGCCGGTCCGTGGCCCTGTGCGTTGGTGCAGTAGGGGCTGGCGGGGAATGAAGCTCCGTAGATGGAGGAGCAACCGGTAGCGTTCGCGATCATCATGTGGTCGCCAAAGAGCTGGGTGATGTTCTTGATATAAGGAGTCTCGCCGCAGCCGGAGCATGCGCCGGAGAACTCAAAGAGAGGCTGGCTGAACTGCGCGGCCTTGAGGCTGCTCTTGGGATCGAGCGGGGTCTTGTAGCCTATCTTGCTGGCAAGGTAGTCGTACTGGGCCTGCTCATCGGCATGCTCGGTGTACGGCACCATCTTGAGGGCCTTTTCGGGCTTTGCAAGGCAGACGTCGACGCAGTTGCCGCAACCGGTACAGTCGGCTACGCTGACGCTCAGCGCATACTTGTAATCCTTGAGGTTGGCCTTGCCCTGGGCGACCTTGGTGCCGGCGGGAAGGGCGGCTGCCTCTTCGTCGGTGAGCAGGAACGGCCTGATGGCGGCGTGCGGGCAGACGAAGGCGCAGGTGTTGCACTGGATACACTTCTCAGCATCCCATGTGGGAACGACCACCGCGACTCCGCGTTTCTCATAAGCTGAGGTGCCGTCGGGCATGGTGCCGTCCATGTAGGGGAGGAAGGCGCTCACCGGGAGGGAGTCGCCGTTCTGGGCGTTGACCACGTCTGCAATCTCCTTGACGAAAGGCGTTGCGAGGCGGTTCTTGCCGGGATTCTCGAACTTGGCGTTGATGTCGGCCCAGTTTGCGGGAACCTTCACCTCGGTGTATTCACCGCCGCGGTCGATGGCTGCATAGTTCATGTTCACCACATTCTCGCCCTTCTTGCCATAGCTCTTGAGGGCGGCGTCCTTCATGTACTTCACTGCATCGGCGTAAGGAATGATGTTCGTGATCTTGAAGAATGCGCTCTGGAGAATGGTGTTGGTGCGGCCGCCGAGGCCGATTTCCTGAGCTATCTTGGTGGCGTTGATGATATAGAGCTTGATGTGCTTTTTGCCGATGATGCTCTTCACATTGTCGGGAATGCGCTCGAGGGTTTCCTTCTCGTCCCAGAGGGAGTTGAGCAGGAGGCTGCCGCCTTCCTTGATGCCCTTGAGGACGTCATACTTGAAGAGGTAGCTGGGCACGTGGCAGGCGACGAAGTCGGGAGTGCTCACCAGATACGGGGCGCGGATGGGCTGCTTGCCGAAACGCAGATGGCTGCAGGTGTAACCGCCGCTCTTCTTGGAGTCGTAATCGAAATACGCCTGGGAGTAGAGGGAGGTGTGGCTGCCGATGATCTTGATGGTGTTCTTGTTCGCACCCACGGTGCCGTCGGAACCGAGACCGTAGAACTTGCATTCGGTGGTGCCGTGCTTCACGATGGAGACCTCTTCCTTGACGGGAAGGCTCTTGAAGGTGACGTCGTCCACGATGCCGATGGTGAAGTCGGCCTTGGGAGCCTTGCGCTCGAGGTTGTCGTAAACCGCGATGATCTGGGCGGGAGTGGTGTCCTTGCTGGAAAGACCATAGCGTCCGCCGATGATAAGGGGAGCGTTGTCCTTGCCCTGATAGGCGGCCTTGATGTCGAGGTAGAGGGGCTCGCCGAGGGAGCCGGGCTCCTTGGTGCGGTCGAGCACGGCGATTTTCTTGACGGTCTTCGGGATGGCCTTGAAAAGATATTCGGTGCTGAACGGCCTGTACAGATGTACGCTTACGAGGCCGTACTTGCGGTCTTTGGTGTTGAGGTAATCGATGGTCTCCTTGATGGTTTCGGTGACGGAGCCCATGGCGATGATGATATTCTCGGCATCCTTTGCACCATAATAGGTGAAGGGACGGTACTTGCGGCCGGTGAGCTCGCTGATTTCACCCATGTAGCGGGCGACGATGTCGGGAACGGCGGTGTAGACGTTGTTGCGGCTTTCTACTGCCTGGAAATAGACGTCTCCGTTCTGGGCTGTGCCGCGGGTGACGGGAGCATCGGGATTGAGGGCCCTCTCACGGAAGTTCTGGAGAGCCTTTTCGCTTACCATGCCCTTGAGGGCCTCTTCGTCGAGGGCCTCAATCTTCTGGATTTCATGGGAAGTGCGGAAACCGTCGAAGAAGTGCAGGAAGGGAACGCTGCTCTTGATGGCGGAAAGATGCGCCACGGCGGCGATGTCCTGAGCTTCCTGGACGCTGCCGGAAGCGATGAGGGCGAAGCCGGTCTGGCGGCAGGCCATCACGTCCTGATGGTCTCCGAAGATGGAGAGGGCGTGGCTGGCAAGGGCCCTGGCGGATACATGGAAGACACCGGGAAGGAGTTCGCCGGCGATCTTGTACATGTTGGGAATCATGAGCAGGAGGCCCTGTGATGCGGTGTAGGTAGTGGTTAAGGCACCGGCCTGAAGCGAGCCATGAACGGCTCCGGATGCGCCGGCTTCACTTTCCATTTCGGTAACACGCACTGTTTCGCCCCAAAGGTTCTTCTTTCCGTGGGCGGCCCATTCGTCTATGTTCTCCGCCATCGGAGAAGAAGGCGTGATGGGATAGATACATGCGTTCTCGCTGAAGAGATACGCGATGTTTGCGACAGCGGTGTTACCGTCACAAGTGATGAATTTCTTTTCTTTGGCCATAGTTGATATGTGATGAATTTGATTGGTTTTCAAAGTCTACGAAGATAGCAATTATTTTTCTAAGAACGGCCTGTTATTTCGACTTCTTTTCCTTCTTTGGTGCTGATGCGCTTCACCAGGCCCTGGAGTACGGTTCCGGGACCGAGTTCGAGGAAAGAATCGGCGCCGTCGGAAAGCATGTTCTTCACCGAAGCTGTCCAGCGCACGGGGCTGGTGAGCTGCTTCAGGAGATTGTCCTTGATGTGCTCGGGATCGGTTTCCGGGAGGGCGGTGACATTCTGGTAGACAGGGCACGAGGGTGCGCTGAATGCCGTTTTTTGGATGGCCTTGGCGAGTTCCTCCCTGGCGGGTTCCATGAGGGGGGAGTGGAAAGCTCCTCCCACCATGAGCGGCAGCGCCCGCTTTGCGCCGGCAGCCTTCATGAGCTCGCAGGCCTGCAGCACCGCCTCCTTTTCGCCGGAGATGACTATCTGTCCGTCAGAATTGTAATTGGCCGGTACTACTACGCCGCCTTTCGCTGCGATTTCGCCGCAGACCGTTTCGACCGTTTCGTCGGGCAGGCCGATGATGGCGGCCATGGTGCCGGGTACCTTTTCGCAGCATTTCTGCATGGCCTTTGCGCGTACCGCCACGAGCCTGAGGCCGTCTTCGAAACTCATGGCGCCGGCGGCCACGAGGGCCGAGAACTCGCCCAGTGAATGCCCCCCTGCCATGTCGGGCTTGCCTACCCTTGCGCAGAGGGCGAGGGCGGTGGAGTGGATGAAGATGGCCGGCTGGGTGACGTCCGTCGCGCGGAGGGCCTCCTCGGTGCCTCCGAACATGATGTCCGTGATGCGGAAACCGAGTATGTTATCGGCCTGCTCCATGAGCCTGCGCGCCTTAATGCTGTTCCTGTAGATATCCTTGCCCATTCCGGAGAACTGGGCTCCCTGTCCGGGGAAAACGAATGCTTTCATCGAATAATTTTCAGAAATGGATGTAAGTGCAAATATAGTCAAAAAAAAGCGTATATTTGCGGTCCCGCTCCCTTAGTTTAACGGATAGAATAGCGGATTCCGGTTCCGCTGGTAAAGGTTCGATTCCTTTAGGGAGTACATAGACAGCACGGCTTTCAGGCCGTGCTTTTTTTTTGCGTACCGTTCCGGCATTCGTCACTGATGGGGCGAAATTGTCCCGGTCCGACATACAATAAAACATTTGCGTCCCGCGTCCGTCCCGGAATAAGCGGAAAAAACCCCGGCATGAATAAAAGAAAAAACCGCAGGACCCCCGGAAACATTTAAACTTTGGGGGTAAAACCTTTTGTATGGAAGTAAACGGTTATTCGTCCGCAACTTTGCCCTCGCAATAACAAAAGATTTGCGAGATGAAAAAAAGTATCAGTTTTGCGCTTCTTGCAGCATGCGCTGCAATTGCGCTTTCCGCCTGTGAGCAGCTCGCGGGCGAGGACAAACAACCATTGAATGAAGGTTTTGGAACGCTCACGGTGAATGTCGGCGGCGACTTCGCCATCATAGGCACCAGGGCTTACACCGATGCTTACGAAGGCGATAAACTCGCCAAAAACATCCAGATTTTCGTATTCGACGGCGGCGGCAATCTCATCGACTACAGCAACAACGCCACGAATACCGTTTACAAACGCTCCCTCAAGACTGGAGTCAAGTATACGGTGGCCGCGCTGGTGAACGGCCCCGACGAAAACGCCGTTTCCACACTCACCGCCCTGCGGAACGAAACCCTCACCATGGAAAACGCGGACCTGTCGGGAAATTCGCGGCAGATCTTCGCGATGTACGGAGAGCAGACAATTCCGGAATTCAGCCAGGAAGGTGCCAATATCAGCCTGGAGGTGAAGAGCCTGGCATCGCGCATCAGGCTGGTGGAAATCTACAACCGCCTGCCCGCGAAGATGGGACAGCTCACCGTCAATTCCGTCTTCCTGTGCAATGCGAAGGGAACGGTCCACGTGGACGGCAGCAGCGCGGGCACATGGTACAACGCTTATGGCAAAAACGCGGTGTCGTCACATCAGGGCGCACCTTACACCTATATAGAGTATCAGGGTTTGAAGATATCGTCCGGCTCCGGCAGCGGCTCGACTTCGACTAAATGCCTCTATACCTTTCCCAATCCATGCGAATTGCCGCACGAGACCGACCTGAGGAACGCGGAGGCCATTTCCGATTCCAATCCGCAGGCGGTCTGGCTCACAGTTTACGGCTCCGTGGTGATAGGAGGAGTGACCGAAAGCTATTACTGGACGGTCGACGTGGGTGCTGACGACGGAGTGTCCACCACCGGCCTGGCGGCGAATTATACCTACGACGTAACCCTGAGCATAACCGCGCTGGGAACCACCGACCCGGCCATTCCGGTGACGAAGGCTGAGGCGGCGATAACTGTGGGTGTCAGAAACTGGGATTCCGGAGGAAATGTAAGTGAAGAACTGTAAGCCATTGGTCCTGTGCATGTTGTCCGCTGCCATCCTGAGCTCCTGCAGCATCCGGGAAGACAGGGCCCCATGCTATGGCGACCCCATGCTGAACGCAGGGCCGTCGGAGCTGGTCCTGGACGTGGACGACGGCCCGGTGGCACTGGAAATCTCCACGCTGTCCCCGTCTGCCATCGGTGTGTCCAGCTCCGACACATCCAGGCTTGCCGTGAGTTTCGATGTCCGTTCCGGGAGGCTGTTACTGCTTCCCAGGGCCCCGGGCGGACCGGTGACGGTCACCCTTAAGCAGGAGGAATCCGAAGAGGAGGAGTGGTACCGGGCCACTAGCCTGGAACTCAACGTGGTACTGGTGGATACGGTAAATACCGCCCTCGTCCTGGAAAGGACCTTCGGGATACTTGATGAAGGCGGCAGTGGAGTCCTGAGCGTAAGCAGCAACTCTCCGGCGGCCATGTCATGGACCCTGTCTGACCCTTCCGTGCTGCGCATGGAAGATGACGGCACGGTAACCGCGCTGTCTTACGGGGAATGCCGGGTCACAGTGACGCAGGAAGGGTATACCGACGGCGATTTCGTGACGTGGCTTCCGGCGGAGAGTTCGGTGTTCGTGGGAGTGGTGGCCGTCCCGAAGATACTGGGCGGCACGGTCCTGCGGCAGGGGGGCAGCGATACCTTGTGGGTGAGCGACCCGTCGCGTGTGGGGTGGAGCATTGAATGCAGCGGGCTTTCGCCCTCGAAAAAGGCTTCCAGCGGAGACGGCTTCGTGCTGCTTTCCGCCAAGGCCGACTTGCCGGCGGGGGAGTATACCGTGACACTGTACCGCGGCGACACCGGCGAGAGCTGTGACAGGGCCACAGTCACCCTTCTGGAGAGGGAAAAGGAGCGGCCCCGTTTCCTGACGTCCAGGCTGGATATCTACAAGCAACCGTCCGCGGCCGGTGCGGCATATGCCGGCATCTCCGATGAGGACGGGTTCGGATGGACGCTCAAGGCCAATTCCGCCTTCGTGCTCACTCCTGACAGCGGCTGCGGGGGAACGGAAACGGTAAAGGTGGAGGTGCCCGCCGATTTTGCATACGGTACGTACTACCTGTATCTGGCCTCGACAGACGGCAGGACGGTGTACGGAGAACTGCTGGTCTGCGTGAAGACCTACGCCTATTTCGAAGACGCTTCCGACGTGGTGCTGAAAAGGGGGGAGAGCCTCGTGCTGAATGTGCTGGACATCTCCCACCACGGATGGGGCGTCAGCTGCTGGTCGGGTCCCTGGAGCCGGACCGGGATTCCCGAAGGGGTATCCATCTGGATGCGCTCCGAAGAAAACCCCGACTGGAAAAACGTCCAGGGGGTGCCCAGCAACAGGACTTACGGCAGCGGACAGGTGCGCCTCGAAGCTGACATGGATGCCCCGGCGTGCAGTTTCCGTCTGCTCATAACGGTCGACAGCGACGGGCGTACGTATCCGGAATGGTATCACATAATTATCAATGTAACAATACCTTAAACACATGATTTGCTATAGAAAGACCCCTGCGGACCTGCGCAGGGACATGCTTCACAACGCTCTGTCAGTCCTGCTGTTCGGCGCCTTGGTGTTCAGTATGATGCGTCTTTTTGCATCGTGCCGGGCGGAGGATGGGGTGGAACTCGCCGGTGGGCTCATTACGGTAGAGCGGCCGCCAACCAGGTCGCTGGTTTCCGACACTGACGCCGTCCGTTCGGTCCAGGTAGCCGCATACCGCCTTGAGGACGGACTCTTCTATAAATCGGCCTCCACCGCATCATACTCCGGGGCGGGGCTGAAACTGGATCTGCTCAAGGGGTACGACTACCGTATCCTGAGCCTGATAAACTGCGGTGACTCGGCGGTGGACTGGCCTGCACGGCTGTCGGATGCGGAGAAGATATCGCTTTTGGCAGACGACGTATCGATGCCGGGAGGCGTCCCTATGGCTGGATCTGCGACCATCCACGTTTCGGGAGATTTCAGCCTCGCTCTGCAGCCGGACAGGATGGTGTCGAAATGGAGGGTGGAGTTTGTGGACAGGGACGGCCTGGGCTATGCCGTGAAGTTCGCAAGGATGCGCCGGTCCGCCCGCAATTTCATGCCGTGGTCGCCTTCGAAGGCGACGGTGGTTTTCGATACAGGCGACAGGGCCTCCTCGACCGGAACCGAACTCTACGTGCTCGAAAATATGCGCGGAACCCTTCCCGGCCTTTCCGGGAACGAGTCTGCCGGAGAGGAGGAACTCATGGCCGCGGATCCGGCAGACTACGACAAATACACTTATCTCGAAGTCGGCCTGGACTTCCCGGAAGGGGCGAAGTACAAACGGGACCCATCCAAACCTGCTGCCGAAGCGGACGTAATCTACCGGGTTTTCCTGCGCGGAACCGGGATGAACAATTTCGACATCAGGCGCAATACCGCGTGTACGCTTACCCTTACCGGAACGCAGGATGGTCTTGACAGCGGCACCGTGGACTGGAAGATAGAAGACAACTCGGTGCCCGCAGGCAACGAGATCAGCGGTACGCTGCGGCCTGCGGCATGGAACGCCGTATGCCCGTCCTCGGCGCTCACCGCCGACCATTTCACTCCCACATTCATCAACCGGGTGTGCAGGGCGGCTGGATATGGAGGCTGGAGAACGACCAGCGAGATCTCTGCCCTTACGGCTGACGAGGATGCCATGACAGCTGTCTGCCGCAGCGCGGAAGCCCTTCGCCTGCTGCTGAAGGAAGGGGATGTGGACGCAGTCCTTGCCCCGTTCGAGACTGCTGTTTTTTCGCTGGGGCTCGGGAGCGTGGTCGGCGAAACCCTGCGTTCTGCTCCGTCCACCATGTTTTCCAAAACGGAGTATGGCCCGTCGGAGGTACTTACAGGATATCGTGGAATAGATTATTTTTCCGGCACCAGGTCGATTTTCGCCTGTGAATCACTTTATTATACCCAATACAGCGGCAGGCAGCTTTCCGTCATTTCCTTGCTTACCGGGGATACTTATTTTACCGGAAGCAGTCCCGTGACAGGCTCACCGTATCCCCTGAATCCGGCCCTGGCCATGTTCGCCGGCCTGAGGGTTTACAGCATCTACAAAAACATAGGGGTAGTGGGAACACTGTATGAACCATTATGATGATTGACGCGCTATGAAAAATAAATCAAGTCATGCAATAATTCTGGCTGTGCTGGCGCTCTGTTCCTGCAGGAACGAGGAACATCCGGCGGAGCCCGGATGCAGGAACCTCAGCTTTTCAGTCGAGGCGTCCGCCTGCGGCCATGGTACCAGGTCGGCGTTCTCCGGAAGCGAATCCAGTGTAAATACAGCCCAGGTGCTGGTGTACGATTCGTCGGAACGGCTTTATGCGGACGAATACTTTCCGGAAGTTTCCTCCGGGATGAAGATGAGGCTGAGCTCGGATGGAACCTACTGGTTCCTAGTGCTGTGCAACTGTGCGGAAATACCCGCGGGGTCCCTGCCCGCCACGCTGGCGCAGGCCCGTTCCTTCGATGTGTCGGCAGCTGCCGACATCAGCCCTTCCGGGCTGTTCGGAAGAGGACTTCCGATGGCGTGCGACACCGTTTTTTCGGTTACCTCCGACATGTCTGCAGTGTTCAATGTGTACCGGCTGGTGTCTAGGTGGGACATCCGTTACGAAAACATGGATGCCGGCCGGCTCGGTTTCACGCTGTCCGGCGTCACCATGCGCAACTGCGCCACCGATTTCCAGCCATGGTGCGACTGGCGCAACGGAGTATATTCCAGGCCGGTGAACGCCTGCGCGGACGGTGACTGGTCGGGCAACCGGGACCTGCAGCTCCTGGGTTTGGATTACTCGGAAGGAGGCTCCCAAAGGGCGTCTTTCTATGTGCTGGAAAACGGCCAGGGCATACAGCCCGGCAGCCCGGACTATGAGTCCCGCAAACCTGAGAACGTGGCCACGATAAAAGACAGGGCGACGTATGCGCAGGTGGTGCTTACATATCCTGAGGAATCGGATTACTTCCGTTCCTCGGAAAGCGGTTCCGCCGACGGGGACGTGGTGTACAGGGTGTATCTGGGAAGGAACTCCTCGGACGATTTCAATATCGTGAGGAATACGTCCAACACGCTCACTATCAGGGATAATAAAGAAAGCATAGTGTTCGACCTCTCAGACGGGAACGACTCGTGGCAGGCGGAATACAACCTGGTGAAGATTACCGAAAGGGTGCCTACCTGGATGGCTTTCAGGTATCCTTCCTATTCGCTGAGCACCGTCGATCCGGCAGGGGCCGCCGTAGCCAATCCGGCCTCGGCGTTTCCCCTTCTCGGCAGGACAATCAGCTACCGCTCCGAAGACGAAAGCGTAGCGACGGTGGACAGGGATGGGATAATAAGCGCGACGGGTCCGGGGTCCGTCCGCATCCTGGCCTCCGTTCCGGCCGTGGCGCAGGGGAGCGTCCTGTACCGGAGCGCAACTGCGGTATGCAATGTGGACGTTTCCGACAAGCCGTGTGCATCCATGACGGTAGAACCTTCCGTGTGGACCGGCAGTTGGGGCAACTCATTCGCCCTTTCCGCCACGGAGCGCCGGCCGGAAGGCGGCACCCTATCATGGTATTCCACCGACTCGGACGTCGCCTCCGTTTCCGCGGATGGCGTGGTTTCCACCCTTCGCCCTGGAAGATGCATAATTGCGGGCGTCCTTTCGGCCAACGGATACGCGTCCGCCACGGCGTCCTGCGCCGTAACCGTGACCAGGAGACCGGCAAACCTGCTCTTCACGCCTGATGTGCTCAGGAAGCAGGCCACCTCGGGAATGACCTGGAGAACCGTGCTCTCGTCCGATTCCCCTGGAGAACTCAGCACGGCGGCGTACATGATGGGAGAAGGCGGCAGGGTGAACATAAACGGCCAGGCCTATACTCCCGCAGGCGCCGTCTGGCCCGCCATCGATGCCGACCATCCGGTGTCCAATCTGTATTTCAGCAATGCCAGTTTCCAAAGCGGGGTGAGTTACTACTGCACGGTCGTCCAGGGCGAAACGGACCTTTACGAGGCCGGGGAGGCCACATTCGTCTACTCGGCCACGTCCGAAGGCGAAGGCGTGAGGGTGACTCCGGACGACGTGACGCTGCTCTTCGACGGGAGCGCCACCCTCACCGGCGAAATCATCGGCCAGAACACGGGAATCTCGGCCGGCACGCTGGAGTGGACCAGCAGCGATCCGGCAATCGCCTCCGTCAGCCCGACCACTTCAAACGGAAGGCCCGGAGAGATTACTAGCGTAACCGTCCGGGCCGGTAGAAAGGAAGGAACCGCGGTCATAACCGCAACTGACGGTTTCAACCACTCCGGTTCCTGTATCGTGCGGGTGAAGCGCGAATGACGCTTACCCCTAGTAGCCGAAGATTTCCTCGAGGCTGAGGATTTTCACGGTACCGAGGGTCTTGAGGAAGTCCATGTCGAGGTCTTTCACATTACCGCAGATTGCGTAGTCGTACTTGCGGTCCTTTACGTTCTTCTGCTGGAAAGCGAGCACGTCGGCGAGGGTCTTGTCCTGAATCTCAGCGTAAATCCGCTTGTCTGCCGGCTCGTCGAGTCCGAGACGCTTGGCGGCAGCGTATGACTGGAATATCCTCGATCCGGTGGTGCGCTGCGTGCGCATACGGCTCATGAGGCCTTCCTTGGCGATGTCGAAGTTGTTCTGCACCTCGGGCATGTCGTTGATGATCTCGTCGAAACCTTTAACTGCCTTCCGGAGTTTGTCGTTCTGGCTGCCGATGTAGGCGAAGAAGTAATACGGCTCGCTGAGACTGGACGGACTGACGTAGCGGGCGCTGGAGCTGTAGGCGAGAGCCTTGCTCTCACGCATCTCCTGGAACACGATGCTGTTCATGCCGCCGCCGAAGTACTCGTTGTACATATTGATGTCGGCCATGAGGGAGGCGTCGAACGTGGTGCCGTCGTTGGTGTACTGGAAGTAACTGAACTGCTTGGAATCGTAATTGGCCACGAGTACGTCGCTTTCCTGCGAGGGAAGGGTGGGGGTGAAGCGCTCCTCGAGGGCCTCGGGATCGTCCGATACCTTGTGGAAGGACTTGAGGGCGGCGACGGCCTTGTTCTTCTCGGCCGGGCCGTAATAGGTGATGATATGGCCCTTGCCGTAGAGGTCCCTGACGCACTGAAGCAGTTCTTCGCTTCCGAGGGCGGCTATCTCGGCATTGCCGAGCGTGGTCTTCTTGATGAACTCGGGGCCGTAAAGGAGGTAGTCGGTGAGGGCTGAGAAGCAGGCGTCGAAATCGGCCTTCCTGTCCTGACGGTTCTTGAAGAGGTCGCCCTTGAGGTTCTCCAGGATAGCTTCATCGGGAACCGCGTTCAGGATGAGGCTCTCCACGATTGAGGCGGCTTCCGGGATGTTCTCGCCAAGGCCGCTCAGGTTCACGGTGAAGTGGTGGGCGTCGGAGTAGAAGCCGAAGTTGCAGGCCAGTTCATACATCTTCTTCGCAATCTCTTCCGCGCTCATTTCTGGAGTGCCGAGATAGCCCAGGTAATCGGTCGCGATGCCGAGTGCGGGAATGTCTTCGGTGCCGCGGTTGAAAATATACTGCACGGTGGCGATGTCGTTGATTTCGTTCCTCTTGTAGCGGAGCTCCACGTTCTTGGAGAACTCGCTGACGCTCAGGTCTTTGGAAAAGTCGGCGAAGACCGGCTCGATGGGAGCGGGCTTGCTGGAGGCGATCTCCTTGAGGAATTCACTCTGCTTGTCGCGGTTGGTGGCGATGGGAGTGATGGCGGGAGCCTCGATCTTCTTTTCGCTGTCGTCGATGCCCTGACGCTTGTAAATGATGGCGAAATTGCTGTCGGTGAGATACTCGTTAGCGAACTTCACGACATCCTCCTTGGTGACGGTGGAGTAGCGGTTGATGTCAGTTGCCGCATCCTTCCAGTCGATGCCGTTGATGAAGGCCTGTACGAAGAGGCGGGCGCGCATGCTGTTGTTCTCGAGCTGGCGCATCTTCTGAAGCTTGAGGTTGTTGACGGTGGCTGATATGAGGCTCTCGTCGAAGTCTCCATTGCGCAGTTTTGCGAACTCGGCAAGGGCGAGGTCTTTCACCTCGTCGAGGCTCTGTCCCTGCTTGGGCATGCCCATGACCATCATCATGCCGTAGTCGGCCATCTGGTAGGAACCGGCCTGGAGAAACATGCATTTCTGCTGCTGGTTGATGTCGAGGTCGATGAGACCCGCGCTGCCGTTGCTGAGAATGCTGCTTGCGATGTCGGCTACCGTAGCCGTCTGCAGGTCAGTTGCGGCGGGAAGCCTCCAGCCCATGGCGACCATTTCGGCCTCCTGGCCCTTCACTTCGACGGGGATGGGCTCGGCGATGGGGCTCTCAGCCTCGTACTGGAGCTTGGGAATGTCGGTCCTGGGTTCCCAGGAACCGAAGTATTTCTTTATGATCTTGATGGCCTGGTCGGGATCGAAGTCGCCGGAGAGGCAGACAGCCGCATTGTTCGGGCGATAGTACTTGTCGTACTGGGCCTTGATGTTCTTGAGGGAGGGGTTCTTCAGATGCTCCTGAGTGCCTATGACGGTCTGCATGCCATAAGGATGATGGGGGAACAGGGCGGTCATGAGTTTCTCGTACACCTTGTTCATGTCGGAGGTGAGATTCATGTTGTACTCCTCATACACTGCCTCGAGTTCGGTGTGGAAGCCGCGCGGGACCAGGTTCATGAAGCGGTCCGACTGAATCCTGGCCCAGTTCTCGATCTGGTTGGACGGGATGTCCTCGGTATATACCGTCTCGTCCTCGCTGGTCCAGGCGTTGGTGCCGCGTGCGCCTATCATGCTCATCATCTTGTCATACTCGTTAGGGATGGCAATCTGGCTTGCGAGATAGCTCACGGAGTCTATCTTGTGGTACTGGGCCTTGCGTTCCGCGGGGTCGGTCATTTTGCCGTACTCTTCATAGAGGGCGTCGATCTGGTCGAGCAGGGGCTTTTCGGCCTCGTAGTCCTGGGTGCCGAATTGCTGTGTACCCTTGAACATGAGATGCTCCAGATAGTGGGCCAGGCCGGTGCTCTCGTGAGGGTCGGTCTTGCCGCCGGTGCGTACGGCGATATAAGTCTGGATCCTGGGCTGTTCCTTGTTTACTGTCATGTACACCTTGAGCCCGTTGTCGAGAGTGTAAATCCTGGCTTTCATGGGGTCTCCGGAAACTTTTTCATACTTTCCGCACCCTGCAGCAACCAGCCCCAAAAGGGTGAATACTGCGATTTTCAGAGTTATTTTCATGGAAATACTGATTTTTTGAACTTTTCGTCCGCAAAGTTATCATAAATCTCATAATAATGACTATATTACGACGAAGTTTTTCATAGTTTAAGTTTAGGTTAAGTAGCGGGGCGGGCGCAGGGATGCGCCGCCCCGCGAATTTAGTTTTAATTGTATGCGGGAAACGTAAAAAATTCACTTTTACTCCCCGTGTTGCGGAACCGCCTACGTAGATTCACGGAAAACCATGATCTATGAAGGCATTTTTTATTATTCCGATTGCGGTTGCGGCGCTGGTGGCGTGCGACCGTGTTGTGCAGGGTCCCGATGCCGGAAACGGGACGATGGTAATCAGTTTCATCAGCACCAGGGCGGAAGTCCCCGACACGAATGAGTTCCTGTTGAGCGTCACGGACGCCGGAGGAAAGGCGTATTACAGCGGGAAATACGGGGCGGCTCCGGAAAAGCTCGATCTGGCGCCCGGATCCTATACCGTGAGGGCGGTTTCGAGAGAATTCAAGGAGCCGCTTTTCGAATCGCCGCAATACGGTGATGAGCAGGTGGTGGTTGTGGAGAGCGGAAAGGTGGTGGCGGTGCATATGGCGTGCGCGCAGATGAACGCCGGCCTGAAACTCCGCCTCGGCGAGACATTCCTGGTGAACTATCCCGGAGGCACTCTGTACGCGAAGAGTCCCACCGGTCTTCTCATGTATGATTACTCTGAAACCAGGACCGGCTACTTCCAGCCTGGCCTGGTGTGGCTCGAACTCTCGTACGGAGGGGAGACTACAACGCTGTTTTCACGGGAGCTTACGGCTCAGGAAATGCTGTGCATCAGCATCCATTCCGGCTATTCTGTGCTGGAAGAGGGCGAGGTGGCGCAAAAGTATGGCGAAGGCCTCACCATGGAGCTGGACACGTCCAGAAACTGGACCGCCGAAGAGTTCGTAATAGGCGAGGGCGGCGGCGGAAGCGAGCTTTCGAGCGCCCTGAGCGTGGGACAGGCCCGCGGCATGGCCGCGGAGGAGACAGAAGACGTGTGGGTTTACGGCTATATCGTAGGCGGAGACTGCACCTCTACCGGATGTTCGTTTACGCCGCCGTTCACTTCTTCCACGAACCTGCTGATTGCCGCCAAGACATCATGCGTCGACAAGGAATCCTGCCTTTCGGTACAACTGAAGAAGGGGGACATCCGCGATGCCCTGAATCTGGTGGACCATCCCGGAAACATAGGGCGCCAAGTATACCTGAGGGGCGACCTGGTGGCCAAATACTACGGTATACCGGGAATAGGCAACCTGTCCGAATACAAACTGGACTAGACTTCGGTTTCCATTTCTATCAGCCACGAGGGGCGGCAAACCCGTCCCTCTAGGATGACATGCGGTTTGTCCGGGAAACGCCTTTGCATGTATTCCTCCACGGCGGCGAAGTCGGAGATGTCGCGAAGGTACACGATGAAGTACTTCGCGGCGTCCAGCGAAGAGCCGCCCTCCTCGAGGAGTGTTCCGATATTTTCGAGAAGGCGGTCGGTCTGGGCGATTACGTCCCCCTCGTGGAGCACGCAGCCCTTCGAATCGATGCTGGCCGTGCCGCTGATATAGTAGCGGCTGCCCCCTGGGAGAGAGAGCTTCACGCCCCGCTCAAACGCCACTCCGTAGTCGTGCGTGGGACTCATGTGGGACAGGGCTTTCAGATAGGTCTTGTCGCTCTCCTTTATGCCGGGATAGCTGAGGAAATCCATGCTTACCAGTGCGGAACGGCTTTCGCTGCCGCCTCCGATGCCGGTGCTGGCGATGTAGTGGTTTTCGCAGCTGAGACCCTCTTCGGCGAAAACGTCGTTCCTGGCTCGCACCACGCCTGCATAGTTGGCATCGATGTCGCGGACATAAATCCAGGTGCGGACGAGATGTGTGGCCATCTGCATGCCGGCGGCGGTGCTGCGGTACCTGTCGAACAGAAGCCTTGTCTGGGCGTAGGAGTCAAGCCCGGCGGCCTCTTCTTCGGTTAGGCGGAAGCTGTGGAATACGAAGCCGGGATCGGAGTCGGCGGTGTGCACCAGGGCGCATACGCGCGAACCGTCGAGGGGCGGTTGCTCCACTATCGAGACCGCCTTGCAGCCAAGGCGCTGAACTGAGGCGCGAAGCTTCGCTGCCTGATTCTGGGCGTCGCTGCAGAAAAATTTAATGAACGCCAGCTTTGCCGGAAGGCTGTTTATCTGTTCCATTACCGAAGCGCAGGCTTCGTCGAAGTTTTCCGTGCGGCCGGGTCTGATGAATCGGTACAAGTCCATGCTGCAAATTTAAGGATTTATTCTTTAATGACGGAAAATTTGTATATTTGCAACCCCAGGCAGGATTAGCACATCGGTAGTGCATTGGCTTCCCAAGCCAAGGAGGAGGGTTCGACTCCCTTATCCTGCTCTTTTTTTGCCCCGATAAAGACCGGGGCATAATTTTGGCTGAGTAAAAGTCAAAGAACAACATTCATTTATGCCGGCAAACAATTTCCTCAGAAAAATATTCGGCTCCAAGGCTGATCGCGACTACCGCGCGGTCAAGCCGCTGCTGGACAAGATACTCAAGAAATACGACGAGATTGACAAATTGTCAGACGACGCCCTGCGGGAGCGTTCCGCCGCGCTGCGCGAGCATATGCGCGAGGTGGAAAAGCCTTTCGAGGACCGTATCGCCGAAATCAGGCTCGAACTCGACAAGGATATCCCCTTAGACCAGAAGGAATCCCTCGCCACCGAAAGCGACAAAGTCGTCAAGGATGAGGACGTAGCCATTGAGAAGGCTCTCGATGAAATCCTTCCCGAAGCCTTCGCAATCGTCAAATCCACCGCCAGGCGCCTTTCGCAAGGCGACATCACTGTCACCGCCACCGAGTTCGACCGCAACCTGAGCATCAGCCACGACTTCGTCACCATCGACGGCGACAAGGCCATATGGCACAATCACTGGGTAGCCGGAGGCAACGAGGTCACCTGGGACATGGTGCACTACGACGTGCAGCTGATCGGGGGTATCGCCCTGCATCAGGGTAAGATAGCCGAGATGGCCACCGGTGAGGGCAAGACCCTCGTGGCCACGCTTCCGGTATTCCTCAACGCCCTGTCCGGAAAGGGTGTCCACATGGTCACGGTCAACGACTACCTCTCCAAGCGAGACTCCGAGTGGATGGGGCCGCTGTACATGTTCCACGGCCTTTCCGTAGACTGCATCGACAAGCACGAACCCAACTCCAGGGCCCGCCGCACCGCATATCAGTGCGACATTACCTTTGGCACCAACAACGAGTTCGGTTTCGACTACCTCCGCGACAACATGGCTATCAGCAGCGAAGACCTCGTGCAGCGCAAGCACCACTTCGCCATCGTGGACGAGGTCGACTCCGTGCTCATCGACGACGCCCGTACCCCGCTCATCATCTCCGGACCCACCGCCCAGACCGAGGCGGACGCCCAGTACATGGAGTACAGGCCCTACGTCGAAAAGCTCTACCAGGCCCAGAGGTCGCTGGTGAACCAGGTGCTCAACGAGGCCCGCAGGAAAATCGCCGAAGGCGACGAGACCGAAGGCGGCAAGCTCCTGCTTCGCGCCCACAAGGGACTTCCCAAATACCAGCCCCTCATCAAGTTTCTGAGCGAGCCCGGCATGAAGGTGATCCTCCAGAAGACCGAGAACTATTATATCCAGGACAACGAAAGGGAAATGCCGGTCATCACCGACCCGCTTTACTTCGTGATCAACGAGAAGCTCAATTCGGTGGATATGACCGACAAAGGCAACGAGGTCCTGGCAAACAGCGTGGGCGACGAAAATTTCTTCATAATTCCCGACGTCGGCAGCCAGATCGCCACTATCGAGCACAGTGCCATGTCGCTCGAGGAAAGGCAGCGCGCCAAGGACGCCCTCATGGAGGAGTTCTCCCTCAAGAGCGAGCGCATCCACACGGTGAACCAGCTGCTCAAGGCATATACCCAGTTCGAAAAGGACGTCGACTACATTATCGTGGACGGCCAGATCAAGATCGTGGACGAGCAGACCGGCCGTGTCATGGAAGGTCGCCGCTGGAGCGACGGCCTGCACCAGGCCATCGAGGCCAAGGAGAACGTGAAGGTCGAGGCCGCGACGCAGACCTTCGCCACCATCACCCTCCAGAATTACTTCCGCATGTATCACAAGCTCTCGGGCATGACGGGTACCGCCGAAACTGAGGCCGGTGAATTCTGGAGCATCTACAAACTGGACGTGATGGTCATCCCGACCAACCGTCCCGTGATCCGCGACGACCAGGACGATATAATCTACAAGACGAAGAAAGCCAAGTATGCGGCGGTCATCGACCGTATCGTGCAGCTCCGCGATGCCGGCCGCCCCGTGCTTGTGGGTACCACCGACGTCGAAACTTCCGAGCTCCTATCGCGTATGCTCCGCATGCGCGGCATCAAGCACAACGTGCTCAACGCCAAGGAGCACGCCCGCGAGGCTGAAATCGTGGCCCAGGCCGGCCAGACAAGTACCGTTACCATAGCCACCAACATGGCGGGCCGCGGTACCGACATCAAGCTTTCGCCGGAAGTGAAGGCTGCCGGCGGTCTTGCCATCGTGGGTACCGAGAGGCACGACTCCCGCCGCGTGGACCGTCAGCTCCGCGGCCGTTCCGGCCGTCAGGGCGATCCCGGCTCCAGCGTGTTCTTCATCTCCCTGGAAGACAAGCTCATGCGTCTGTTCGGCAGCGAGCGCATCGCCTCCGTGGTGGACAAGCTCGGAATGAAAGACGACGAAGCCCTCGAGGCAAGCATGCTTTCCAGCGCCATCGAGCGCGCCCAGAAGAAGGTCGAGGAGAACAACTTCGGCATCCGCAAGCGCCTGCTCGAATACGACGACGTCATGAACTATCAGCGCGAGGCCATCTACTCCCGCAGGCGCAACGCCATCAGCGGCGACAAGGTGGAGATCGACCTCCGCAACATGATGGTCGACTCGGTCAACCTGATCGTCGACCAGTGCGAAGGCATGGATTTCGAATCCTTCCAGGAAAATCTCATGGCCAGGCTTTCCATCGACTGTGGCTTCGACGAGGAGTTCTACTCCAAGGCGAAACGGGACGAGCTGGTAAGGCGGCTCGTGGAGCACATCCAGGAAAGCTACCAGCGCCGTATGGACAACCTGGTCGAAAAGCTCGCGCCCATCATCAAGACGGTTTACGAGAAGCAGGGCAGCATGTACCAGAACATCGCCATCCCGGTTTCCGACGGCCGCAAGACCATGACCCTTTCGGTCAATCTCGAAAAGGCCTACAACTCCGAGGGCCGCGAAGTCGGCAAGACGCTCAGCAAGAATATCATACTCTATCAGATCGACGAACACTGGAAAGAGCACCTGCGCGAAATGGACGACCTCAAGCAGAGTGTCCAGAATGCGTCTTACGAGCAGAAAGATCCCATCGTGGTGTACAAGCTCGAAAGCTACAACCTCTTCGCGGGTATGCTGGAAAGCCTCAACCAGGACGTGCTGACCTTCCTGCTGAGGGCCTTCGTGCCGCTCAGGGACGCATCCGAGGCGCCTCCGCCGAACCGTTCCATGCGCCGTCAGGCACCGCAGCTCAACGCCCGTCACGACGATCTGACCACCAACGGCGAGCAGAAATCCAATTCACCCGTAAAGGCCGAAAAGAAGATAGGCCGTAACGATCCGTGCCCCTGCGGCAGCGGAAAAAAGTACAAGAACTGCCATGGCAAAGGACTGGTTTAAGAGCAACAACAATCAAAACAATACAGAAGAAATGAGTACCAGAATCGATGAACCAATCGTTGATGTCAACGACGTATCCCATATCTCTGCGGGTACAATTGTGAAAGGTGAAATATCATCCCTCAACGACATCCGCGTGGACGGCACCGTAGAGGGCAAGATCTACTCCAAAGGCAGGATCGTCGTAGGCGACAGGGCTTCCGTCACCGGCGCCCTCCTCTGCTGCAACGTAGACCTCGAAGGTAAGGTGGAAGGAGACGTCTACGTCAAGGATACCATGTCCCTCAAGGGCAATGCATCCGTCAACGGCAACATCAACGTCCGCAAGTTCCAGGTGGAGATGGGCGCCCAGATAAACGGCACCTGCCACATGATCACCGAGGCCGACTTCGACAAGTTCGTTGCCGACGTGGTCACCACCCAGGTTCCCGGAAGCGAGCCCGTGAAGCCTGCCGCTCCCGCAAAGAAAGACTAAACATCGGAGTCTTTCCTTATCTTGAACAGCCTTGCATGTGAAAGGCTGTAGCTGATGTCGAAGCAGCGGAAGACGTCGTGTCCGTAGCGCACCCTGGTGTAGCCGGTCACGAACGAAGGGCGGAAGCCCTGCTCTTCCAGGGGCACCAGTTCCGCGGATAATCTTCCGGAAGAGATGAGCTCTTCCAGTATCCTGTAATTTTTGTTCAAAGCCGTCACTATCCGGTTCCGGAGCTGGCGGCTTTTTTGCTGTCTGGCATTGTGGTATGCGTTCTTGCAGACCTCGCTGCAGAACTTTTTGTCGGGCCTTCCATAGGTGAGTTTTCCGCACTGGAGGCATTCGCAGGGCACGTTTTCTTTGATATAGAGTGTCATTAGCGCAAATATGCCACGCTTTTTCACGGCGTGCAAGGGGGTAAAAAAACAAAGTCGATTATTTTCCGTTTTCACATGCATGCAGGTTTTTCTGAAGGCCTTCAGGATTATCTGTATGCCGAAAGAATCGTTATCCGGAACTGTTTATTACCAAAGGATAGAAAGATAAATGTTTTGCAAAGCGTTAAAAACGAAAAAAACTGCATTGTAAACGTTTGAAAACGCTTTTTTCCGGATATGGTTCCTTTCCTTTGCAGCGTGGCGACCGGACCGCGCGGCCGGCTCGCACGCTAATATTTCAAGAAAGGATTATGGAACAGTTGAACAGAGTTGAACTCCGGGGCCTGGTGGGCAGCACGAAGGTGCAGACCCACTCCGGAAGGAGGGTGTGCCGAATGTCGGTGGCAACCTCCAGGGCATACAAAGATGCGATGGGCATGGCGAAGATAGACACCACCTGGCACACGGTGAATGCGTGGGAAGGCAATGGAATACCCAATCTGGACCTTATAGTGAAGGGCAGCAAGGTGAAGGTGAGCGGTTCTATCAGAAACGTCAAGTTTACTACCGAGGACGGGGTGGATCATTACTCTTCCGAGATACAGGCCAAAAAGATACAGCTGTTGGAGGACGACGAGCCCCTGGCTTACGAAATGTAAAGGCATCATACCATGAAACGCTTTGCGATTACCGCTCTGCTTGCCCTGAGTGCCTGCACCTCCGTGCGGAAGGCGGAGGCTGTACGCAGCGGCGCCCTGTCTCCCTCGATAAGCATGTCGCAGGACATACATCCATCCGATATAATGGTGGACACTCCCGTGCGCGATACTCTCAGGGTGCAGGATGCCCAGGGTAGGGAAATGCTCATAATGAAGGCCGTGAAGGACGAGAACGGCGAAATGGTGGCGAGTGATTACATCGATCCGGTAGTGGTGAGCGCCAAGTTCCGGAACGTAGCGGAAAGGCACGGAAAAGTAGACCTCCGTTTCGACGTGACCGTGCCCGCCGCCATGGTTGAAAGCTCATGGCAGCTGCGTCTGCAGCCCGTGCTGAGAGCTTTGGGCGACAGCTCCGCCCTGGAACCCGTTTTCATTACGGGCGAGCGGTATCGCGAAGCGCAATTGCGTGGTTATCAGCGATATGAACGCTTCCTGCAGAGCATAGTGTCGGATACTACAGTGTTCATCAGTTCAGGCCAGCTGGAGATTTTCCTGAAGCGTAACCTGCCGGAAATCTATGCTCTCAGGGCCGACAGCAGTTATGTCTCGGATGATACCTTCGCTTCTCTTTACGGAGTCACGGAACGGGAGGCGGTGGAGCATTACACCGACCAGTTCCGGCTGCACCGGAACCGTCGCAGGAGTGCGATGAAGGACAAGATGTACGCCCGCTACGTGAAATCTCCCATAGTGACCGATGGTCTCAGGCTGGACAGCGTAGTAACCTCTTCCGGAGGCGACGTGGTTTACCATTACGTGCAGACCATCTCCGCCGGGCCCATGCTGAGGAAAGCCGACATCACACTGAGTGGGGAAGTCTTCGAGGAAGACAGGCTGGTATGCGGAATACCGCGCTCAAAACCCATCACATTCTACATTTCTTCCCTGAGCGGGCTTGCCGAGGATATCGACAGGTATCTGCTGGAAATAAAGGAGCGCAGGGTGCTCGCTAACACCGCCTGTTATATCGAATTCAACACCGGAAGCGCCGTCATCGACACCTCCCTGGGCAATAATTCCACCGAGATGGGCCGAATCGCCGGCAATCTCGAGGACCTGCTCGGGAGCGGCGAGTTCAATATGGACTCGATAGTCGTGGCCGCCTCGTGTTCGCCCGAGGGCAGCTGGCTCTTCAACGAGCGGCTGTCCCAGAGGCGGAGCGAGGCCGTATGCGGATATTATTCCGGTCTGAGGCATCGCTACGACGTACATCTGGACTTCATTCCGAGGGCCGTGCCGGAAGAATGGTCGCTGCTGACGGGACTGATCCGGGAAGACCCGGCGATCCCCGAGTTCCGGAAGGAGGAACTTGCAAGGATATGCCGTGAAGGCGAACCCGACGAAAGGGAGAGGGAACTCTCGGCACAACCCGAATATCTGCATATCAGGGAGGCCCTGTACCCACATCTGAGGGTGGTGCGATTCAATTTCTACATGCATCGCAGGGGCATGGTGAAAGATACGGTCCACACTACCGTTCCCGATACCCTGTACCGCAGGGGAGTCCAGGCGATAAAAGACCGCGACTACAAGACTGCAGTCACGATCCTGCGTCCCTACAACGACGTGAACACGGCGGTGGCCTAT
Source organism: Bacteroidales bacterium (assembly GCA_024699055.1). Classification (GTDB taxonomy): domain Bacteria; phylum Bacteroidota; class Bacteroidia; order Bacteroidales; family UBA932; genus Cryptobacteroides. The sequence continues at coordinate 67,384 of JAILQG010000107.1, forward strand.
TGCGCCATGGATTACAACGCATCCGCAATGGCCGTACTGGAAAGCCTGCCGGAAGGAGCCAAGGTGGAATACATGAAGGCCATAGTCCACGCCCGGAAGGGAGATGACAGGGATGCCGTGGAATGTTACATGAAGGCCTGCGAACTGGATCCCTCCTTCATTCACCGGGGGAATCTTGATCCGGAGATATCCGGTCTTAAACGCAAATATGACATCAGCGTAAAATTATGAGAAAAATATTGATATTCAGCACTTTGGTTTTTGTGCTATGGGGCTGTTGCGTAAAGGAGGACCGTTCCGGATGCCCCGCCAACGTACATCTCTCCCTCTCGGAACGCTCCCTGTACATAGCGGGGAACACTCCCGTGAAAGTCCGGCTCGGCGACGGTACCGGCACTAGTACGGTCACGCTCAGCGCATATTCTCCCGACTGCTGGGAAAGCGTGGAGCGCGGTGTCGTTTCGGTGGCCGGTATCCTTGACAACGGGGCTGGAACGGTCATCGCCAGAGGAGGCCAGAGCGACAGCCTCTGGGCCTTTTCCGGCGACCACGTCGTGGTTGGCGAGGAGGAAGAGATAGTGCTGGAGCTCCACAAGCGCTTCGCCACCATCTACATCACTTTCGACGAAGGTATCGATACCGACCGGTACCGTATCATGGTCATGGGTGACATAGGCGGGACGGACCTGACCAGGATGACTCCAGTGGAGGGCGATTTCATATGCGAACTTGCTGTGGAAGACCACTCATCGTCGGTGAGGGTGCCGGCGCAGGGGCCCGGTTCCGGACTGAAGCTGCAGTTCAGCGATCGTGCCACCGGGGAACTTTCGTGGGACTGGGACCTCGCCTGTGAACTGGCCGCGAAGGGATATGACTGGAACGCGGATGACCTTGAGGACATCCGCGTTACGGTGAAGCTCCTTCCGATGGAACTCAGTATTACTTTCGGAAACTGGTCCGACGGGGGCAGCGTGGGTTAGGCTGCCTTTTTCTGCGCTTTCTGCGGGTCTTTGAACAGAATCATGAACAGGATCCCTACGACGAAGGCATAGCCGGCGAAGATGTACCAGGCGTTCGGCCAGTTGGTGGGCGTGTTGAATACGTCGCAGGCCTCCACGACCTTGCCGGCGGCCAGGGTGCCGATCGTGGCGCCCAGACCGTTGGTCATGAGCATGAACAGGCCCTGGGCCGAGGAACGGATGTCCTCGCCGGTGTTTTCGTTGACGTAAAGGGCGCCGGAGATGTTGAAGAAGTCAAAGGCCATGCCGTAGACTATGCAGCTCAGGATGAAGAGCAGCACGCCGGGCATGCCGGGATCGCCCAGCCCGAAGAAGGCGAAGCGGAGAACCCAGGCGAACATCGAAATGAGCATCACTTTCTTGATGCCGAACTTCTTCATGAAGAACGGGATGAGCAGGATGCACAGGGTTTCGGATGCCTGGGAGATGGCTATGAGGGCGTTGGAATTCTTGACGGCGAAGGCATCGGCGTAGGCCGGGTTGGCCGCGAAGGATCCCAGGAAGGTATTGGCGTAGCCGTTGGTAATCTGGAGCGAAGCGCCCAGCAGCATCGAGAAGATGAAGAAGATTGCGAACTGGCCCTGCTTGAACAGCGAGAAAGCCTTGAGGCCGAAGGCCTCGGCCAGCGAGCCGCCCTTATTCTTATTCACGGGGCACTGGGGCATCGAGAGCGCGTATCCGCAGAGGACCAGCGAGAGGATGCCGGAAGAGAGTAACTGGGTGTAGCTCTCCTGCATCGCGGTGCCGTTGATTTTCAGGAAGTTGGTGAGCAGCATGCTGCAGATGAAGCCGATAGTGCCGAAGACGCGGATCGGGGGGAAGTCTTTGACCGGATCCTTGCCCGCCTTGGACAGGGCGTTGAAAGCCACTGAGTTGGTGAGGGCGATGGTGGGCATGAAGAAGGCGATGCTCAGGGAATACAGCGTGAAGAGCGGGCCGAACTGAACTGCCGATCCGGCGCTGCTGGCATACAGGCCGGCTCCGATCATGAAGAGGCCGGCGAGGCCGTGGCAGAGCGACAGCACCTTCTGGGCCTGAATCCATTTGTCGGCCACGATGCCCATCAGGGTAGGCATGAAGATGGAGACGATGCCCTGCATCGCGAAGAACCATTTGATCTGAGGTCCCAGGCCGATATTGCCGAGATAGCGGCCGAGGGAAGTTAGGTATGCGCCCCATACGGCGAACTCCAGGAAGTTCATGATGATCAGGCGCAGGCTGATGTTCTTGTCTTTCATATCATTCGGTTTTAGTTATCTTCAGTTCGTTATCACACAAAAATAAGAGATTTCGTGTAAAATTGTTAACTTTGAAGGTTATTTTTCAGATATGAAATTCGTCCTGACTGCTGCCGATTCCGGTTCCGCCGCCCGCCGTGGGGTCCTCCATACCGACCACGGGGACGTCCAGACCCCGATATTCATGCCTGTAGGCACCGTAGGCAGCGTCAAGGGAGTTTATCACCGCGACCTCAAGGAAGACGTAAGGGCCGAGATAATCCTGGGAAACACCTACCATCTGTATCTCCGTCCCGGCCTGGGTGTGCTCCGCGAGGCCGGCGGCCTGCACCGCTTCGAGAACTGGGACCGTCCCATCCTCACCGACAGCGGCGGTTACCAGATATTCTCGCTTTCGCCGATACGCAAACTCACCCCGGAAGGCTGCGAGTTCCGTTCTCACATCGACGGCTCCAGGCATGTCTTCACGCCCGAGAATAACGTGGACACGCAGAGGGTCATCGGTGCCGACATCATGATGGCGCTGGACGAATGCTGTCCCGGCGACGCCGACCATGCCTACGCCAAGAAGTCGCTTGACCTAACCAAGGGCTGGCTCGAAAGATTCGCCAAACGCTTCCGCGAAACCGAGCCGCTCTACGGCTATTCCCAGTGTTTCTTCCCGATAGTCCAGGGCTGTGTGTATCCCGACCTTCGCAGGGAGGCGGCGGAGCATGCCGTCGGGCTCGGGGCGGACGGCTACGCCATCGGCGGCCTTGCCGTAGGCGAGCCCACCGAAAAGATGTACGAGATGCTGGAGTTCACCTGCCCCCTCCTTCCGGCGGACAGGCCGCGCTATCTCATGGGAGTCGGCACGCCCGCGAACATCCTCGAGGGAATCGCCCGCGGGGTGGACATGTTCGACTGTGTCATGCCTACCCGCAACGGCCGCAACGGCATGATTTTCACCTGGAACGGCATCATGAACATGCGCAACGAAAAATGGAAGGACGATTTTTCGCCGCTGGATCCTTGTGGAACGTCTTTTGTTGACACAACATACACCAAAGCCTACGTGAGGCATCTCTTCATAGCCGGGGAGATGTTTGCGGGAATGGTGGCCAGCGAACACAACCTGGCCTTCTATCTCGACCTCGTCAGGCAGGCCCGCTCGCATATCGAGGCAGGGGACTTCGCAGCCTGGAAAGACTCGGTCGTCCCGGCCCTGAGCACCAGATTATGAAGAAGATAGACAAATACATAGCATTCAGGTTCCTCGGCACCTTCGCGGTGGCCCTGCTGCTCATCATATTCATTGTCATCGTCTTCGACATCTCCGAAAAGATAGACGACTTCGTGCAGTACAAGGCGCCGCTCAACGAAATCATCTTCGATTACTACGTGAACTTCGTGCCGTACTTCATTAACATGTTCAGTCCTCTGTTCGTGTTCATTACGGTCATATTCTTCACTTCGCGGATGGCCTCCAACTCGGAGATCATCGCCATCCTGTCCGGCGGTATCAGCTTCCACAGGATGATGGTGCCGTACATCTGCACGGCGGCGCTCATAGCCCTGTTCTCGCTGGGGCTCAACCTGTACGTGGTGCCGGAAGCGAATACCGGCAGGGTCTTCTTCGAGATGAAATACGTGAAGGAGGCCCGCAACAAGTTCAAACGCAGGGATATCCATTACCAGATAGCCCCCGGCCAGTTCGTGTATGTACAGAGTTTCAGTTCCTGGAACAACACCTGCTACAAATTCACCCTCGAAAGCGTCGAAAACAACCGCCTCAAGAGTAAGATTTCGGCCGAAACCGCGCAGTGGGACAGCACCCTCGCGGGCTGGAAGCTGCGTAACTGGTTCATGCGCGACTATTCGGAAGGGCTCGGCGACCGCGTCACTTCCGGAGAGAGGAAAGATACCGTCATAGCGCTCACCATAGACGACTTCTACAGCAACGAAAAAACGGTCGAGACCCTGTCCAAGAAAAAGCTGGACAATCTCATCGAAACCCAGAACATGAGGGGCGACGCCAACGTGATGTACGCGCAGATCGAGAAACATACCCGGTACGCCATGCCTTTCTCGGCCATAATCCTCACCATCATGGGCGTGTGCCTGTCGTTCCGGAAACGGCGCGGAGGAATCGGCTGGAACCTCGGTATAGGCATAGCCCTGGCTTTTTCGTACATCCTGTTCCAGCGATTCTCGCAGATGTTCGTCTTTACCGGCACCCTCCCGGCGGGGCTGGCGCTATGGCTGCCCAACATCCTGTATGCAATTATCGCCGCTGTACTCTACGACAGGGCGCGCAGATAAAAAATGATTTCCACAGAAGAGCTTTATTCCCTGTACGTTTCATGCGGTTACCGCGTGACTACAGACAGCCGCGCCGTGCGCGGGGGTGAAATCTTCTTTGCCCTTAAAGGAGAGAATTTCGACGGAAACGCCTATGCCGCGAAGGCGCTTGAAAGCGGTGCCTCATACGCCGTGGTGAACGAGGATTCGGACTGCTTCGCGGTGACCGCCGGTATCCCGTCGGAAAAACTCATAAAGGTGGGGGATCCGTTCACCGAGCTCCAGAAACTCGCTGTCTTTCACCGCGAAAGGCTCGGAATACCGGTAATCGGCCTTACCGGCACCAACGGCAAGACCACCACCAAGGAACTCATGGCGGCGGTGCTCCGCGCCAAGTATCGCGTAACCGCCACCGAGGGCAATCTGAACAACGACATAGGAGTGCCCCTGAGCCTGCTCAAGATGACTCCCGAAACCGAAATCGCGGTCATCGAGATGGGTGCTTCGCATCCCGGCGACATAGAAAAGCTGGTGGTAGTCTCCCGTCCGGACTACGGCCTCATTACCAACGTGGGCAAGGCCCATCTCCTGGGCTTCGGCTCATTCGAAGGCGTGAAGGCGACCAAGGGCGAGCTGTACAGATGGCTGGGCAGGCGAGAAGGGGCGGTGCTGTTCCTCAATCAGGACGATCCCGACCTGGTGGAGATGGCCCGCAAGGAAGCCTGCCACGTGTGGGGCTACGGCCTAAAATACCAGGGAGCGTCCCTGCTGCCCTGCACGTCCGGCAATCCTTTCCTGGGGCTCCGCCTGTCCGACGGAACGGAAATCCAAACCCGTCTGGTAGGGGCTTACAACGCCACTAATGTGATGGCAGCCCTGGCGGTAGGGGAATACTTCGGGGTTCCCATAAAAGATGCCGTTGCCGCGCTGGAGGGCTATGTGCCTTCGAACCAGCGCTCGCAGATGCAGCGCACAGATTCCAATACGCTGGTGATCGACGCCTATAACGCCAACCCATCCTCCATGGGGGTGGCGCTGGACAATCTTTTCGGAATGGAAGCGCCCCACAAGGTAGCGTTGCTCGGGGACATGCGCGAACTCGGGGAAGACTCCGTGGCGGAGCATGTCGCCCTGGTAAAGAGGCTCGCCTCATCGGGCGTGCGTTTCTGCCTGGTAGGGGAGGAATTCCGCAAGGCGGTGCTGCAGTGCATAGCCGACGGCACCCTGACCGGGGTGGAAACGGCCGTTGCCCAGCCGCTGCCCTCCGGGCTCAACAATCCCATGAATGCAAGGGTGGAAGCGGGCGAGACAATTCCGCTGAACGCCGGCATCCCGGAATCCAGCGCCTTCATGGGCTGGTTCCCGGAATCTTCGGACCTTGCCCTCCATCTCGGAGTGCACCCGCTGAAAAACTGCGTGATCCTCGTTAAAGGATCACGCGGAATCAGGATGGAGAAAGTGCTGCCTGCGCTCTAGGCCAGGGAATCCATGAGGTTGCGGATGTTCTCGCCTACCTGAGCGATGGTGCCCAGGGAGTCCACCTCGTGGTATTTCTGCCTGTCTTTGTAATAGTCGATAAGCGGCTCGGTCTGGTTGTGGTAGGTGACGATGCGGTTGTTCACCACTTCGTCGCGGGCGTCGTCGGCGCGGCCCTCGAGCAGGGCGCGGTGGGCGATGCGTTCCTTGACCACATCGTCGGGTATCATTAGCGAGATGACTCCGGTCACCTCCTCGTCGCGGGCTTCGAGCATTTCGTCAAGGTCCATGGCCTGGGAGATGGTGCGCGGGAAACCGTCCAGCAGGAAGCCGTCCACATCTTTGTATTTTCCGAAGGCCTGGGCTATCATGCCTTCAACCACGTCGTCGGGGACGAGGCTGCCGGAGTCGATGAGCGCCTTGGCCTTTTTGCCGAGCTCGGTGCCTTCAGCTATTTCATTGCGGAGAAGCTCTCCGGTGGAGATGTGTTTCAGGTTGTATCGCTCTGCAAGCGGGGCGGCCTGGGTGCCCTTGCCGGCTCCCGGAGGCCCGAAAATGATGTAGTATTTCATTTTAGAATTTCATTTGTCAAGTACGTAGATATCTTTCAGGTTGCGGCCGAGATCGTCGTAGTCGAGACCGTAGCCGACGATGAAGTCGTTGGGGATCTCCATGCCCACGTAATCGAGCTTGAGGGGCTTGGCATAAACCTCGGGCTTGAGGAGCATGGTGCAGATTTTCACCTCTTTGGCCCCTTTTCCGAGGAGCATGTCCCTGAGGGCGACGATGGTCGCGCCGGTGTCCACGATGTCTTCACAGACTATCACTTTGCGCCCTTCGACGCTCCCGGTGAGGCCCATGACTTCGAGCACCTGGCCGGATGACTGGGTGCCGGTATAGGACGAAAGTTTGAGTGACATCACCTCGAGCGGGAAGTTGAGCCTCTTCATGAGGCCGGCGGTGAACATGATGGAGCCGGTGAGGACGCAGAGAAGTACGGGGATTTCCCCGGTGGACGCGTAATCGGCGTTGATCTTTTCGGCCACGTCGTCTATGACGCTTTCTATCTTCGCGTTTGGGATAAACGACTTGAAGAATTTGTCGTGAATCTTGATCCTGTCCATTTTGCGTTTTGCTAACAGGCCCCAAATTTACAATTTTATTTGCTATAAAAAAACAGAAAAAACTGACTTTTACTCCCCTGAATGCCGATTTGCGTGCATAAATTGGCGGCATGCTGCACTTTCTTGTCGACGTGGTGAGCGCTATCCTCGTGCTCACCGGAGCCTCTTCCTTTGAAGAGCTGGGCGAGAGCGAAATGGAACGTTTCCAGCACTATGCCGAGCACCCGTTGAGGATCAATCAGGCGGGCAGGAGCCGCCTGCTCTCGAGCGGCCTTTTCAGCGCGTACCAGGTGGCTTCGCTGGAAGACTACCGCTCGCGGTCGGGCGATATCCTCGGCGTAACTGAGCTGGGCCTGGTGGACGGATTCGGCGCCGAAACGGCGGAGGCTCTCGGAGTGTTCGTGTCGTTCGAAAGCTCCCTGCCACCCGGTGCAAGGGAGGACAGGAGGGTAAGGCAGAGCTTGATGATTCGGGGCGGAGGCCGCATCAAGGGGGAGGACAGCGCCGCATTCTACGGAGCTAAATACCACCTGGAACTGGGCGGAAGGGCTGAATTCTGGTGGGCATCGCGTACCAGTTATACGGTGCGCAAGTTCTCGCCCGGAACGTTCAGCGCCGCGTTGTACGGCAAGCGTGGGGGCAAACTGGTCCTGGGCGATTTCGCAGCGCGTTTCGGACAGGGCCTCGCGCTCTGGAGCAGTTTCTCGATGAGCGGGTTCAGTTCCGTGGCGGCTTTCAGGCGCAGCGCTTCAGGCATCGCCCCCACAGGATCGTTCTCGCCGCGTTTCAGGGGTGTGGCGGCCGATTTGACAAGCGGGAGATGGACCGTCTCTGCAGCTGCGGCATTTTCCGGCTTGCAGAGAGGATCGACTCCGGAAGTCATGCCCATGGCGGCCGTTTCCCGCCTGGGGAGGAGGGGGCAGTTCGGGCTTCAGGCCTTCTACAAGGACGGTTTCGTCGCTTCGGCCGACGGCACCCTGGGACTCGGGCATCTGACCCTGTTCGGAGAGGCGGCGCTGAGCTCCCGCAGGGAAACGGAAGGGGAGTATGTGCTGCAACGGACGCGCCTTGCGGCGGTCGGGGGAGCAAGCTGGTCGCCGGCTTACAAGCTGCGCTTTGTCGTCCTTGCAAGGCATTATCCTTCAGGATATTATGATGCTTTTTCCGGGGCTGTGCGCTCTGTCTCGAAGGTTGCTGGCGAAAGAGGTTTCTCGGCCGGTGCGAAATGGCGGTCGCTTGAATTTACCGCCGATGCCGCCTTCTATCCGGAAAAGGGCAGTAGGGCATATAAGTGCCTGCTCGTCTGCTCTCCTGTTTTAAGGGCGGGAGCGGTTGAAATCAATCCGATGCTGCGCATTGCCGAAAGGTACCGCACTGCTGATTCGCCCCCGTGGAGGCACGAATACCGGGCCGGCGTCAAGTCGGGGTTGCGGGGCTTTCAGCTGAACGGCCGTTTTGATCTGGTGCGCATGAAGGAGACTGCTATGGCAGGATATGTGGAAACCGGCTGGAAAACCCCTTCCGATACTGCCAGGGTGCAGGTGTCGGCCTTTCTCAGAGCAACTTTTTTCCGCGTCGACAACTGGGACGACCGCATTTACTGCTACGAACGCGACCTGCCTGGTTCTTTCAGCGTTCCCGCCCTCTATGGCCGTGGACACTCGGTTTCGGCAATTATCGGCGTGAAAACCCGCCGCCATTCCCTCCACCTCAAAGCGTCCCTTCTCCGCAACGCTTCGGCAGGCAGGCCCTCGTCCTCCGAAATCAAAATACAGTACGGGCTGAAACTGTGACGGTTGTCCTGTGAGGCATACGAAAAAATCTCTATCTTTGCAATCTATGCAGGAAAGCAATTTCATAGACTACGTGCGCGTGCACTGTGCGTCCGGGCACGGAGGGGCTGGAAGCGCCCATCTGTACCACGCCAAGTACCAGTACAAGGGAGGTCCCGACGGAGGCAACGGCGGTAGGGGCGGCAGTGTCATTCTGCGCGCTAATCCCCAGTTCTGGACGCTCATCCACTTGAAATACCGTAAGAACATAATAGCCGAAAACGGCCAGCCGGGCGCCGGAGGGCTGCAGACTGGCAAGAGCGGAGCGGACGTTATCCTGGACGTGCCGCTTGGCACCGTGGTCAAGCGGCTCAACCCCGTGAAGGCTGAAAGGCCCCGTCCCGCGGCACCTGCGCCGGAGGAAAAGCAGTATGTGGAATTCTGGCGCGAAAAGAACACCCAGCTCGAAGAAGACGTCGAATATGAGGAAGACAGGCCGGAGGAAGAGTTTTTCGAAAGCAATCCGGTCGATTACGAGGAGGAGCAGATAGGCGAACTGGTAGAAGCCGGTCAGGAATTCGTCCTGTGCAAGGGCGGCCGCGGAGGACTCGGAAACAACAACTTCAAGACCTCCACCAACCAGGCGCCCCGTTACGCCCAGCCCGGCGAAGAGGGCGAGGAAGGCTGGTTCGTGCTCGAGCTAAAGCTTCTGGCGGACGTTGGCCTCGTTGGCTTCCCGAATGCGGGCAAGTCGACCCTTCTCGCCACCGTCACCAGCGCCAAGCCCAGGATTGCCGACTACGCGTTTACCACGCTCGAGCCCAATTTGGGCATCGTGAAATACTACGACGGCAAGTCTTTCGTGATCGCCGACATACCCGGAATCATCGAAGGCGCCCACGAGGGCAGGGGAATAGGAATCCGCTTCCTGCGCCACATCGAACGCAACTCGGTGCTGCTGTTCATGGTCAGTGCCGAAGAAGACGACATCGCGGCAGGCTACGCCACGCTCCTGCACGAACTCGAGATGTACAATCCCGAACTGATGGTGAAAGACCGCGTGCTCGCCGTCACGAAATGCGACCTGCTCGACGAGGAGCTGGAAGCCGCGATCGAGCCTACACTTCCGAAGGATATTCCGCATGTCTTCATCTCCTGCTTCTCGCGTGAGGGGCTGCAGGAGCTTACCGACCTGCTTTGGAAGACGCTCCAGGCATGAATCTCCTGAACCTTCTCTCCTTTCTGGACAGGGAGGCCACCCTGGCCCTGAACTCCCTGCACGTTCCGCTGACGGATGCGGTGTGGATGCTGTTCTCCGACAAAAAGGTATGGTATCCGCTCTACCTTATCCTGATAGTGCTGCTGTTCCTGCGCATGAATTGGAAAAAAGCCCTGATCGTGCTCGTTTCGGCCGTTCTGGCGGTCGTGGCGTGCGACCAGCTGGCAAACCTCGTGAAGGATGCCGTATGCCGCCTGAGGCCCTGCTGGGACAGCCGTATGCTGTCGGGAGGGCTCCGCGTCCTTGAAGGGAAAGGTAACCTGTACGGCTTCTTCTCCGCGCACGCTGCCAACGCCTTCGCCCTTGCGGCCAGCCTTGGAACCGGCTTCAGGAGCGGCGACAAATCGCGCAGTTACAAGGGCTTGTCGGCAGCAATGTATGTTTGGGCTACCTTGGTAGGACTGAGCCGCATATTCGTCGGAAAGCATTTCCTTGGAGACGTCCTGGCGGGAGCGGCGGTAGGTCTGCTGGCGGGCTGGCTTTTTGGCCGGCTTGCACGGTGGGCAATTGAGAAATATTCGCTATATTTGTAAGTTATATGGGAAAAACGATAGCAATAGCCAACCAGAAGGGCGGAGTGGGGAAGACCACTACCGCCATCAACCTCGCCGCATCCCTCGCAGTGCTCGAGAAGAAGGTGCTGGTCATCGACGCAGACCCTCAGGCCAATACCACCAGCGGCCTCAATTTCTCGCCCGACAGCGATGAAAAGCGCACCATTTACGAGGTAATGATAGGAAAGATAGGCGTGGAAGACGCTCTCATCCAGACCGAAATCGCGAATCTCCACATGATTCCCTCGCACATCAATCTGGTCGGAGCGGAAATCGAGATGCTCGATGTTCCCGAGCGCGAGTCGGTGCTCGCCAAGGCCCTTGCTCCCATCAAGGACTCCTACGACTACATCATTATCGACTGTTCGCCGTCGCTCGGGCTCATCACCGTCAA
>JAILQG010000007.1 GCA_024699055.1 Bacteroidales bacterium
ACCGGCCGGTCGGCGCCGACTTCCAGATTAGGACAGAGGACTTCACGCCCGGTATCCACGAATCCGCATTTCTCCATGACTTTTCCCGAAGCGGGATTCTCCGGGAAATAGTCACCCCACAGGACCTTGTATCCCTTTTCGCGGAAACAATAGTCGATGACCATTTGCAGCGCCTCCGTGCAAATGCCCCGGTTCCAATAGGGTCGGGCAATCCAGTAGCCCACCTCGCACGCATCATCGGCAATATGCAGGTTAGAGGAGGTCGAGGGCAGATAGCCTACGCAACCGATTGGTTCTCCCGTTTCCTTCAGTTCAACCGCCCACATCCCTTCGCCGCTGAACAGCGTCCGGATGATTTCACGGCTTTCCTCCACACTTTTATGCGGCGGCCAGCCGGCACGCGGGCCGAGCTCCGGGTCGGATGCCCATTTGAACAGCACCTCGGCGTCATCTTCGCGCCAGGGACGCAGGAGAAATCTATCTGTTTCCATCGAACGACAAATTTAACACTCTCCGAGCGTTTTAGCAAGCTACCGTCACTCAACCTTGCCGGAGTGGAAAGAGATTGTTATCTTTGCGTTCATCACGGCTTGTCCTTACGTGATTAAATGATTATGGCAAAAACCAACGTATACCTGGAATCCAAGCCTCGTTACGAGATACTGGACGGGCTGCGCGGAATAGCCGCCCTGATGGTGGTGCTGTTCCACATCTTCGAGACTTACAGCAAGGGTCCGGCCGAGCAGATCATCAACCACGGCTACCTGGCGGTGGATTTCTTCTTTGTCCTGTCCGGCTTCGTGCTGGCATGGGGCCTGCTGAAGGCCTACGACCTGCCGGTCCGCGAATGGCTCAAGGAACATTGGCTGAAAAAACAATAACACGTCATATGAAGAGAATACTGATTATCCTGCTCTCTCTCTCCGCCATGCAGCTGCATGCGCAGGACCTGCCTCATTTCAAGCGGGTTGTGAAGGAACTGAGCAGCGCAAAGTACCAGGGCCGCGGCTATGCCAGAGGCGGAGCCAACAAGGCAGGGAAGTACCTGGAGAAGGAATTCCGCAAGGCCGGAGTGGATGATGTGACGCTCCAGCCCTTTACAATCGATATCAATACTTTCCCTGGAGCCATGAAAATGTGGGCCGACGGGAAGAAGCTTCGCGCGGGGGTGGATTTCTCCATGCGCGAGTATTCTCCCGGTGTGAAGGGCGAGTTTCCTGTGTATTATGTGGACACGCTGAACTTCGACGGGGATAAGCTGCTGGCCGATCTGGCTAAACCGGAGAATGCAGGCTGCATGGTCTGCTGCGATTTCTGGTTTACCTACAAGCATCGGGAAGTGTTTTCCAAGCTGCAGAAGGCTGGGGCCTGTCCCAATGCCGGCCTGCTCTATACCTGGGCGGCGCCTATCAAGTTCTTCAAGGCCTATGGGGAGAAGGTGGTGGACAAGCCGATAGTATGGGTGACTCCGGAGGCCATCGAGGGCGTGAAACACGTGAAGTTAGATGTTGACAGTGAGTTCCTTACGAACTATGAACTGTTCAATGTGATTGCAAAAGTGGAAGGACGGAAGCACGACAGCTGTTATGTCTTTACGGCCCATTATGACCACCTTGGCAACCTCGGCCGCAAGGTCTTTTATCCAGGCGCAAACGACAATGCCTCCGGCACGGCGGCGGTCGTTACGCTGGCTGCACACTACGCCGGGAGCAAGCCGGAATACGACATGTATTTCGTGGCCTTTTCCGGCGAGGATGCCAACCTGCGGGGTTCCACTTTCTTCGCCGAGCACCCGGTTGTGCCGCTCCCGCAAATCAAGTACCTGTTCAATATCGACATGATAGGGGACGATAACCCCGTCCAGTATTGCGAAGTGAGCGACGTAGGCATGCCGGAATACCCTATATTTGAGCAAGTTAATGCCGAACAGCACCTGTTCGAATCTCTGAACCGCGGCGCTCTTGCCGCCAACAGCGACCACTATCCCTTCGCGGTACGCGGCGTTCCCTGCATCTTCCTGGAGAATGGAGAGGGCAGTGCCTTCCCGCACTACCACACCCCGGCCGACAACGTCAAGACCGTCCGCTGGGACAGCTACGAGCCTGTATTTAAATTGGTTACCGGCTTTATTTCAAAAATAGATTGAACGTAAGGTGACGGCACTGATTACAGGAGGAAGCTCCGGCATGGGCATGGAATATGCGCGGCAGCTGGCCGGCCGGGGATATGACCTGGTTCTGGTCAGCAACCGGCAGGACGAACTGAACGCTGCGGCGGAATCGTTGCGCGCGCAGTTTCCGGTTGGTGTCCGGACCCGTTTCCAGGACCTGGCCGTGCCGGATGCCGCAGACAGTCTGTTCGAATGGTGCCGGGCGGAAGGCTTCCTGCCCGATGTCGTCATCAACAATGCCGGTATGTTCTTCTTCAAGGAACTGCTGCCTGAGGACCTGGATAAGGCCCAGGCTATGGTGAACCTGCACGTGGTCACGGTAACCCGGATGTGCCTGCTGTTCGGCAACGCCATGAAGCAGCGCGGGAGTGGTTACATCCTGAATGTGTCGTCCATGGCCGCCCGTATCCCGGCGCCGGGTATAACGATCTATTCGGCCACAAAGGCGTATCTCAAGAGTTTCGGCCGGTCGCTCTCCTATGAACTGAAGCCGTACGGTGTGGGCGTCACGACCGTCTGCCCGGCGGCCATCGCTACGCCGCTTTACCGCCTGAGCGAAGAAAAGATGCGCCTGGGCGTGCAACTGGGCCTCATCAAGACTCCGCAGTGGCTGGTAAAACGTGCCCTCCGTGCCATGTTCCGCCGGCGCCGCGTCGTCAGCCCAGGGTTTATGAACGTATGGCTTCCGTCGCTGATTGCGCTGCTGCCCGGTCCGCTGGTCGCCTTTCTATGGAAAAAACTCAAATGATGTTCTCTCCGCACACATTCAATATCTTCCTGGTAGTGATGGCCGTCATCGCGGTGGTGGTGTTCATCGCGTTGTACCGCGTCAATGCCGGATACGGGAAGTTCTACACGGAAAAATGGGGCCCTTCGGTGGACAATCATCTGGGTTGGTTCCTGATGGAGGCGCCGGTCTTCGTGGCGATGCTGCTGCTCTGGTGGTTTTCCGATCGGCGTGGCGACGTAGTCCGGCTGGTCTTTCTGGTCCTGTTCGAGAGCCATTATTTCCATCGCTCCTTCATCTTCCCGTTGCAGTTGCGCGGGCATAGCCGGATGCCGCTTTCCATCGTGCTGATGGGCATATTGTTCAACACACTGAACGCCCTGATGCAGGGCGGCTGGATCTTCTACGTCTCCCCGGTGGACATATACCCCTTGTCCTGGCTGACCAGCCTGCCATTCCTGTGCGGCACCGCGGTCTTCCTGATTGGCATGTTCATCAACATCCAGTCCGACTCAATCATCCGTAATTTGCGGAAACCCGGCGACACGGCGCACTATCTTCCCCGAGACGGGATGTTCCGCTACGTGACCAGCGCCAATTATTTCGGAGAATTCCTCGAGTGGGTAGGCTTCGCCATCCTCACATGGTCGTGGGCGGGCGGGGTCTTCGCGCTGTGGACCTTCGCCAACCTTGCACCTCGCGCCGCACGCATCCATGACCTCTACCTGTGTGAATTCCCAGGACAGCTCGATTCTAGCACAAAGCGTATTATTCCCTTCTTCTATTGATATGATTGAATCTCCGATATTCACCCCCGTCAGCATCGGCCCCGTGACCCTGCGGAACCGGATTATCCGGTCGGCTGCTTTCGAGAACATGGCCTATGGCAACCGTCCGTCGCAGGACTTGTACGACTACCATGTGGCCGTGTCCCGGGGCGGGGTGGGAATGACCACGCTGGCCTACGCGTCCGTGAACCGGAGCGGCCTGTCGTTTGACGGCCAGCTCTGGATGAGGGAGGAGATTGTCCCAGGCCTCAAACGCATTACCGATGCGGTGCATGCCGCCGGAGCCAAGTGCTCCATCCAGCTGGGCCACTGCGGCAATATGACACACCGTGCCACCTGCGGCTGCATGCCCGTCGGCGCTTCCGCAGGCTTCAACCTGTATTCGCCGACCTTCGTACGCGGCATGAAAAAGGCTGAAATTGACGCTCTTGTGGAGGACTTTGGCCATGCCGTGGAGCTTGCACGGGAGGCTGGTTTCGACTGCGTGGAGATACATGCCGGGCACGGATATCTTATCAGCCAGTTCCTGTCGCCCTACACCAACCATCGGCGGGATGAATACGGCGGCACCCTGCAAAACCGGATGCGTCTGATGCAGCGCGTAATAAGGCGCGTCATGGAAGCGGCGGGCGACGATATGGGTGTGATTGTGAAGATGAACATGCACGATGGTTTCCGTCGCGGCATGCAGGAAGAGGAGTGCCTCGAGGTGGCATGTGAACTTGAACGGCTTGGCGTACATGCTCTTGTTCTTTCTGCCGGTTTCGTGAGCAAGGCTCCGATGGAAGTCATGAGGGGCGCCATGCCGCTCCGCACGATGACCCACTATATGGATATGCGCCAGTTCTGGTGGCTTCGGGCTTTGGTCCGGCTATTCGGCCGGATTATGGTCCCCACCGTCCCCTATAAGGAAGGGTACTTCCTGGAGGATGCAAAGAAATTCCGCGCCGCTGTCAAACTGCCGCTGATCTATGTAGGCGGCATGGCTTCCCGCCAGAAGATGGAAGAAGTGCTCACCGCGGGCTTTGAAGGTATCCAGATGGCCCGCGCCCTGATAAGGGATACAGATTTCGTTAACAAACTCCACAGCGGGGAAACAGACCGGAGTGAGTGCGGCCACTCGAATTACTGTATCGGGCGTATGTATTCCCTTGAAATGAAATGCAACCGCTGCGTGGCCGACCTTCCGGAAAGGCTGCGCCGGGAGGTGAAAGAGGCCGAGAAGAGATGGCAATGAACGGAAGGATCATCGTGACCGGCGCCACAGGCAGCATGGGTTCCGCGGCGGTAGAGGCCT
>JAILQG010000022.1 GCA_024699055.1 Bacteroidales bacterium
GCGCTCATATGTGCCTGAGGCATAATCCTTCGTGCGCTGGGCGGCCAGGGCACGGCGCTTTTCCTGGCGCTGCGCAGGCGTGTCCTCGCTGGCGAAATAACCTTCCACGTTGACCTTGCTCATATCGTACATAGTACTGGCCACGGTCGCCTTGATGCGGGGATCGAGTGCTGCAGCGTTGATCGCCATTCCACCAAAACCACAGATACCGATGATGCCGACGCGTGCAGGATCGACCAGGTCACAGGTGGAAAGGAAATCCACTGCCGCCAGGAAATCCTCCGTATTGATGTCCGGAGACGCCATCCTGCGAGGCTCTCCGCCGGACTCGCCCGTAAAGGACGGGTCGAAGGCGATGGTCAGGAACCCGCGCTCGGCCATGTGCTGTGCATAGAGGCCACTCGACTGCTCCTTCACGGCGCCGAACGGGCCGCTGACCGCAATGGCGGGGAGTTTGCCTTCCGCGTTCTTGGGGGCATACATATCGGCCGCCAGTTCAATGCCGTAGCGGTTGTGGAAGGTGACTTTGCTGTGGTTTACAAGTTCGGATTTGGGAAAGGTCTTGTCCCATTCCCGGGTAAGATTCAAAGTACTCATATTCTCGTTCGTGTTTGTTCTGCAGGCAAGCAGCATCAGGGATGCGCTGGAGATTGCAAGGAAGGATTTGATATTCATGTCTTTGGTGCTTGATGGTGCAAAGGTAGGCGGATTTTCGGGTATTCTTTAACCGATTTTTGCTTGATTTCTACCAATATCGCAGAACTTTGCGTATTTTTGCACGAAACCATACCCTTTCGCGTGATATGAAGAACATCTTGCACGTCTCAAATCCCAATGTTTACGCCCGTTTCGTGGGGGCGCCTCAGCTGCACCCGCTGGTGAGTGTGATCCATTACGACGAGGTCTCACCAGTCCGTACCAGCCTGAACCGATACGGTGTATACGGTCTCTTCATCCAGAAGAATTTCCCCAGGAACCTGACCTATGGAATGAAGATGTTCGATGCGGCCGATGCTTCCATCATTGCCGTGGAGCCTGGCCAAATCGGCGGGAAGGAAGATAGTGGCGAGGACCTACATATCAGCGGATGGGTACTGCTGTTCTCTCCGGAACTATTGCACGGAACGGACCTGGAGGCAAAGATAAAAGACTATCCATACTTCTCCTACTTCGCCACAGAGACCTTGAAAATGGAGCCGTCCGAATGGGGCCGTATCACCCAACTTCTTACGCAACTCAGGTAAGAATTGCAGGAAAAGGAGGATTCCCCGGCACTGAGGGCCGTCATTCTGGGATATGTCCGTCTTGTCCTGGAGTACTGCCAGCGCATCTACCTGCGCCAGCTCTCGCAGGAAGACAAGACATCATCGGACATCCTCAAGCGTTACCATAACCTGCTGCGGGAGTATTATCTGGACGGCAAACAGATGGACCTTGGCGTCCCCACCGTCCAATACTGCGCGGAGCAGCTTGCCTATTCGCCCCGCTACCTGGGCGACGTGATTCACAAATCCACCGGAGATACCGCCATCGGCTACATCCACTCCTTTGTGATCGAGCAGGGCAAGAACCTTCTGATGAACGGTCATAATGTCA
Source organism: Bacteroidales bacterium (assembly GCA_024699055.1). GTDB lineage: Bacteria > Bacteroidota > Bacteroidia > Bacteroidales > UBA932 > Cryptobacteroides. The sequence goes on from JAILQG010000022.1 coordinate 1,597, forward strand.
ATGAAACCGCGCACCTCCTGGGTTACGAGTTCCCGCACCACTTCACCCGTCTCTTCAAGAAGGTGACGGGGATTACGCCTATGAGGTTTCTGGGGAAATAGTCAAACCGTTATACGATTAAGTGCAAGGTTATTGACAGCATTGGTGTCCCTTTTCTTGCCAATTTCGTCGGATTATTTTGTAAATGTTGACAAAAAAGTGGTATATTTACCACCAATTAGAAAACATTTTTGCAATGAAGTACTTAAATGTACCCAAGGCAATAGCCGCCTGGAATGCCATACAGCCTCTTTCCGACAGGGACCGCGAGCGTCTCAGCCGCAAATTTACCGTGGATTTCAACTTCAACAGTAACCACATCGAAGGCAATACGTTGACCTATGGCCAGACAGAACTGCTGCTGCTTTTCGGAAAGGTTGTAGGAGAAGCAGAGATGAAAGATCTGGAGGAAATGAAAGCCAGCAATGTGGGTCTTAAAATGATGCAAGAGCAAGCCGGCATCAAGGACATGCCGCTTACGCAGAGCTTCATACGCCAATTACACAAGACTCTTCTGCGGGAGGATTACACCGTATATCGTGAACTGCCTGGTGGCCAGCAGACCAGCTATGTCATTCACGCAGGCAGGTACAAGACCCGGCCCAACAGCGTAATTACCCGCTATGGGGACCGTTTCGAATACGCCGCTCCCGAGGAAACTGCAGCCCTGATGGCCGACCTCGTTGACTGGTACAATGAAGAGGAGGCAAAAGGCAAACTCTCCCCAGTCGAACTGGCAGCGCTGTTCCATTATCGCTATATTCGGATTCACCCGTTTGAGGACGGCAACGGCCGAATCGCCAGGCTTATCGTGAATTACATCCTCGCTCGCCACGACTACCCCATGATTGTTGTCCGTAGCCGCGGAAAGAAGGCTTACCTGGAGGCCTTGCATCAAGCTGACCTGGAAGTCGGTTCCACTCCCAGCATCGGTGCTCATGCCGAATTGGACAAGATCCGCCCTTTTCTCCGCTACTTCACCGCACTGGTCGCAGAGGAGATCTACAATGATGTCCGCTTCCTGACGGAGCCTGACGAGAACGTCTGGTGGTATGACGGCCAGCGGGTCGAATTCAGAACTCCGAACTATGCCAAGATCCTTCGCATTATGCAGTCCCAGCCTTCCGTCACCATTGACAGCCTGCGCGAGCAACTTGGCATCAACAAGTCCGCAGTGCAACGTCTTCTCTCCAGCTTGAAGGAGAAAGGCTACATAGAGGCTCGCGACAACGAGGGCGGCTGGCGTGTCATTATCACTCCGTCACTCTAACCTAATGACACACTCAAGTGTAGAAGGCATTTTTTGTCCCCCGAAGAACTTTTTCACAAAAAAAGTTTGAGCCCTCATAAAATTCGGGGACAGTAGGGGGACAAACTTGAAAAGGTCAAAAAGTTAAAGTATTTATTTACAACAAGTTATAGACTTTCCCTATTTACTGCATCGGAAAATAATCGAACATATAAAGTATTACCTGTAATATGATGAAACGCCTCCTCCTTCTGCTGCTCCTGCCGGTAACTGTTGCATCCCGGCTGCCGTCCCATCTAGTCTGAGATCCCTCCCCAAACCACGGACGTGGGTAGCGGCGAAAGCGGCGAGATTGCCGGTTTCTTCCTGCTAAACGAAGGCAACATGGGCAGCAACAAATGTACGCTCGAATACTACGACTACGCCAGCGGCATCTACATGAAAAACATCTATGCCGAACGCAATCCGGGCTTAGTGCAGGAACTGGGCGACGTGGGCAACGACCTGCAGATCTATGGCGACCGGCTCTATGCCGTGGTCAACTGCTCCAACCTCATAGAGGTGATGGACGTGAAGACCGCCCGGCACATCGGCCAGGTATCGGTGCCGAACTGCCGCTACATCGTGTTCAAGAACCAATACGCGTATGTGAGCTCTTACGCCGGCCCTGTGGAAATCGACCCCAATTACCGGATGGGCTACGTGGCCAAGATCGACACGACCGCGCATCGTCTTTACGCGGCAACGCCTGCAATGAAACACTTGCTGCCTTTCCTCACGGCGAGACTGTCGATGTGGGTATGTGCCATGTGGCTAAACCGGCTTTCTTGGCGCCTTCGATGTTAGCGGGAGAATCATCGATAAACAGGCATTCGCCGGCCCTAAGGTGATAGCGGTCGAGCAAGGTCTGGTAGATACGTATGTCTGGTTTAAGCAGGTGCTCTTCACCGGACACCACGATACCGTCCATTAGTTTGAAAAAGTCATACTTCGCCATCACACCGGGCAGCGTCTCTGCTGACCAATTGGTAAGACCGTATATGTGATAACCTTGCGATTTGAGCTCGCGCAGCCAATCTACATTCTCCTGAATGGCACCGACAACCATCTCGTTCCAACGCGTATGGTAGATGGCGATAGCTTCGGCATACTCCGGATGCCGGGCTTGCAGCAATGCCACACCTTCGGCAAACGGGCGGCCGGCATCCTGCCGTGCATTCCATTCATTTGTACATATATGCGCAAAGAAATACTCCATCTCCTCTTCCGTACGGAAATAGCTGCGATAGAGATACCGCGGATTCCAGTCGATAAGCACGCCGCCAAAGTCAAAGACAATGTTCTTGATATGCGGGTCTATGGTTGGTCTATTCATATTCGTGACAAATGTACGGATAATACTTGACGTATCGTCATTTCTTCGTAAATTAGCAACCAACCATGAACATACTAGTAATCAACGGCAGCCCCAAGGGGAAGAATTCCATCACACTGCATACCTGTCTGTTCCTGGAGAAGAAGTTCCCGGGACACAGATTCAGCTATCTCGTTGCTGGCCAGAAGATCAAGGCATTGGAGAAAGACTTCTCCCCTGCCCTTGAAGCCGTCAGGGAAGCGGATCTAGTCGTCTTCTGCTATCCTGTCTATACCTTCCTGGTCCCGAGCCAACTGCACCGGTTCCTGGAGCTCCTGAAGGCCTCGGATATCGACCTCTCCGGCAAGGCTGCCACGCAGGTCACGACATCCAAGCACTTCTACGACGTCACGGCCCACCGGTTCATCGAGGACAACTGCGCGGACATGGGTCTCCCATTTCTGGACGGTCTGTCGGCCGACATGGACGACATCCTCTATGCTTTCCGGATCAAGGACCACTCGATGGGCGCGATGATGAACAATCCCAAGCTGAAACAGAAGATGGGAGGCAAGATGAGCGAAGGGATGATCGCCCCTTACAAGAAAATCCTCGAATGAAATGAACGGGA
>JAILQG010000027.1 GCA_024699055.1 Bacteroidales bacterium
GGCACCTTCCGTCTCCTTCCAGATGCCGTAGCAGTAATCGTACATGCCGATGAGCATCTTGCTTGGCTTGATGGTGTCGCCGGCATTCAGGCGCGAGAGCTGCGAGCTCTTGTTGTAGCCGCTCAGCGTGGTGTCGATGTCCTTCAGGATGGCCTCGATGCCTTTCTGTACCTCAGCCGGGTTCGCCTTGATCCCAGCGGAGTTGTATTTCACGCTCCAGGTGCCGCCCTGTGCATACCCTTCCAGACGCACATAGCCGCTCTGTCTCACGCAGCCTGCCAGCATGAGGGCCAGCATCAGCAGAGCCGGAAAAATGCGGTGCGGAAATCGTTCACTCATAGGTGCTTGCTAAAATGGAAAGGACAGATATACGGCCTCGGCAGAGGTGATGGCGGCGGTTTCGGTGCGGAGACGCGAACTGCCGAGGCTCACCGGCACGAAGCCTGCGGTCATAGCGGCCTGTACCTCAGCCGGACTGAAGTCCCCTTCGGGGCCGATAAGCACGGTGACCTGCGGTGTCGCCTCCGGAGCCTTAATCTTTGCGAGCAGCTCCATGATGAAAGCCCGCGGCTTCACTTCGTCGGAACAGTAGGCAATGAGGCGGAGTTTGTCGGCGGAAGCTTCGCCCAGCCCCGTTATAAACTCCATAACCGTTTGCGGCTCAAGCAATTCTGGAATCGCACCCTTGAGCGACTGCTTGGTGGCGGAAAGCAGGATGCGGTGGAGCCTGTCCGTCTTGAGCACCCGGCGCTCCGACCTTTCCCCGATAACCGGAGCGAGCGTGTCGATACCCACCTCGGTCACTTTCTCCGCCATCCACTCGTAGCGGTCGGGATTCTTCGTGGGGCACACCGCCAGGGTAATGTGATACGGGTGCGACCCCCAGGAGGCTTCCGAACCCACAATCCGGGCAAGGGTCGTCTGGCCGCCGCCTTTCCCATGCTTGGCCGCGCCCGGGGTTTCTTCTTCCTGCAACACGCAGTGGTACAGCGTGCCCCGGCCGTCGATCACGTCTATTTCATCCCCGGGCCTGTGCCGCAGGACGCGCATGCAGTGGGCGGTTTCTTCCGCCGGAAGCCGGAGGAAGCCGTCAAATATCTCGTCTGAATAAAAGATCTCCATTATGGCCGGATTATTTCAACCTCGCCGCCCGGGCCGAGTTTGATTATCTGCGAAGAACGTCCGGAGGCGCTGTCGTCAAAACGCAGGTTCCGGCCTCCTTCAAGGAAAGAATTCGGCACCACGTAGTCCACGCCGTCGAGAATCTCCTTGGAAATCTGCTTGAAATTCTCGGGCGACGGCTCTCCGGAAATATTCGCCGAAGTGCTGACCAGCGGCGCGCGAAGCTTGAAAATCAATTTGTTGCAAAAGACCGCTCCGGCACTGACGGGTTTGTCGTCCGGGCCCGGAGTCACTCGCGGGATGCGTATCCCCACCGATCCGTCTTCGGCCACCGTCGAGGGAGCCAGGCCGTAGGCGCCGGTCACCGCATCGGGGTACACGATGGTCATGGGGGCGTCGTTTACCTCTACCAGGTCGATCGCAATCGAGGGAATCTTCCTGACGTACCGGGCCACCATGTCCAGGCTGTCGGCCAGCAGCACGAGAGATTTGGCCTCGCTGCGCCGTTTGAGTTCGAACACTTTCTGCACTGCGGCCTCGTTGGTCGCGTCGCAGCCGATTCCCCAGATGGTGTCGGTCGGATACAGGATGAGCCCGCCGCGCTTCAGCACCGCCAGGGCTTCGGAAACTATGGAAGGAATGTCCATCTTACCACCAGTTTTGATTGAAAAGCCTGCCCCTCTTGCGCCACCAGATCATGAGCAGCCAGCCCATCAGGGCTCCGCCCAGATGGGCGAAGTGAGCCACGCCCTCGGCCGTTCCGGTAATGCCGGTAATCAGCTCTATCCCAAGGAAAATCAGCACCATCCACTTGGCCGACAGGGTGACCGGCGGGAAAAGCAGGGTGAGCTTGCTGTCGGGGAAAAGATAGGCATAAGCCAGCAGAACCCCGTACACCGCGCCCGACGCACCCAGCGTTGGAACGTAAAGCGACGCGCCGCTGAGAGACTGCACTCCGATATGCAGGGCGGCCGCGCCGAGCCCGCACAGGAAGTAGTACACCAGGAACTTTTTGGTGCCTATGGTGCGCTCCACCACCATTCCGAA
>JAILQG010000041.1 GCA_024699055.1 Bacteroidales bacterium
AAACGTAATCGGCATCCGTCGCAACATCCACACTGTCAATCTGATAACGATTAAAAATGCGCCTCTCATTCTCCGAAAGCGACGCAAACCACCTAGAATACGCCTCACGCACACGGCGCGACGAAGTATCCACCCACGCCGGCACCCCGCTCTCCGAATCCTTGATATGCACAAGCCCCACATCCGGCAACTCCCTCTCACGCCTGTCATGAACCTTGATAACAGACAGGTCGTGACGGCCCGCGGCAATCTTGATCGCCTCCTCGTAACGCGGAGCACCGGCCTCGTCGACATCGAGCATATCGCTAAGCAGGAACGCGGTACATTTCTTCTTGATGGCATTGGTAAGGAACCTCAACGCCCCTCCGATATCGGTGGAACGCGACTCCGGCTCCAGGTCGATAATCTCCCTGATGATGCGAAGCAAGTGGCTGCGCCCCTTCTTGGGCGGGATGAACTTCTCGATGCGGTCGCTGAAGAACAAGGCCCCCACCTTGTCGTTGTTCAGCAAGGCGCTGAACGCCAGGGTGGAGGCGATCTCCGCGATCATCTCACGCTTGGTCATCCCCTCGGTACCGAAAAGACCAGAACGCGACACATCGACCAGCAGGACCACCGTGAGCTCCCTCTCCTCCTCGAACACCTTCACATAAGGCGCACGGAGACGGGCGGTCACGTTCCAATCCATATTGCGGACGTCGTCGCCATACTGGTACTCACGCACCTCGCTGAACGCCATTCCGCGCCCCTTGAAGGCCGAATGGTATTCACCGGCAAAGACCTGGTGGCTGAGGGCCCTGGTCTTGATCTCTATTTTGCGAACCTTTTTGAGAAGGTCAGACGCGCTGGTCGTTTTCTCCATATCCGACGTACCGAATGGAACTTCCCCGGGAAGCCGTCATTTAAGGCACTATCACGGCGTTGAGTACGCCGGAAATAATCTGTTCGGTGGTCACATTCTCCGCCTCCGCCTCGTAGGTGAGGCCGATACGGTGGCGCAGGACCTCGTTGCAGACCGCCCTCACGTCTTCCGGAATCACATAGCCGCGCCGCTTGATGAAGGCATAGGCCTTGGCGGCAAGGCTGAGGCTGATGCTGGCACGGGGCGACGCTCCGTAGGAAATGAGCCCCGCATAATCCTTGAGGCCGTAGTCGGCGGGTGTGCGGGTGGCGTAGACGATGTCCACTATGTAACGCTCTATCTTCTCGTCCATGTAGACGTCGCGGACCACGCTGCGGGCGCGTATGATGTCCTCGGGCGAAACTACGGGCGAAGCCTTGGGGAAGGTGCCGGAATTGTTCATCCTGACTATCTGGCGTTCTTCTTCCTTGTTGGGATAGCCGACCACCACCTTGAGCATGAAACGGTCCACCTGGGCCTCGGGCAGAGGATAGGTGCCTTCCTGCTCGATGGGGTTCTGGGTAGCCATCACCAGGAACGGTTCCGGCAGCTTGAAGGTTTCGTCGCCGAGGGTGACCTGCCTTTCCTGCATGGCCTCGAGCAGGGCCGACTGCACCTTGGCGGGGGCGCGGTTGATTTCATCCGCCAGCACAAAGTTGGCGAAGATGGGGCCCTTGTGCACCTCGAAAGTCTCTTTTTTCTGGGAATAGATGAGAGTGCCGGTGACATCGGCGGGGAGCAGGTCGGGGGTGAACTGGATACGGCTGAACTTTGCGTTGACAGCCTTGGCGAGCGTGCTGATGGCCAGGGTCTTGGCCAGGCCGGGAACGCCTTCCAGCAGGATGTGGCCGTTTGCGAGCAGGCCTATCATCAGGTTTTCGACCAGATGCTTCTGGCCCACGATGACCTTTCCCATTTCAAGAGACAGGATATCCACGAAACCGCTTTCCTTCTGAATCCTGTCGTTGAGTTCCTTGATGTTTACGTTTTGGTTCATATTTTACTACCTTTGCATTACAATGCGTTATCGTATACAACTGTCTTACAACGGGGCTGATTTCTGCGGCTGGCAGATACAGCCCGGCGCGCCAAGTGTCCAGGGAACCCTTGAAACCGCACTGTACACGCTCATCGGCACACCTGTGACCGTGGTGGGTGCAGGGCGCACCGACACGGAGGTGAATGCCGTGGGATATACCGCGCATTTCGATGCTCCTACGGAGCTCGACGCAGTTTGGATCTGCTACAAATTAAATGCCATTTTACCCGCTTCCATCGCGGTTCATTCGGTGGTCCGGACCGAGGACGATTTCCACGCCCGCTTCGATGCAATCAGGCGGGAATACACCTATTTCCTGCACCGCATGAAGGACCCGTTCCTTGAAGGCACGTCGTTCTGCTTCACATACGCAGAGCTCGATTTCGAACTCATGAACAGGGCTGCGGCGCTCCTCGTAGGCACTCACGATTTCTCCTGCTTCCAGAAATCCGGCTCCGACAACAAGACCACCGTCTGCACCGTCACCGAGGCTGCATGGCACCCGTACACTCCCACCCACGTCGCACTCTTCCAGTCCCAGGACGCCCCGGACCGGCAGGGATACTGGTACTTCCGCATATCCGCCGACCGTTTCCTCCGGAACATGGTGCGCGCAGTGGTGGGGACGCTCCTGGAGGTAGGCCGCGGAAAGCGCCCGATAAGCGCGTCCGAAGCAGCCCCGGGCTGCACCATAGCCCCGTTCGACACGCTCCTTGACGGAGGTCCCCGCACGGCCTCGGGCGAATCCGCCCCGGGCCATGCCCTCTTCCTTTCACATATCGATTACTAGAGCTATTCTTTCGGAACGTCCGTGAGCGCCCACGGAACCATGAGCAGACGCCCTTTCGGAATGAGGGCGCCGGTACGCACGTCGATGCCATAGGTCTTGTCACGGATGCGCACGAGCGCCGCGTCCAGGGCACGGATCTGCTTGATTTTGGCATGGGCTTTGTCGGCAGCTTCCTGTTTGGAAAGGTGATCGGCGACATTGTCGAGTTCGATGTCGAAGGAGAGGTCGGTGTCAGCCGTGTCGTTGCTGCCGTTATTCTTGACGATGTTCATGAGATATTCGTACTCCCTCATGGCCTCTTCGCGCTGGCGCAAAACTAGTACGCGGAACTCCTTGAGCTCTTCGTCGGAATATCTTGCAGGGGCTTTGTCCATACGATTACAAATATCGGAAAAATTACCGAAAAATTGCTTATCTTTGCAAGTTAAGAAAGAATAATCAAAACAAGTCAAGATATGTTATTCACACTACTCCAGGCAGACCCCGCAGGGGCTGCAGAAGCATTAGAGGTCACTCCTGTCCCGCAGGAAATGTCCTACTCGCTCATCGACATGGCCATGAAGGGCGGCTGGCTCATGATAGTCCTGCTCCTCCTCAGCATCGTGGCCATCTACATTTTCGGCAAAAAACTGTGGGTGATCAACCGCGCCGCCAAGGTTGACAAAAACTTCCTCGACGACATCCGCGACTACATCCACGACGGCAAGATCAAGAGCGCCGTCACCTACTGCGGCAAATTCGACACTCCCGTCGCCCGCCTGGTAGAAAAGGGCATCGAGCGCCTCGGAAGGCCCATGGCCGACATCCAGAGCGCCATCGAAAACGTGGGCAACCTCGAGGTGGCAAGGCTCGAGAAGGGCCTGCCCTTCCTGGCCACCATCGCCGGAGGCGCCCCCATGATCGGATTCCTCGGCACCGTCACCGGTATGGTGCGGGCCTTCTTCAACATGGCGAACGCCGGCAACAACATCGACATCACGCTGCTCTCCAGCGGTATCTATGAAGCCATGATAACCACCGTCGGCGGTCTTATCGTGGGCATCCTCGCATACTTCGGATACAACTACCTCACGAGCCGCATCTCCGACGTCGTGTTCAGCATCGAGAACGCCACCATCGAGTTCATGGACGTGCTGAACGATCCCGAGACCGCAGCGCCCGCCAAAAGTGAAGAATAGCCATGGCCATCAAGAGAACGACTAAGGTGGATCCGACGATCTCGATGTCGAGCATGACCGACATCGTGTTCCTCCTGCTTATCTTCTTCCTGGTCACCTCAACCCTCGTCAACCCCAACGCGCTCAAGCTGCTGCTCCCCAAGAGCACCGGACAGGTGAGCGCCAAGCCCACCGTGAGCGTGTCCATCAAGGACTGGGGCAACGAGCAGTACACCTACCACATCAACGGCAACGAGATTCCCGAAGAGCTGAACCAGGTCGAGGACGACCTGATTGGCCTTCTCCAGAACGAGGAAGACCCGACCTTCAGCATCTATTCCGACACCTCGGTGCCAATAGGTGAGATAGTCCAGGTGATGAACATCGCCAAGCGCAACCACTACAAGGTAATCCTAGCCACGCAGCCTGAATGAAAGCGTATCAACGGGAAAGAGCGAAAAGAGAGCGCAATTCCACACTCGTGGGAGTGCTCCTGACCGTCGTGCTACACGTCGGTGCGCTCTGCCTCGTATCGTTCAGCGGCCTCAAGTACCTCTATCCCCCGCCCGAAGAGAACTCTTTCCTCCTGGACTTTGAAGAAGACGTGGAAGTTCCCGTCAAGCCAGTCCTCGGCAGAGAGCCCGAAGGGGAAGATGTAGACCTCGAGAAACCCGTGGAAATAGTCCAGCGCAGCGAATCCCCCAACGAATCCGTCGCGCAAAACATCACCCCGGCCACCAAGCCGGACGATTTCGGGGACGTCCCCGTACAGGAACCGGACCGCAAGGAAGAGCCCAAGCTCGATCCGCGCGCCACTTTCCCCGGAATGGGAAAGAAAGACACCACTGCCACCACCCCGCATTCAGCTGAATTCCCATCAGACTCCTACAAGGACGGCCAGCCCAGGGGCAACGCCGAGACCGCCGGGACGGAAGGCGTGCCCAACGCCCACGTGGAGGGGCGCAAGGTTAACAAGAGCACACTCTCGAAACCGGGTTACAAGATCCAGGAGAGCGGCACTGTCGTGGTTAAGATCTGGGTAGACCAGTACGGACACGTGCAGAGGGCCGAACCCGGTGCCGACGGCACCACAATAACCAACGCAAAGCTCTGGGCCGCCGCGCGAAAAGCGGCCATGGACGCTGTATTTGACATGAAAGCTAATGCTCCTGCACTGCAGGAAGGCACTATAACCTACAAATTCAACTTAAAGTAAAAAACATGGCACAGGCGAGACGTGAGTCGCGCTGCAGCCTAAAAACGAACAGAATGGACAAGTTTTCCAAAGACGGCCGCAAACTGAGACCCCGCAGGAAGGTCTCAAGCGGAGAGAACTCCGACCAGGCCGCACCCGCGAGAGGGTATCATTCCGGCGAGCACAAGAGCTACCACAGCGAGCAGAGGACATCCGGTGAACACAGGTCTTACGGTGAACACCGGGCCTTCGGCGAGCACAAAAGCTACGGTGAACACAAGAACTACGGCGAGCACAAGAGCTTCGGCGAGCACAAGAGCTACGGCCGCGACGGCGGCAGACAGTTCGGCGAAAATCGCAGCTATGGCGAAAAGCGTAGCTACGGCGAGAAGCGCAGCTACGGCGGGCCCCGCAAATCCTATGGCCAGGGCACCCGCGCGAAATCCGCCCCGAAGGGAGGTTTCGACAAGGATTCCAACGAAGGCATCAGGCGCATGATCGAGAATTCGCCGCGTCCCGCCCCCGTCTACTCCGACTTCGATGAAGCCAAGACCGGAATCAGGGACGAAATCCGCCTCAACAAATTCATAGCCAATTCAGGCGTCTGCTCCCGCAGGGAAGCCGACACCATGATACAGGCCGGCGTGGTTACGGTGAACGGCGAGGTCGTCACCGAACTCGGCACCAAGATCAACGTCTTCAACGACGTAGTCAAGTTCAACGGCGAAACCCTCAAGGGCGAAGCCAAGGTTTACCTGGTGATGAACAAGCCCCGCGGCTACGTGACCACCGCCAGCGATCCCCACGCCGAGAAGACCGTGATGGATCTCCTGAAGTCGTGCACCGTGAGGGTTTACCCCGTAGGGCGCCTCGACAAGTCCACCACCGGAGTGCTCATGTTCACCAACGACGGTGAAATGGCGGAGCGCCTCACCCATCCCTCCTACGACAAGAAAAAGATCTACCAGGTAATCCTGAACAAGCCTCTCGAAGAAGAAGACAGGCAGAAGATACTCGACGGAGTGGAGCTGTCGGACGGCATCATCGCCGCGGACGCCCTGGAATACATCGACCCCAAAGACAAGCGCAAACTCGGAATCGAGATCCACTCGGGCAAGAACCGCGTGGTACGCCGCATCTTCGAGGCGGTGGGCTGCGAAGTCCGCGCCCTCGACCGCGTCTACTTCGCGGGCCTCACCAAGAAGGGGCTCAAGAAGGGAGAATGGCGCTATCTCACTGAAAGCGAAGTGAACATTCTAAAGATGGGAGCATACGTATAATATGGCTTTCAAGTCCGGATTCGTAAACATAATAGGCAACCCCAACGTAGGCAAGAGCACCCTGATGAACGCCCTCGTGGGCGAGAAGCTGAGCATAGTCACCTCCAAGGCGCAGACTACCAGACACCGCATCATGGGCATCATCAACGGAGATGACTACCAGATAATCTTCTCCGACACGCCCGGTATCCTCAAACCCGTTTACCGCCTGCAGGTGGACATGATAAACGCCGTGGATTCAGCCATAGGCGACGCCGACGTCATAGTGTATGTGACCGACACCGTCGAAAAGGCCGACAAAAATGGCGAATACATCCGCAAACTGAACTCCCTCACCTGCCCTATCATCCTTGTAATCAACAAAATAGACCTCAGCGACCAGCAGAAGGTACAGGAGCTTATGGGCTATTGGCGGGAGCAGATTCCAAGCGCGGTCGTGATCCCTGTCTCGGCCAAGGAGAAGTTCGGGCTGGAAACCGTCCTCGACAGTGTCGTGGAGCATCTTCCCGTAGCCCCCGCCTGGTACGACAAGGACACGTTCACCGACCGGAACCTCCGATTCTTCGCCAGCGAGATTATCAGGGAGAAGATCCTGCTCAATTACCGCGAGGAAATCCCCTACTCCTGCCAGGTCGAGATAGAGTCGTTCAAGGAAGACGAGGAGCGTTACGAAATCGGAGCCATCATCTACGTGATGCGTGAAACCCAGAAGGGAATCGTGATAGGCAAGGGCGGGGCCGCGCTCAAACGGGTCGGCACCCAGGCCAGGAAGGACATGGAAGACTTCTTCCAGAAGAAGGTATTCCTGCAGATCCTGGTGAAGGTCGATCCCGACTGGCGCGAGAGCCGCAGGGAACTCCGAAAATTCGGATATGAAGACTAAGTGATATGGAAGAAGACGAAATAATGATCCAGGACGAAGTGCTTGACGCCGATGCCCTTCAGGCTCCGGTGGACGAGGATGCAGCCCCTTCGGGCAAATTCACCCGTCTGCTGGACAGCGACAGCCGCCGGTTCAAGCTCTCCGGGATGTTCAGGGACTGGTTCCTGGATTACTCTTCATACGTTATACTGCAAAGGGCCGTCCCCCACATCGTGGACGGTCTCAAGCCCGTACAGCGAAGGGTGCTCCACGCCATGTTCAGGATGGACGACGGCAACTACACCAAGGTGGCCAACATCGTCGGCCAGGCCATGCAGTACCATCCCCACGGAGACGCCTCCATCCTGGGCGCCCTGGTGCAGCTGGGGCAGAAGGGGCTCCTCATCGACTGCCAGGGAAACTGGGGCAACATCCTCACCGGAGACTCCAACGCCGCACCCCGTTACATAGAGGCGCGCCTCTCGAAATTCGCAAAGGAGGTGGTGTTCGACCCGGAAATCACCAACTGGATGAATTCCTACGACGGCCGCAACCAGGAGCCCACCGAACTGCCGGTGCGCTTCCCGCTGCTGCTCGCCCAGGGTACCGAGGGCATCGCCGTAGGCATGGCCAGCAAGATTCTTCCCCACAACTTCAACGAACTGCTGGACGCATCCGTCAAGATCCTCCAGGGCAAGCCCTATGACATCTACCCGGACTTCCCCACCGGAGGCTTCGCAGACTGCACCAAATACAACGACGGCCGCAGGGGCGGTTCGGTAAAGGTCCGCGCCCGAATCGAGAAGATAGACAAGAGCACCATCTCCATCACCGAAATCCCGTACGGCAAAACCACCCACCTGCTCATAGACTCCATCCTGAAGGCCAAGGACAAGGGCAAGATCAAGATCAAGAAGATAGAGGACATGACCACCGACAAGGTGAACATCCTCATCCATCTTCCCGGCGACGTGTCCCCTGACAAGACCATCGACGCCCTCTACGCCTTCACGGACTGCGAATGCAACATAGTCCCCAACGCCTGCGTGATCCGGAACAACAAGCCGGAATTCCTGAGCGTCAAGGACATACTCGAATACGACACCATCCACACGCGTGACCTGCTCGAGGCCCGCCTGCGCATCAGGCTCGCCAAGCTGCAGAACGACTGGCACTACTCGTCCCTCGAAAAGATTTTCTTCGAAAACCGCATCTACAAAGTGCTGGAACAGGACCAGAAGACCTGGGAAGAGCAGCTCGGAGACATCTTCGACCGCATGAAGGAATACCAGGACCTCCTCCACAAGGAGATTGTCATGGAAGACATCCTCAAGCTGGTGGAGAAGCCGGTGCGCAAGATTTCGAAGTTCGACACCAAGGCCAACGACGAAAAGATTGCAAAGATAGAGGCCGAGATGGTCGCCGTGCAGAACGACATCGACAACATAAACGATTACACCATAGCCTGGTTCCGGCATCTCAAGGAAACCTACGGGAAAGACTTCCCCCGCCTCACCGAGCTTACCGGATTTGAGGCCATCACGGCCACCAAGGTGGTGAACAACAATGCCAAGCTCTCCGCCAACCTGGCCGAAGGCTTCGTCGGAATCGGACTCAAGAAGGACGACGGCGGCGAATACATCTGCGACTGTTCCGACATGTCCGAAATCATAGTCATCGCCCGGGACGGCAAGTACCGCATCGCGAAGGTGGAGGACAAGGCCTTCTACGGCAAGGACCTCCTCTATGTCAACGCCTTCGACCGCGGCGACGAACGTATGATCTACAACGTCATCTACCGCGACGGCAAGGGAGGCAACTATTATGCGAAGCGCTTCGCCGTAACCAGCGTCACGCGCGACAAGGAGTACGACATAACCCAGGGCGCCGAAGGCAGCCGGATCGAGTATTTCTCGGCCAATCCCAACGGCGAGGCCGAAACGGTCCGCATCAACCTGCGCCCGAAGCAGAAACTCAAGAAGACCTCGATCGAATACGATTTTGCCAGCCTTGCCATCAAGAGCAAGACCGCAAGGGGCAATCTGGTGAGCAAGAACGCCATACGCAACATCGTCCAGAAGTCGAAGGGTGTTTCCACGATAGCCGGCAAGGACATCTGGTACGATCCTGATATCCAGAAGCTCAACGACGAAGGCCGCGGGCTGTACCTGGGCCAGTTCGACACCGAAGACAAGGTGCTTGCGGTGTTCAGGAACGGCACTTTCTACACCACCTCCTTCGACCTTGTCAACAAGTATCAGGGCGATGTGCTGCGGATCGAAAAGTTCGACCCCGAAAAGACCTTCACCGCGCTGTACTACGATGCCGCGGCCAAGGCATTCTACGTAAAGCGCTTCTCGTTCGTACTCAGCGACAACACCCCGCAGAGCTTCATCGCGGACGGGGCGAAGAGCTGCCTGGTGGCGCTTTCCGACGACCCGCATACGCGCTACACTGTCACGTTCGGCGGCAAGGATTCCTCGCACGCCCCCGAGACCATAGTCACCGAGGACTGGATAGCCAAGAAGGGCTGGCAGGCCAAGGGCAAGAAATGCCACGACCGCTACAAGGTCAAGAAGGTGGAGTTCGTGGAGCCCCTGCACGTGGAAGAAGACGAAGCCCAGCCCGAGCCGGTCGAGATTGTGACCGACACCGAAATCCCGGTTCCGGACACTCCCCAGCCTGAGGCTAAGAAACCGGAGGCTCCTCTCGCCAAGCCCTCCAGGGAAGAGCCCATTGAGATAATCGAAGAACCTACACTGTTTTGACGCTCGCACTCACAGGATTCATGGGGTCGGGTAAGACCTCGACCGGGAAGGTCCTGGCCGAAAGGCTGGGATGGCCCTTTGCCGACCTCGACGAACTAGTCGCCGAGGTGGCCGGGGAATCGATTCCCGAAATCTTTGAAGAAACCGGCGAAGAGGCCTTCAGAGAGCTGGAACTCAGCACTTTACAACTGTATCTGGACAGTTACTTCGGCGACTCCGTACTCGCCCTCGGCGGCGGCACCCTCACCCGACCAGAGGCCCGCGAACTGGTCAAAAGCAACTGCAAGTGCATCTACCTCAAGGCCGGTGCGGACGCCCTGTTCGAGAATCTCACCTGGAAAGGCGAAGCCGCGAAGAGGCCCCTGCTCCCGCAGGGTGAAGGCCTCAGGGAGAGGATAGAAGAGCTTCTGGAGGCCAGGTCGGAGATTTACGAGTCGGCGGCCGACGCCATCGTAAACGTCGATTACCTCTCTCCGGAACAGATTGCGGACGAAATAATAAAGACAATACTATGAATAGAATCTGTTTGATAGCCGTTTCTGCCCTGTGCCTGATACTGCAGTCGCAGTTTCTGTACGGACAGGAATATGACGCGCAGCAACTGCGCGAAATGATCATGCAGGACCGCACCAGGGCGGCCGGCCTGCACCACAGTTACGAGATTCCCGCGATCTCTGACACAAAAGCACCCAAAGGCTATAAACCATTCTATATCAGCCATTACGGCCGTCATGGCTGCCGCTACCAGAGCGCCAGCGTCTACGACCAGGCCATCGTTCCGCTTTCAAAGATCAAAGAGCTCGGCGGCCTCACTCCCGAGGGGGAGAGACTGCTTGAAGACATCAGCCTCATAAAGCAGGAGAACCTTGGAATGGACTGGATGCTCACCCAGAAGGGAGCCGCCACGCACAGGGGGATTTCCTCCAGGATGCTGGCCCGTTACCCGAAAGTGTTTTCCGGAAAGCAGCGCAACTCCGTGTTGGCGGTGTCCTCACTCGCCCAGCGCTGCATCATAAGCATGGCCAACTTCGTCACCCCCATCAACGAAAAGTATCCGGAGCTTGAGGTGACGATGGATACAGGCGACAAGTTCATGGACTACATAGCCCACGACCCCGACGCCAACGAGGAACTCGACCGCCTCTGCGAAAGGCTCAAGGACTCCCTCTTCATCGCAAACTTCGACCGCAGCCGGGCCATGCTCGCATTCTTCAGCGACACCACCCTCCTGGCCGGCCAGATAGATTACGACCCCGACCTCTTCTTCTACCACATGATCAACGGGGCCGACCTTGCGCAATGCATGGATTCCCCCCTGCCCGACATTTTCGCCTATTTCACCCCCGACGAGGCTCTCGCCTTCTTTTATGCCTACAATTCAAGGACTTACGGTCAAATGGGCACGACTCCAGAATTCGGTGACTGGAGACCCGTCAACGTGGGAGGGCCGCTGCTGCGCGACTTCATCGAGAAAGCCGACGCCGCAATCGCCGGCAACGGCGTATGCGCCAACCTGCGCTTCGGGCACGACTCCATAATAGCCCCCTTCGAGCTCCTGCTTAACCTTAACGGGCGGAACGGGCACAACGTCCTGGACGCTTCCCGTTACTGGCTCTGTTTCAGGGATATATGCATGGGTTCAAACGTCCAGTTCGTCTTCTATGAAAACGGACGCGGCGGAGTGCTCGTAAAGATTCTCGTGAACGAACAGGAGGCTGCCGTTCCGGGCCTCGATGCCGTGAACGGAGTCTACTACGACTGGCCTTCGCTCAGGGCTTATATGGAGCAACTTTTTTAGTATCTTTGCAGCTCATAATCGAAACACAATGGCAAACGAACAGTTCAACGAACAGGAACAGAATCGCAGGAACGCCCTCACGGCCCTCCGCGAACTTGGTATAAACCCCTATCCGGCACCGTTATATCCGGTCAATGCCACGGCAAAGGGCATAGAGGAAGGGTTCACAAAGGAAATGGCCGAGCAGCAGGCCGAAGGCGCCCCCGAAGGTCCGTTCGCGAACGTATGCATAGCGGGCAGGCTGATGAGCCGGCGCATCATGGGCGCCGCCTCCTTCGGCGAGCTCCAGGACTCCACCGGCCGCATCCAGGTCTACGTCAAGCGCGACGAGATCTGCCCGGGCGAAGACAAGACCATGTACAACACGGTCTGGAAGAAACTGCTCGACATCGGCGACATAGTGGGCATCAAGGGTTTCGCGTTCTTCACGCAGACCGGCCAGCTGAGCGTCCACGCCAAGGAACTCACCCTCCTGAGCAAGAGCCTGAGGGTGCTTCCCATCGTGAAGGAAGCCGACGGCGTGACCTACGACGCCGTCACCGATCCCGAACTCCGCTACCGCCAGAGGTATGTGGACCTCATAATCAACCCGCAGGTCCGCGAGGTGTTCAAGGCTCGCACGACCATCATCAACACCATGCGCGAGTTCTGTTCCGACGCCGGCTATCTCGAGGTGGAAACTCCCATCCTCCAGAGCATTCCCGGCGGTGCCACGGCCAGACCGTTCATCACCCATCACAACGCGCTGGACATTCCGCTGTACCTCAGGATTGCCGACGAGCTCTATCTGAAGAGGCTCATAGTCGGCGGTTACGACGGTGTGTTCGAGTTCGCCAAGGACTTCCGCAACGAGGGCATGGACAAGACCCACAACCCCGAGTTCACCCAGATGGAGCTCTATGCCGCCTACAAGGATTATATCTGGATGATGGATTTCACCGAGCGCATGCTCGAAAAGATAGCCCTCAAACTGCACGGCACCACGAAGGTGACCGTCGACGGCAACAAGATAGATTTCAAGGCCGGCTGGAGGCGCGTGCGCATCCTCGACGCCATCAAGGAATATGCGGGCGTGGACGTCCACGACATGGACGAGGCCGCCCTCCGCGACACCTGCAAGAAACTGAACGTGGAGGTGGACAAGACCATGGGTCGCGGCAAGCTGATAGATGCCATCTTCGGCGCCTTCTGCGAAGAGCATTTCATCCAGCCCACTTTCGTGACCGACTATCCGGTGGAGATGAGCCCCCTTACCAAGCGCTGCCGCTATGACGACACCCTCACCGAAAGGTTCGAACTCTTCGTGAACGGCCACGAACTTGCAAACGCCTATTCCGAGCTCAATGACCCCATCGACCAGCTCGAGCGTTTCAAGGAAGAGGCCGCCCTCAAGATGAAGGGTGATGACGAGGCCATGTTCGTGGACTATGACTTCGTGCGCGCCCTCGAGTACGGCATGCCTCCCACCTCGGGAATCGGCATCGGAATCGACCGTCTTGCGATGCTTATGCTCGGCCAGAGCACCATCCAGGACGTCCTCCTCTTCCCCCAGATGCGGCCCGAGAAAGACCTCGGCGCCAAGTGATGCGCACCGAACCGATAACTTCTGTCCGGAATCCAAAAATCAAGGAAGCCGTCTCCCTCGGGTACCGTTCCGACGTACGCCGCGAGAGGGGGCTTTTCCTCGTGGAAGGCCGCAGGGAAGT
>JAILQG010000082.1 GCA_024699055.1 Bacteroidales bacterium
CGTAGTTGGTATCCTGATACTCGTCCACCATGATGTACGAGAATCGCCCGGAGATGTCGGCGAGAGCATCCTTATTGTCGCGGAAGAGGATGTTCGTCTGCATCAGGATGTCGTCGAAATCCATCACTCCGCTCTGCTTCAGCTTATTCTGGTAAAGCTCGTACACCTCGCCCAGCCTGGGCCTCTTGGAAGCCGCGTCCGCAAGCTGGAAATCGGGGTTGCCCCGGTACGCCGCCACGGTGAAGAGGGCATTCTTTGCGAAGGAGATGCGGGCCAGCACGTCTTTCGGTTTGTAGACCTTGTCGTCCAGGTTCAGTTCCTTGATGCAGGCCTTGACCGCACTGGTGGAGTCGGACTGGTCGTAGATGGTGAAAGACGAGGGATAGCCGAGTGAGCCGGCATACTCGCGCAGGAACCTTACGAAGATGCTGTGGAACGTGCCCATGACTACCCTGCGGGCGCGCCTCTCCCCCACCATGAGGGCTATGCGTTCTTTCATCTCACCGGCGGCCTTCCTCGTGAAAGTGAGCGCCAGGATGCGCGAGGGGTCAATATCTTCCTTCGCCAGGATATAGGCAACCCTGCTGGTGAGGACCCTCGTTTTCCCCGAGCCGGCACCGGCGACTATCAGCTCAGGGCCCGCGATGCATTCCACCGCCCTTTTCTGCTCCGGGTTCAGACCTTGCAGCACAGATTCCATTTTGTCGCTCATCTCGTCGCGAAATTACGAAAAAAATGCCTATATTCGTGAGTTGCACGAACAATAACTCAACAACAATATTCACAAGAACCGTATGTCCAACAAAATCGTTTTGAAAAGAGGACTTGACATCCCGGTTTCGGGAGAAGCCGAGTGCCGTATCTCCAAGACAGTTTCTCCGGACGTGGTCGCCGTATGCCCGGCAGATTTCAAGGGATTCATCCCAAGGCTGCTGGTCAAGGAGGGCGACAGCGTATCCTGCGGCTCTCCAGTGCTGGCAGACAAGAAACGCCCCGAAATCCTGGTGGCCTCCCCTGTCAGCGGAACAGTCAAAGAAATTGTCCGCGGTGAAAAGCGGAAACTCCTCGCGGTGCTGGTAACCCCCGGCGAGAAGCAGGAGAAACTCGACTTCGGAGTCAAGTCGCCCGAAAGCCTTGACGCAGCGCAGATCAAGGCCGCCATCCTCGAAAGCGGGCTCTGGCCATTCATCATCCAGAGGCCTTACGGCATCGTGGCCAATCCCGCCGACACACCGAAGGCTGTCTTCGTTTCGGCCTTCGACACCGCGCCGCTCGCAGCTTCGCCAGAATTCACCCTCGGTGACAGGATGACGGACATCCAGACCGGCATCGACGCCCTGGCAAAGCTTACCGGAGGCGGGGTACATCTCGGCCTGAACGCCGCCAACTGTTCCTCCACGCCGTTCCACAAACTCGAGAACGTAATCACCCACGTCTTCGAAGGGAAGCACCCGGCGGGCAACGTAGGGGTGCAGATCAGCCACGTATGCCCGGTTACCAAGGGCAGTGTAGTCTGGACGGTATCCCTTCTCGGCCTTGCCGCCATCGGCTCCCTTTTCAACACCGGCAGTTACAACGTCCGCCGCAAGGTCGCCGTCTGCGGCCCGCTGGCCATCGAACCGGCCTATGTCGACACCCTGCCCGGCGCTCCCATGAGCAGCCTGGCCGGCTTCATTGGCAACTCCAGCGACGCGCGCGTGGTGAGCGGAGACATACTCTCGGGCACCACGGTCGGCTGCGAAGGCTATCTCGGCTTCTACGACAACACCGTCAGCATTCTCAAGGAAGGCACCGAAGAAGAGCTCCTCGGATGGATTAATCCCCTCAGGCTCAAGCTCTTCAGCAACGACATGTCCTACTTCTCGTGGCTCACGCCCAAAAAGAAATATGACATGGACACCAACCTACACGGCGGTCCCCGCGCCTTCGTGATGAGCGACGGCTACTATGCAAAGGTGCTTCCCATGGACATCTATCCGGTCTATCTCCTCAAGGCTTGCCTCGCCGGCGACATCGACAAGATGGAAAAGTTCGGAATCTACGAAGTGATTCCCGAAGATCTCGCCGTCTGCGAGTTCATAGACCCTTCCAAGAACGACATACAGCAAATCATTGCAAACGGCATTCGCCTGATGCTCAAAGAAATGGAATAGCATATGAAAAAGTTCTGGACAGCAACCAAAGATGCCTTTGCAACGTTCCTGCACGTCCCCGGTACGGTCACCCGCAACGGTGCCCACGTCCGTGACGCGATAGACCTCAAGCGCATCATGATAATCGTAGTGATAGCCCTCGTTCCCGCAGCCCTCTTCGGCATGTGGAACGTCGGTTATCAGCACCAGCTGGCAGTAGGAGGCGGCACCGCCGCCAACATCTGGCCCAACTTCTGGTTCGGCTTCCTCAAGGTCCTGCCCCTCTACGTGGTCGCCTACGCGGTAGGCCTCTTCATAGAGTTCTTCAGCAGCGGCCTCAGGAACGAAGAAGTCAATGAAGGATACCTCGTTACGGGTTTCCTCATCCCCCTCATAGTTCCCGTCACCACCCCGCTCTGGATGCTCGCGCTGGCAGTCGCCTTTGCGGTCATCTTCGGCAAGGAAGTGTTCGGCGGCACCGGCATGAACATCTGGAACCCCGCCCTGCTTACGCGTGCGTTCCTCTTCTTCTCCTATCCTAACTATATGTCCGGCTCCGAGTGCTGGATCGCCTTCAAGAAGGGCGAGACCGCCGTGGCCGACGCCTTCACCGGCGCCACTCCCCTCGCACTCGACGGACCTGCACAGTACGGCACCGGTTTCTGGGACCTCTTCATCGGAACGGTTCCCGGATCCGTCGGCGAGACTTCCGTGATAGCCATCCTGCTCGGAGCCTGCCTGCTCCTCTGGACCGGCATCGCCAGCTGGAAGATTATGTGCGGCAGCGTGATAGGTGCACTCCTCGTGGGCTGGATCGGCAACATCGCCGGCATCACCGACATCCCCTGCTATATGCAGCTCCTCTACGGCGGTTTCGCATTCGGTACCGTATTTATGGCGACCGACCCTGTGACTTCCTGCCAGACCGAGACCGGCAAGTGGATATACGGCCTGCTCATTGGTATGCTCTGCATCACCGTGCGCCTCTTCAACCCCGGCTATGCCGAGGGTATGATGCTCGCAATACTCCTGATGAACACCTTCGCACCGCTCATCGACCACTGTGTCACCAGCGTGCACATTTCCCGCAGGGCCAAGAAACTTAACGCAGCATAGCCATGAATACCAACAGTAACGCATATACAGTCATCTACACGACGGCGATAGTCGTCATCGTAGCTGCAGTGCTCGCTTTCGTGGCAGCCAAGCTCGGCCCTTCACAGGAAGCCAATGCAAAGGCGGAGACCCTCCGCCAGATGATGTCCGCAGCGCAGATCAAGCCCACGGACGAACTCTATTCCACCAAGAACGCCGGAATCCTGCAGCTTTATGCAGACAATATCCAGGAAGCCTACACGGTCAACCTGGACGGCGAGAAGAACGGAAGCCTTTCCACGGAGAAGAGCAACATCCAGCTCGTGGACAGGCTCAAGCCGCAGAACAAGGCCATCAAGGCCGGCGAAGAGGCCACCCTTCCGGTGTACGTCTTCAAGAGCGGCGTTACAGTCATCCCCGTGTACGGCGCAGGTCTCTGGGGCCCCATCTGGGGCTACATAGCCTTCCAGCCTGACGGCAGAACCATAGCCGGAGCATACTTCGACCACGAGTCCGAGACCCCCGGTCTGGGCGCAAAGATCAAGGATGAAGCCTGGTTCCGCGAGAAATTCATAGGCAAGAAAGTCGAATTCGGCTCCGACGCCCTGTTCAACCTGTCCAAGAACGCCGAAGCCGGCGGTGCCGGGAACGCAGTCGATGCCATTACCGGTGCTACGATGACATCCAAGGGCCTCAACGAAGCCCTGAACGTATGGTTCAAGGCATATGAGAAGCTCCTGGGAGCAGCCGCCCCCGCCGAGCCTGTGGCAGTTGAAACGGCAGAAAACACTGAGGAGGAATAATTATGGACAAGAAACTTAAAGAAACCATTCTGAATCCGATCCTGAAGGGCAATCCAATCACTGTCCTCATCCTCGGTATATGTTCTTCGCTCGCCGTTACAGTGCAGCTGAAGGGAGCCCTCGTGATGGCCATTTCCGTGACCCTGGTCACCGGACTGTCCAGTCTCGTGTGCTCGTTGCTCCGCAACTCCATCCCCAACCGCGTACGAATCATCGTACAGCTTGTGGTGGTGGCGTTGATGGTGATCCTGGTGGACCAGATACTCAAGGCCGGAGAAGGCACCTACGCCATAGACAAGCAGCTCTCGGTCTACATCGGCCTCATCATCACCAACTGTATAGTGATGGGACGCATCGAGGCTTTCGCCCTCGGCAACAAGCCCATCCCGTCCCTGCTCGACGGCCTCGCCAACGGCGTGGGCTACGGCCTGATACTCATCATCGTGGCCTTCTTCCGCGAACTTCTCGGGAGCGGCACCCTGTTCGGGCTTCAGGTGCTTCCTGCAGGATATATTCCCAACAACCTAGTAATCCTCCCGCCGTTCGCTCTCATACTGCTCGGATGCATCATCTGGGTACAGAGGGCTTTCGACAAGGACCTTCAGGAGAAATAACCGCGACGCCTTATGGAATACATCAGCTTATTCGTAAAGTCAATCTTCGTTGACAATATGATCTTCGCATACTTCCTGGGTATGTGCTCATACCTGGCAGTATCGAAGAACGTGAAGACAGCCAACGGCCTGGGCCTCGCTGTTATATTCGTGCTCCTCTGCACGCTCCCCATCAACTGGCTGCTCAACACCTACGTGCTCCAGCCCGGCGCCCTCAGCTGGCTCGGACCGCAGTTCGCATCGGTCGACCTGAGCTTCCTCAGCTTCATCATCTTCATAGCGGTCATCGCCGCATTCGTGCAGATAGTGGAGATGGTGGTGGAGAAATTCCTCCCTTCGCTCTACTCCTCTCTGGGTATCTTCCTGCCGCTTATCGCAGTGAACTGCTCCATCCTGGGCGGCTCGCTCTTCATGCAGCAGAGGGATTTCACCGGCATAGGCGAGTCGGCGGTATATGCCCTCGGTTACGGCATAGGCTGGTACCTGGCAATCGTCGCCCTGGCGGCAATACGCGAGAAGATGAGCTACTGCAACGTACCCAAGCCCCTCAAGGGCATAGGCATCACCTTCATCACCGTGGGCCTGATGGGTATGGCATTCATGATCTTTATGGGCATTCAACTGTAGGCAACTATGACACAGACAATTATTGCATCAATAGCGGTCATCGTCATAGTGACGCTGATCCTTGTGGCCCTGCTGCTTTTCGTAAAGGCCAAGATCACCCCCAAGGGGACTGTAAAGATAGACATCA
>JAILQG010000089.1 GCA_024699055.1 Bacteroidales bacterium
GCGGTTGCGGATGTACTTGCGGCTCTTCACTTTAGCGGCCGTAACGCCCTTGGCGCTGCCGCTCATCTCCTCGAAGGCGATGGAAGGAATGTACTTCATAAGCGTTTAAGTTTAAGTAATTGATAATAAAGGTTGATATAAGTATTTGTCATTCATTGCTATTCGATTCTCCATCCCTAACCAGGAAAGCATACACGAACGGATCATGAGCCGTGTCGAAGAATCCCATCACACGACGCTGGCTGGTAAGAACCTTGTTCTCGATGTGGGCTTCCGCCACACCGTCGCAGTTGGGATGCATCTGGTTACCGCCTCCACAGATCGGAACATCTGCCGTGATGTCTGCAGGCAACTGCTCCATCGTCACCTCCCACAGTGCTTCCCTATAAGCGTAAGTGACACCGGAGAACTTCAAGTGGATAAATACCCAGTGTTCGAACTCACACATAAACGTTTCATAGTCAAAGCGCAGATAGTTGCCTTCCGTGGTCATCGTAAGGCGCTGCATGGTGCTCTTAATGGTGTTCCCTCCCTGATTCAGCTGCGGATAGAGCGTGACTATGTAGATGATGAGCGGGCCGTTCTGGTCAAACCACGGCTGCTTCTCGATGACGATGGTGTTCTTGTCCTTGATCCAGGACTTGAGCACCGTACCGCCATCATACACGGAATCACCCCAGGAGTAGTGGTAATCCTCGACAAAGCGGATGAAAACGCCTCCCACAGCGCTGCGGTCGATGGTCAGATCAGGAACGTAGATTTCCAGCTGGTCGCAGGCCTGGTAGTCGGCATTCATCGGGTCAAACGTGAACTTGGAGTTCAGGACCACGTAGTTCTCCGCCTGATAATCCTTGAAGGTTATCTGGCCGGCTCCGAAGTTATTTCCAATACTGTTGAACATATTCGTTGCGATAGGGGGTTAGTAGATGATGCCAGACCCGAAGCATTCCGTGGGTATCACGTAATAGCCGCCACGGTGGGCGAAAGTCATCTCGGCTTTACCGCCATAGTTGCGGATATAGACCAGGTAGGACTGCGGGATAATCTTCCCGTCAGCACCGTTCCCACGGCCCAGGCAGATACCGGTACCAATCAGTTCTGCGGGGAGCTGTTGGTCCAGATAAACCTCGGAAGATGCGACATTGCTATGCCCGAGGCACATTGCATTGAACTCGGCTACGGGAGCGCCGGTAGAGAAATCCACATCCAGAGCAGACACGTGGCTCTCTTCTGTAGGATCAAGATTTCTCATCGTAGCCTTCACGCGGCGCTGGTAAGGAGCATCGCCGGTCACGATGACCGTTTCCCTGCATTCGATGCCGGCAAAGCCAGTGGAGGTATCCAGCCAGTATGCCTCGATGAACACCTTCTGGCCGACAACCGGCTCCACACCGATGGTCTTCAGGTAGAGTTCCGTGACATCAGCCTCGCCCCAGTCATCCTCCATTCCGGGAGTGATGATGACGGTCTTGGACCAGCCGTTGGAGATACCGGCCGACTGGGACGCAGACATCTTCACGACGAGTTTGAGCGGAGAAGGTTCATGCTGGACGCCGCCGAGCACAACCAGATCCGGAGTGACTGCGACCTGAGTGAATACTACATTGGGAACGGCCACGTTGCCTTCGGGAGCTGTAGAGAGAAGCGCCTCGCCTGCCATTGCCCTGTTGACATTGAGACGGATGTAGAGGTTCATGCCGGATATTTCGGTCTTCTGGCCGAGTACGGACGCACTGCTGGCGTGCTCCGCCAGACGGTCCCATTCCCGCATCTGTTCGTTGGTGAGCTGCTTCCAGGACTTGGAGATCTTGGACATGGAAGTCCGACGGGCAACCTGGGCGTTGGTGGTTGGACCGGTCGGCCATGCTTTCACGCTAAGGATGTTCCGGCCGCCGACCCTTCTGGCCGTTACACCCTTAGCGGAGCCCGAGAAGCCCTCGAAAGCAATGGAAGGAAGTGCAATCATAGTTCAAGTATAGGTTTAAGTGGCGAGGTTTAATCCTCTGCAAGCAAAGGTAATAATAGAAAATCTAATTTGCAAACTCAAATACAGCAAATTAGATGTATTTACTTAAAGTTATACTTTAGGTAATTCAACTATACCGGCGGGCAAGAAAAAACCCTCCTCAACGAGGAAGGTCGAACTGGAATCTGTAGTCCCGGTACTGGTCTCGATAGCCTGTTTGCGTGTCCAGGACTATGTACCGGCAATGGGCGCCATAGCCCGGCAAGGCATCAAGGTTCCAGCGCTGCAGATAGTCCGGTACCACAAACTCGACCAGGCTTTCTTCCCCGCTGCAGCAGGATGAAGCCAGGACATTCCGGAACTTGGTCGGCCGACGTCCGCCTCCAGGGCGCGTCAGCTGAAGCTTCATCAGGATCCTGTAACGTTCGGGAGAAACCGTGCCTCCACAATATGCCTGGAACTTTAACAGCAGAGTACCTTCTGCCGGCACTTCTGCAGAGGAGAATTCCATCGCGAACACCGGGAATGGCCCGAAAGGCTGCGCCTCAGGAATGTGCTCGTTCCCCAGTGTGTAGAAACCATGATATGCCGACACAAAGAGGTTCTGGCCAGAGATATGGGCCGTGTTGTCATACGGCGGCCGATGGCTGATGGCCGTCTCTCCATACTCATTCCAGAGCAGCTGCGTCTCGTGGGGTTGCTCCCTCCAGGCCGCCAGGGCCCTCCTGTGGACATCTAGGTACTCCTCCCTGGCCGGGGTAAGGACATAATTAGACGCAGCTCTATCCTTCACGAAGCATTTCCCGCCCCGGTGAAACCAGGTCAGGTCCTTGGTGGATCCGTAGGCGTCGGATATCAGGATAGAGGGTCTGAAGATGGGCATAAGGATGGGGGTTGGCGTTTTGGGCTTGGCCGTAGCTTCTAGGGACCTCCTAGGGTAATGCAAAGATACTGATAATCTGCCGTTCATCCAAGTTCAAAGCGTCCGCAGCGGCGGCAGCCGCTGCTTCCTGGAGTATATGTATATACCCTTTTCCGTCCCTTCGAGCGGGTGATGTCGGTCGTTTTCCTGATGCGGCTCGGGCGTGGGTTCCTGGTCAGCCTTGGTTGCTGGGAGTCTCGTTGCCGGCAGGATGGGTGCGGTGGGATTGCGGGGGCCGGTAACGAGTCTCCCAGTGACCAAGGGCGCGGAACGAGCGAAGCGAGTGGAGCGTGGCCCCGGAGGCGGTCTGGCAGGGTTGGGTGCTGGCGGGCTTTGGCGGTACAAGGGCTGGGAGACCTTAGGCTCCCAGACCCCGACAAAGACCGGCAGCTTGTGCGGGAGGCAGACGGCCTCCGGGGCTTGGGCCGGGACGGCCCACTGCTGAATCGGAGGTAGTACGCCCGTGGCCGTCAGGCCTGGCACCGAGCCCCCGGCGCAGTCTTTGGCAGTTTGGGGAACGGCGCAGCTGTGGACCAAACTGACAATGTCTGCGCCAGCAGCCGGGACGGCTGCCTCCTGCCTGCCCGGAACACTTCCGGCGGGATTCTTCCCGGCGGAGGTGTGGAGGAATAGCAGGCAGGTATAA
>JAILQG010000011.1 GCA_024699055.1 Bacteroidales bacterium
CATTCGGCAACAGGAAGCTGGACATAAATACATATTTTCCGAGGTCTGATTCTGTCTTTTTCATGAGTGCAAAGTTATAACTTTCTCACTCGAAAAGACTTATTTAACACATAGTTTTCCACGGATTTTTCCCGGTGAGCCTGTTTTTGCCTATGGCCGATGAGGTAATCGGCACAGAACCAGGTGGTTATCTCCACGGGTAGTCAGGGCCTTACCCAGTGGATGCGGATGCCGTCGCGCTCCATGCCGCGGAACCAGGTCATCTGGCGCTTGGCGAACTGGTGGATGGCATTGCCCAGGGCCACCACCATGTCTTCGTAGGACAGTTCCCCCAGCACATACTGTGTAACAAACTTGTACTCAAGACCGTAGCGGATTAGTTCCGGAGCGGGGACCCCGCTGTCCAGCAGGCCGCGGATCTCTTCCACCAGGCCTTCCCGCAGGCGTTCCTCCAGGCGCCGGTCTATCCGGGCCACGCGTTCTTCCCGCGAGACGATCGTCCCTATATAATAAGGTTGCTCCGGCAGCTTTTCCGCGGGCACGCCGTTTTCCTTTTCGAACTTGTAGGAGCGGGTGACGGCTTCGATCCACATGCCCGTGCCGCCGCAGAGGAGGGGAATGGCCCCGCGGGAGCGGATATCCGCCCAGGCCCGGGCAAATGCCGCCTGGTACTCATAGACATTGTAGCGGCTGCCGGCCGGTACAATGTCGATGAGGTGGTAAGGCACCTCGCCGTACTCCGCCAGGTCTTTTCCCGTGCCGATATCCATGCCCCGGTACACCTGGCGGGAATCGGCCGAGAGAATCTCTGCAGAGCGGCCGGTGATGCGCCGAAGCTCCCGCGCCAACGAAACCGCGTACCGGGTCTTGCCGGAAGCGGTGGGGCCGAGGATGCAGATGAGGTCCGTCTTGCCGGAGAGATACGCCGCCGCCAGGGCTTCCGGGTCCACCACTTCGGGTTCCGGAAGCTGGGCCATGGGCGGAATGCCGGGCCGGTCGGGCAGGAGTTCGGTCTTGTTCACGGGCAACGAAAAAAGGAGAGCGGCCTGCCGTGAGGCACCCACTCTCCCATTAAAATTCAATTGTTTAGAGCTGGGAAACCAGCGCCTGCGTGTACTGGGCCGATGCCGTGGTGAAGTTGGCTTCGATGAAGGCGTTCACGGCCGTGCAGAGGAACAGAAGGACGATGGCGGCAGCCACCACGATACCAATCACTTTCAGGCGGACCAGCCACTTCTTGTTATTCCAGCCGATGGTCTGGAACATGCTCCAGAAACCGTGCTCCAGATGCAGGAAGATGGCCACGAACCAGATGATGTAGAAGGCCAGCACCCAAGGGCTGCGGAAGGTGGTGATGAGGAGCAGATAGGGATTCTCCGCCTCATTGCCCATGAATTCCTGCAACTGCATCTTGGCCCAGAAGTGGGTGAGGTGGAAGGCCAGCAGGCCCAGGACGATGATGCCCAGGACGGCCATGTTCTTGGCGCTCCAGCTGTCGTTCTTAGCCTTGGAGGGAACCTCGTAACGCTTGAGGCCGCCGCGCTTGCGGTAGTTCTCCACGGTGAGCCAGATGCCGTACAGGATGTGCAGCACGAAGCCGAGGGCCAGGATGGGGACCATGATGGAAATGAACGGTGATGCCATGAAGTCACAGCCCAGCTGGAACCAGCCGTCCCCGTGGGAGTACGGGAAAGCGTCTGCCGCCACCTTGCCGAAGTTCCCGTGCAGGGAATCTAAGACGGAGAAGAAATTGATGGTGCCGTGCAACAGGAGGAAAATGACCAGGAAAGCACCGGTGATGCTCTGGATGAACTTCTTGCCGATAGAAGAGGTTAGAAAGTTTGCCATTATTGCAGAGTTATTATTAGTCTAAGTATGCAAATATAGGAATCTTTCTTGGAAGTGTCGCAATATTTCGATACTTTTGTTAGGAAAACTCAAGATGAATCATGTATAGACGCGTATTACTTAAACTTTCGGGAGAAAGTCTCGGCGGCCCCGCCGGAAAAGGGCTGGATACGGAGTGGCTTCAGCGCTACGCCAGGGAAGTTGCGGCTGCGGCAAGGGCCGGGCTGCAGGTGGCCATCGTCAATGGCGGGGGCAATATCTTCCGCGGCCTGCAGGGGGCGGAACGGGGTTTCGACCGGGTGGACGGGGACAAGATGGGCATGCTCGCCACCATCATCAACGCCCTTGCCCTGAAAATCTTCATTCGGCAGGAAGGCATTGAGGCAGAAGTGTTTACTTCTACCCCTATGGAGCCTTATGCCAAATATTACATGCGGGACGACGCCGTAAAGCTGCTGGAGCGCGGCGGCGTGGCCCTCATCGCCGGCGGCACCGGCAACCCCTTCTTCACCACAGACAGCGGCGCAGCCCTCAGGGCGCTTGAAATCCGGGCGGACGCCCTCCTGAAGGGCACCCGCGTGGACGGCGTCTATACGGCAGACCCCGAAAAGGATCCCACCGCCGTCAAGTACGAACAGCTCAGCATGGCGGAAGCCATCGCCAAGAAGCTCAAAGTGATGGACCAGACGGCCTTCGCCCTCTGCTCGGACAACAAGATGCCCATCATTGTCTTCGACATGAACCGGGAGGGCAACCTGCAACGCATCCTCGCCGGAGAAAAGGTGGGGACCGTGGTGCTTCCGTAAAAAATGTGGCCGTGAAACAAAAACGGCCACATTTTTTTTTGGAAAGTAGAAAATAAACGCTACCTTTGCAGCCCCCAAATAACTGTGGATAGATTTGGTCGCTTGCAACCACATTAAAAAATGCTAAAAATCATTTCATATCAGTGTTTTGTGTTTTTAGCCTCCGCAGTACTGCACGGGGCTATTTTTTATATACTGTAAAGCACATGGAAACCAAGAACTATCTCTTTACGTCTGAGTCGGTGAGCGAAGGGCATCCCGACAAAGTTTCGGACCAGATTTCCGACGCCATCCTGGACGAATTCCTGAAGCAGGATCCCGAGGCCAAGGTGGCCTGCGAGAGCTTCTGCTCCACGGGCATGGTGGTGGTGATGGGCGAAGTGAAGGCGGAAGCCTACGTGGACATCCAGACAACCGTGCGGGAAACCATCCGCCGGATTGGCTACACCAAGGCCGAGTATATGTTCGACGCCAGCAGCTGCGGCGTACTGAGCGCCCTCCACGAGCAGAGCGCAGACATCAACCGCGGCGTGGAACGCGCCTCGGAAGAGGAGCAGGGCGCCGGAGACCAGGGCATGATGTTCGGCTACGCCTGCCGCGAGACCGAGGATTACATGCCTCTTCCGCTCTACCTGAGCCACAAAATCCTGGAGATCCTGGCGGAAATCCGTCATCACGAGCCGGAGCTCATGCCGTATCTCCGTCCGGACGCCAAGAGCCAGTTCACCATCGAGTATGACGGGCAGACACACAAGCCCGTGAAGGTGCATACCATCGTCCTGAGCACCCAGCACGACGAATTCGTGCCGGAGAGCCTGGGCAAAATGGCTTATGAAGAGGCAGTTGCTGAATTCGGGCAGGCCCGTGTGGACGAAGCCATGCAGCAGAAGATCCGTGCCGATGTGGAAGCCGTCCTCATCCCGCGCCTCAAGGCTGTCCTGTCGGAAGAGACCGCCAGCCTCATCCACGATTACATCCTGCACGTGAACCCCACCGGCAAGTTCGTCATCGGCGGCCCTCACGGAGACACCGGCCTTACCGGCCGCAAGATCATTGTCGATACTTACGGCGGCCGCGGCGCACACGGCGGCGGCGCCTTCTCCGGCAAGGATCCTTCGAAGGTGGACCGCAGCGCAGCCTATGCGGCACGCTATATCGCCAAGAACCTGGTGGCGGCCGGCGTGGCGGACGAATGCCTGGTGCAGCTGGCCTACGCTATTGGCGTGGCCCGTCCCGTGAGCGTGTTCGTGGATACGTATGGAACGGCCAAAGGATTCTCCGACAGCGAGATTGCCAGGAAGGTGCAGGAGCTTTTCGACCTTCGTCCCGCCGCCATCATCCGCAAATTCCAGCTCAAGAATCCCATCTACAGCCCTACGGCCGCCTACGGCCACATGGGCCGGAAGCCTTATACCCAGATGGTTATGGTGCAAGGGAAAGAGAAAATCGTCCAGTTCTTCGGCTGGGAACTGCTGGACAGCGTGCCGGCCGTCAGGAAGGCCTTCGGCATTTAGCCTGTGAATTGACGGAATCCGGACGGGTTCCGTTTTTTTTATTCCTTTTTTTGTTGTATCTTCGCGTCGGAATTTGGTAGGGTATTTTTACTATTCAATACTTATTCTTTTCAAAAACCTTATGAAAACCGCTTTAAAAAGCTTTCTGCTCGCATTCATTACTATGTTTGCGGGCACGGTCGCCTTTGCTCAGGTGACCACCTCGGCCCTCCAAGGCCGCGTGGTGGACCAGAATGGTGAGCCCGTCATCGGTGCCGCCATCATTGCCCAGCACCAGCCTTCCGGTACTGTTTACGGCGCTGTCACCAATGCAGACGGCCGTTACTCCATCCAGGGTATGCGTACCGGCGGTCCTTACTCGGTGGAATTCTCCAACCTGGGTTACCAGAGCGTCAACTACACCGACATCACGCTCCAGCTGGCAGAGGCCTACAACCTGAACGTGTGGCTGCAGGAGTCGTCCGAGTTCCTGGATGCCGTAGTGGTGGTGGCCACCCCCACTTCCAAGTTCGCGGCCCAGGAAAAGACCGGTGCTTCCACCAACATTTCCAACACCCAGATCCTGGAAATGCCCACCATCAGCAGGAGTATCTCCGACATCGCCAAGATTTCTCCTTATGGCGGTAACGGAATGAGCCTTGCCGGTGCAGACGGCCGTACCACCAACTTCACGGTTGACGGTGCCAACTTCAACAACAACTTCGGTCTCAGCGACAACCTTCCCGGCGGCGGCACCCCTATCTCCATCGACGCCATCGAAGAAGTCCAGATCGTGGTTTCGCCTTTCGACGTCCGCCAGACCAATTTCGTGGGCGGCGGAATTAACGCCATCACCAAGTCGGGTACCAATACCTTCAAGGGCTCTGTTTACGGCCTCTATGAAGACGAGCACCTGCACGGCAACAGGGTGGACGGCAAGGCACTCAGCAAACCGCTCCCCAACAAGTATATCACTTACGGACTCACCCTGGGCGGTCCCATCATCAAGAACAAGCTCTTCTTCTTCATCAATGCGGAAAGGTACGCCAATCCCGGTGTAGTCAACCGCTGGCGTCCCTCTGCCGATGGTGTGGCAGATGCCAACAACTACATTTCCCGCACCACGGAGGCCGATATGAAGACCATGTCGGACTTCCTGTCCAGCAAGTATCACTACGATGCCGGTTCTTATTCCAGCTATCCCGGAGACCAGACCAACACCAAGCTCCTCGCCCGTCTGGACTGGAACATCACCAACAACCATCACCTCGCGTTCCGTTACAACTTCACCCTCAACAAACGGTGGTCGAATCCTAACGGCAACTCCATGGACAACGGTCCGCGTATGGCGCACAGCCGTATGAGCGACTATTCGATGGGCTTCGCCAATAACATGTACTCCCAGGACAACCTGGTGCACAGCTTCTCCCTGGACCTGAACAGCCGCTTCGGCAACAACCTGTCCAACCAGTTCCTCGTGACCTTCTCCAAGCTGGACGACGTCCGCGGTTCCAATTCCGCCCCCTTCCCGCACGTGGATATCATGAAGGACGGAGATGCCTACATGTCCTTCGGCTATGAGCTCTTCACCTGGAACAACGGTGTGCATAACAACACCATCAACGCCAAGGACGAACTGGTCTATTATGCCGGCGCCCACAAGCTCACCGGCGGTATCAGCTACGAGTACCAGATGGCGGACAATGCCTACATGCGCGGCGGTACCGGTTACTACCGCTACAAGAGCATGGAAGACTTCATGAACGGCGCCGCTCCCGATGTCGTTTCCGTCACCTACGGCTACGACGGCGAGCAGAATCCTGCCGCGCGCGTCCAGTACCACAAGGTAGGCGTCTACTTCCAGGACGAGTGGGATCCCGTCGAAAACCTCAAGCTCGTTGCAGGCCTGCGTCTCGACGAGATGATTTTCGACAACTCCGACATCATGACCAACAACGCCATCTACAATCTCGTCTGGGCGAACGGCCAGCGTCTCGACACCGGCCTGTGGCCCAAGCCCGATCTGCAGATTTCTCCGCGTCTCGGCTTCACCTGGGATGTCCTCGGTGACAGGAGCCTCAAGATCCGCGGCGGTACCGGCCTCTTCACCGGTCGTCTGCCCCTCGTGTTCTTCACCAACATGCCTACCAACACCCTCATGGTCCAGAACGCAAGGGCCGGCTACGGCAACGGTGCCGAGCAGCTCGCCCAGATCCCGTTCTATGCCGACGTGAACGACCTCATCAGCAAGCTCAACAGCCTCAATGCCAAGAAGTTCCCCACCACCATCACTCCCGATGACGGTGTCTATTCCGGCAACTTCGACGCCGTGGCCAACAACTTCAAGATGCCCGAGGTCTGGAAGAGCTCCATCGGAATCGACTATGTCCTTCCCGTCAGCTTCCCGCTCACCTTCACCGGCGAGTTCACCTATAACAAGACCATCAACGGCGTCTACATCACCAACTGGAATATCGAAGACAACTCCGGCTGGGCCACCTACAGCGGCGCCGACAAGCGTCACATCTATCCGAAAGACGCCTACATCAACTATCCGGCAAACAGCACCGATCCCGGCAACGCCCTCGTGCTGAGCAACACCAACAAGGGTTACGGCTACATCGCCAGCGCGGTTCTCTCCGGTACGCCCCTGAAGAACCTCAACATAACCGTCGGTTACACCCACACCGTCTCCAAGGAGCTCACCGGCATGCCCGGCAGCAACGCTTCTTCGGCATACGAGGGCATTCCGACCATCGACGGCCCCAACTTCATGACCCTGCACAATTCGCAGTACGTGACTCCTCACCGTATCTTCGCGAACGTGAACTACACCATCAAGGAGCCCCTCGGCAAGGATCACTTCAGCCTCTTCTACGAGGCCATGAGCCCCGCCAACTACTCCTACACCTATCAGGGCGACTTCAACAACGACGGCGTGGCCGAGCTCGACCTCATGTACATCCCCGCCGATTCCGAAATGGGTCTCCAGGGCAGCAGCGCTCCCTTCCGCTTCAAGAGCCAGGCCGACATGGACGCCTACAAGGCATTCGCCGCCCAGGACAAGTACCTGTCCTCCCATAAGGGCCAGTATGCCGAGGCTTACAGCGTCGCCGCACCCCTGCGTCACTCCTTCGACTTCCGTTATGCCCACGATTTCATCGTGAAGATCGGCGGCTCCACCAACACTCTCCAGCTCAGCGTGGATATCAAGAACCTGAGCAACCTGCTCAATTCCAGCTGGGGCTACAGCAACGTCGGTCTCCGCAGCATCACCGGCAGCTACTACAACATCAGGCCGCTCGTTCAGTCCAGCCTCGATCCCGACGGTGTTCCCGTCTTCAAGTCGACCCTGCCTGAAAACGCAGCCACCTGGGAGCTCAGCAAGACATACACCAGCCTCTGGTACATGCAGCTGGGCATCAAGTACATGTTCAACTAATATCAAGTCCGGAATATGAAACTCAACAAAATACTCGTGGCTGCCTTTGCAGCAGTGGCTACCCTCTTTACGGGGTGCCAGTCCATGGAGGAGCAGCTCAACCATCTGGACGGCATCACCCTCGGCTCCACCTACATCACCATCGCCAAGGGCCAGAATTCCGCTTCCACCACGATGACCATCGAGGAGTCGTGGACTTCCACCGCTCCCGATTGGGTCAAGGTCGATCCCGCCAGCGGCGCGGCCGGCAACTACACCCTCAACTTCATCGCCCAGGCCGACACTCTGAGCGAGGGTGAGGTCAAGATCAACTTCGGCGGCAAGAGCCAGCGCATCGTGGTCATCCGCGACGGCGTAAAAGCCAAGCCCGCAGGTGTCATCTTCGAGGAGCCCTTCATCGGCCACGGCCAGGGCGAGTTCGAAATCAAGGACATCGTCGGCAACCCCTGGAGCTATGATGCCAAGTACGGCATGAAGGCCACCGCCTACATCAACAACGCCAACACCGACGCCGACTCCTACCTGATTTCTCCCGAAATCGACCTCACCGAAGAGACCGTCGCGATGCTCACCTTCGAGAACGCCGTCAACTACATGAACGGCAACGCCGTTACCGATTACCTCTCAGTTGAGGTAACCACCGACAACGGTGCGAAGTGGGAGAAGGTCGAGGTTCCCACCTGGCCCGCAGGCTCCGGCTGGGACTTCGTCCGTTCGGGCGACGTCGATCTCTCCGCCTATCTTGGCAAGAAAATCAAGTTCGCGTTCCACTACCTCAGCAACACCGC
>JAILQG010000055.1 GCA_024699055.1 Bacteroidales bacterium
TCCGAAGAGGCCATGGAGGCCTGGAAGATACTGATAGACAGCGTTTACATAGGCCGCTCCACCCCCGGACAGTCGCCCTATCTGAGCCAGAGGCCGAACATAGGCAGGTCCCGCACCTACTACTGCAACGCCAGGATCGAATACAAGAATTCCAACCTGGCGAAGGCCATGGAGAAGCTGCTGGAGGTAAACGGCAAGAATTCCGCCTATACCTTCGACCTCGCCAATGTCACCAGGCAGCTGCTGGCCAATTACTTCGGCGACCTCAAACTCCGCTACGACAGCGCATACGCCGAAAGGGACCGTGAGACTATGAAAGCCCTTTCATCCGAAATGCTCTCCGTGATGGACGACATCGACCGCGTAATCGCCACTCATCCCTATTTCCTTGTGGGTAAATGGATTGCAGACGCCCGCTCATGGGGAAGCACCCCTGCGGAAGAGGACTACTTCGAGTCCAACGCCCGCAACCTCATCACCACCTGGAGCGACAAGGACCAGCTGCTGAACGACTATGCGGCCCGTACCCTGAACGGACTCACCGCCACCTTCTACAAGGTTCGCTGGGAGAAGTTCTTCAAGGCCATGGAGGCCTGCCTCGACGAGGGTGCCGAATGGGACGACGCCCATTACAATGCCTTCTGCGAGGATGTCACCACCTTTGAAAAGAGCTGGTGGACCGACCGCACCGGCACCTTCCCGGCGAAGCCGTCAGGCGACGCAAAAGCAATTGCTGCAGAACTTTTCGCAAAGTATAAGGATAAGTTCTGAACAATATACCGCACTAATTCTTTTCATTTGAGATTCTGCCGGCCCCGAAGGTATTTCGCGACCGGCAGTTTTTCGCAGTTGAACAATAGCCTGCAGCAACGCTCCCGTCGCTTCGCGACCCTATTCCGGGTAAAGGTCGCTTTTGCTGCAGGCTTTTTTTTTGTAACTTTGAAAGCTATGGCAAAGACAAAGACAGTTTGGTACTGCACCAATTGCGGAAACGAGTATCCCCAGTTCCTGGGAAGGTGCCCCGCGTGCGGGGAATGGAACACGATGAAGGAGATGACGGTGGAGCCGAAGAAGGGCGCCGCCGGCACGAAGGGCGTGGCAAAGGCCGTATCGACAGAGCGCAAGCCGCTGAGGCTCAAGGAAATCGACTATTCGAAGGAAGAGCGCATCAACCTCGGAATGCCCGAGGTGGACAGGCTGCTCGGCGGGGGCATGGTACCGGGCTCCCTGGTGCTCATAGGCGGCGAGCCGGGCATAGGAAAGAGCACCCTGTCGCTGCAGATTCCGCTTTGCGCAAGGGAACTGGCCACCCTGTATGTCACCGGCGAGGAAAGCGCCAGGCAGGTGAAGATGAGGGCCAACCGGCTCTCCGGGAGCGGCAATGGCGGCGAAGTGCAGGACAATATCAGCCTCTACTGCGAAACCCTGATAGACAACGTGATAGCGGAAGCGACCGAAAGCAGGCCGGGCCTGATGATAGTCGACTCCGTACAGACGATGTACACCGAAAGCGTCGATTCCGCCCCGGGTTCGGTGAGCCAGATAAAGGAAGTCGCCGCAATGCTTCTGCGCTTTGCCAAGGAAACAGGGGTTCCGGTAATCCTGATAGGCCACATCACCAAGGACGGTTTCATCGCAGGCCCGAAAATCCTCGAGCACATCGTGGACGTGGTACTCCAGTTCGAGGGCGAAAACCGGGGCTCGTACAGGATACTCCGCAGCATCAAGAACCGCTTCGGCAGCACCAGCGAGATTGCGGTGTTCGAAATGACGGGCGTGGGTCTCCGAGAAGTCGCCAACCCCTCCGAACTGCTCATTCCGCTGCACGGCGAAGGTCTCAGCGGAGCGGCAATCTGCGCATCTCTCGACGGCACCAGGCCGCTTCTGTTCGAGGTTCAGGCGCTGGTGTCGTCGGCTGTCTACGGAACCGCACAGCGCAGCGCGACGGGCTTCGACTACAGACGCCTGAACATGCTCCTGGCAGTCCTGGAAAAGAGGGCGGGATTCCATCTTGCGGCAAAGGACGTCTTCCTGAACATGGCCGGAGGGCTCAAGGTAAGCGAACCGGCGGCCGACCTTGCCGTGGTGGCCGCGGTGCTTTCCAGCAACTTCGACTTCGCCCTCCCGGAGGACGTCTGCTTTGCCGGAGAGGTGGGCCTGAGCGGCGAAATCCGCCCTGTCCCCCAGACCGACCGGCGCGTGGCCGAAGCAGCCCGTCTCGGCTTCAAAAAAATCTATGTGAGCAGTTTCGAAAAGCTTCCGAAAGTTGAAGGCATAACGGTCACAAAGGTCGCGGACATCCCCGAACTGGTCAAAAAACTTTTCAAGTAGAGGTTTTTTTTCCTACCTTTACATTTAATAACAACGCACAAAATACAATTAACCAAAACCATTTAATAATTTGATCTATGCGTAAAATCTTACTCATTTTGGCAACGCTGACGATCGCCGCAACCGCGGCCTTTGCTCAGCAGAAGTACAACCAGTATGGCGTTGCAGTGCAGTCCGACCGCCTCGACGTCGAAGCCCAGGACGGCATCCTTGTAATGGAGTCGCCCGTGAGCGGCTACAAACTCTGGTTCGACGTCCGTGCACAGGCTGACGGAGCCGTTTACTTCGGCGCACCCGACTATGCCGACGCCATCGGTAACGGCACGAGCATCCGCCGCGCCCGTTTCGCGGTGAAGGGCCAGATCGACGAGAAATGGTACGGCGAGTTCGACATGGACCTGGCCAACGGCCTCGTGGAACTCAAAGACGCCATCATCCGTTACACCGGCATCCCCAACCTCGACCTTCAGGTCGGTAACTTCAAGGAGAACTTCTCCATCCAGCGCAATACCACCAGCCGTTATCTCCAGTTCATGGAGAGGCCGATGGTCTGCTCCGCCCTCGCTCCTTCCCGTCATCTGGGCGTAAACGCCAAGTACGCCAAGGACTGGATCTGGATCTCCGCAGGTGCATTCACCACTGAAATCGCAGGTGAAGAAGAGTGGACGAATATCGCCGACAACAACAAGGACTACGGCCGTAACAGCGGCTACTCCCTTACCGGAAAGCTCGTCTTCCGCCCGCTCTACAACGCGAAGAACGCAAGCCTCCACATCGGCGGCGCCGTTTCCTACCGCACTCCCATCACCAGCGTGGCGACCGGCGAATACGGCTTCTACCGTGCAAGCGCCCGCAACTCCACCAGCATCAACCGCAAGAAGTACCTCGACACCAACACCCTGCCCGGATATGATCACAATCTGCTCTGGACTGCTGAGCTCGCAGGCCACTGGGGCGGTCTCCGCTACGAGGCAGCCTACATCGGCGACAACGTGTTCTTCAAGCCGGATGCTGTCGACCCCGCCACCAAGCACTTCGGCGGCTGGTACGTACAGGCAGGCTACCTGCTCTTCGGCGGCAGCCAGCGCTACGACGCCAACGGCGGCAAGTACACCAAGATCAGACCCGGCGGAAAATGCGGCGACCTCGAACTCTGCCTCCGCTACGAGACCGTTGACCTCAACGACGGCGAAGTATTCGGCGGCTCAGCCGAAGCCTATGCGGTAGGTCTCAACTGGTGGGTGAACAACAACGTGAAGTTCCAGCTCAACTA
Organism: Bacteroidales bacterium; assembly: GCA_024699055.1. Lineage (GTDB taxonomy): Bacteria > Bacteroidota > Bacteroidia > Bacteroidales > UBA932 > Cryptobacteroides. The sequence goes on from JAILQG010000055.1 coordinate 3,605, forward strand.
TCAGTTCAACAACAACGACCGCTACGCCAACGGCAAGGGCAAGCTCAATGTCGGTCACGATGCCTCCGGTGCTCCCACCAAGGACTACACCAAGGTCGTAGATCCCGCCGGCAAGGCAGGTGTGGACTACAGCATGATCGCTCTCCGCTGCGAAATCGACTTCTAACCCTTAATTCTGAATGATCATGAAAAAGATATTCTTTATTGCGACTGCAGCCATCCTGGCTTTAACGGGCTGCGTTAAGGACGAAATGTTCAAAGGCCCCTCCACGATCGAAAAGGTGGTCTTCACTCCCGAGGCGCCCACTTCGCATGACGCCGTCACCGTGACCGCGACGGTTTCCGGCATCCAGGCCGTGACGTCCGCCACGCTCAAGTACAACGACACCGACGCCGCCATGACCGGTTCCGGCAACAGCTGGTCCGCCGTCATTCCGGCACAGGCAGACGGTACCGAGGTCAGCTTCACCGTCACCGTCGTCAACGAGGCCGGCTTCACCACCACCTCCGACAAGTACTCCTTCAAGGTAGGCGATCCCGCCACCGACTGGTCCAAACTCAAACTCAACGAGGTCAGCGGTGCAGGCGCCGACGAGGAGAAGTTCTTCGAACTCTACAACGGCAGCGACTTCCCCATCAAGCTCACCGGCGTCACCATCAACAAGGATGAGGGTCTCACCTGGACCGGCATCGACGGCGAGGTGGTCGAGCCCAAGGGCTTCTTCGCCATCATAGGCGGCAAGGGCACCACCGAGAGGGGCTTCAGCACCGGCTTCTCCGCCAAGAAGGCCGTCCTCATCGAGCTTTTCTCGCCCGACGGCAACAAGATCGACCAGTTCCAGCGCGGCGACAAGGACGACAGCGGCGCATGGGGCGCATCCCTCGCCAACAACAAGGGTTCCTGGAGCCGCATTCCCGACGGCACCGGCAAGTGGATGATTACCGAAACCCCCACCCCGGGTGCGGCCAATTCCACCGACGGAACCGAGGATGCCGATGTCAAACAGTAAAGACAAGGAATCATGGCAGATCTTAAGATAGGTGAAGAGAGCAAGCCGCGCTTCGAATTCCGCAGCTTCGGCCAGTGCTTCTGTCAGGCGCACAAGAGAATGGCGCGCCTGAGCGTCCCCGTGCCAGAAAAGGTCTGGGAGCGCACCAGCGACGAGATTTACATCATCTCCGCCAAGAACGACATCAACAACACCAAGATCCGTAACGGCAAGATGGACATCAAGACCTATGTCCAGACGGTCGACGGTTTCGAGCAGTGGAACCCCCTCATGAAGGGCGAATTCCCCATCAGCCGCGAGGTGCTCGAGAAGGAAGTGTTCCCCGCCTTCATGGTGGAGATGCCCAAACTCACGAAGGACACCTATACTTATGACGAGTTCATCGCCATGGTGAAGGCCTGCCCCGATCTCGCAGCGGTAAGGGTTCACAAGCAGCGTTTCGGCTACATGGTGAACAACACCATCTGCGAAGTGGGCAACGTGCTCATCAACGGTGCAAAGGTGGTCACCATCAACAGTGAATCCACCGAAATCGAAGACATCAAGAAGACCGTCGCCGACTGCGGCCTCGAAGGGGTTGAGAACATCAACTACCTCCAGGCCATCAAGCGCGTGATCGGCATGATTGACAAACCCCTTGCAAACGAATAGGCCATGGCACAGGAAATAGAGAAAAAATTCCTCGTTAAGGGCGACTTCAAGGCAGATGCCTTCAAGGCCACCCGCATCACCCAGGGCTATCTCTGCAGCGTGCCCGAAAGGACCGTCCGCATCCGCGTAAAGGGCGAGAAAGGCTTCATCACCGTAAAGGGCATAGGCAACGCCTCCGGCGCCGCGCGCTTCGAGTGGGAAAAGGAAATTCCCGTGGACGAGGTGAAGGCGCTGCTCGACCTGGCCGAACCCGGCGTGATCGACAAGACCCGCTACCTGGTAAAGAACACCGACGGCGTTCACACCTGGGAAGTGGACGAGTTCTACGGCGACAATGACGGCCTCACCGTGGCCGAAGTGGAACTCGCCGACGAGAACGAGCCTTTCGACAAGCCAGCCTGGCTGGGAGAAGAAGTTACGGGCGATCCCAAATACTTCAACTCCATGCTCATGAAGAACCCCTACAAGAACTGGAAGTAAAATGGCAGAAGACACGAAGACAATGGCGCCCGGAACAGAGGCATACGATCCGCTCGATATGAACAACTACCGTATCGAGAAGCTACCCAAGATGGAGAAATCCGGCTTTGAAAAATGGATGGCGAGGCTCGGCGTCCCCATGGCGGTCATTGCCTTCGTGCTCATCTACTGGTTCGGACACATAGGGTTCATAGAAAACATCACCGAAGGGAGCGTCACCGGCAAGGCGCTGGCAAGGCTCCAGGAACTGGGCCTTCCGGCCTTCATCCGCAGCAACTACGCCATGCTGGCCATTTTCGTGGCGGCGCTCATCCTGTGGATGACGGAGTCGATACCCAATTACCTGACCTCCCTTTTCGTAGTACTCGGAACCGTGCTGTGCGGAGTCACTTCCCAGAAAGAGGCCTTCGCACAGCTCGGCCATCCGGTAATGTGGCTGAACATCCTGAGCTTCATCCTGGCCAGCATGCTCGTGAAGACCAGATTCGCGAAACGCCTGGCCCTGGCTTTCGTGCTCAAGTTCGGCAAAACGGCCAAGGGCGTGCTCTGGAGCTTCCTGCTCATCAATCTGGTGCTCAGCATGTTCATCTCGGCCACCACGGTGAAGGCCGCCATCCTCCTGCCCATCATGATGACGGTCTGCGCCATCTATGGCGCATACGGGGGCAAGCGGAACAACTTCGCCCGCAACCTCGTGATCCAGGAGCTGTTCCAGGTGAACATCGGCGCCAACGCCTTCTATACCGGCAGCGGTGCCCATCTGCTCGCCATCTCCCTCATCTTCGGGGCCACCACGTCCGAATTCGGCTACAGCGACTGGCTCATCAGCTGCGGTCCCATGAGCGTCCTCATCCTCGTCATCGGCCTGCTGCTCAGCATGTACGTGTTCTTCCCCATGAAAAAGGAAGAGCAGAAACCGCAGATCGAGGGCGGCATGGACAGGCTCAAGACCGAGCTCGAAGCCATGGGCAAGATGACGAAGGAAGAATGGAAGGCGGTGGCCATTTTCGGCGGCGTGCTGCTCATGTGGTGCACCGACAGCCTGCACGGGGTGGATGCGACGACCGTAGCCCTCATAGGTGCGGTAATCGCCCTCTTGCCTGGCATCGGGGTAGTGAAATGGAACGATGTGGACATCCCCTGGCACCTGATGATCTTCAGCTGCGGCGCTTACGTGCTCGGCACCGGCCTCAACGCGACCGGCCTTCCCGGAACCATGGTGAACGCCCTGTTCGACTCGCTCGGAATCGGCGACGGCACTCCGTTCTGGGTTCTGTATGTGATACTTACCTTCTTCATGATGTACTCCGGTCTGATTTTCCAGAGCAAGACCATCCGCACCATGATTTTCGTTCCCATCGCGCTGGGGGTCGCCCAGAGGTTCGGCTATTCTCCGGTGAGCCTCTCCCTTCCGGTGGCGATGCTGATAGAGCACTGCTACGTGCTGCCTTTCAACAGCAAACCGGCCGCGCTGCTGTATACCACCAATCAGTACAGCATGACGGACGCCTTCAAATTCGGCATCACCCTGATGACCATTTCCTGGCTGATTATCCTGCTCTGGGGCCAGACGGTGCTCAAATGGCTGGGAATTACTCCGGGACTGTTTTAACTTAACGACTGCAAGACTATGAATATGACTGTCGAGTTTATATTGAGGATCCTCGCCGCCGCCGCAATGGGAGCGGTAATAGGCCTGGAACGCGAATTCAGATCCAAGGAGGCCGGTATCCGGACCCATTTCCTGGTGGCTATGGGTTCGGCCCTGTTCATGATTATTTCGGCCTACGGATTCGAGGGATTGCAGGCGGGGCGTTTCGATGTCTCACGCGTTGCCGCACAGGTGGTTACAGGCATCGGTTTCCTGGGCGCCGGAGTAATCATTTTCCAGAAGAATTCCGTTCACGGCCTCACCACCGCCGCGGGGCTCTGGGTTACTGCCGCCATCGGTCTCGGATGCGGAGGTGGGATGTACCTATTGGCGGCTGTAGGCACGCTCCTGGTGCTGATCGGGCTCGAAGTCCTGCACTTCGTACTGCCGCAGATCAGTGAGAAACCGGTCATGGTGACCTTCAAGGCCGACTCCAGGGAGGCGCTCCTGGGCGCACTGGAGGCAATGAAGGAGCGCAGGATAAAAGTATGGTCCTACTCCGTATCGGCAATGGAAGATGGTGGATACAAGGCCTCCGTAAACGTGAAAGTCCGCCAGAACAATTACGTGACTCTCCTTGGGGATCTGCTCGACACGACCCAGGGAGTGGAATTCCTGAGTATAGAATAATCAGCCCCTGGGCACGTTCAGCACTTCAAGTCCGCTGATTTCTCCGCTTTCAAGCTTGAAGCGGAGCGCCGTGCGCATGACCTGCCAGCCCTGAAGGCCCGCGGCTCCCGGGTTCAGATACATCATCCCGTATTTATCGTCCCACTGCACCTTGAGGATATGGGAATGGCCGCACACGAAGATGTCCGGCCTGGTGGCCTTTATGAGCTCCTGCGCACGCGGATAGTAATGCCCCGGCGAGCCTCCTATATGAGTGATGAGAATCTTCGAGCCTTCTTCAGTAAAGAACTGATATTCAGGGAATTCACCGCGGATATCAAGACCGTCGCAGTTGCCGTGGACGCCAATCACCGGCTTGCATTCCCGAATCTGCTGCACAAAGCCGGGACCTCCTCCCCAGTCGCCCGCATGCCACACGACGTCCACCGGTTTCAGGAAATCGGCGAACTCACGGTCGAAGCGGCCGTGGGTGTCGGAGATCAGGCCAACGTACATTATTTCCCTATTTCCTTGAGATGCTTCTCCCAGGCCCAGGCGGATGCAAGGGTTTCCGCGGTGGTGCGGGTGGCCTTCCAGCCCAGCTTTTCATTGGCGAGGGTCGGATCCGCCCAGATGGCGGTGATGTCACCGGCGCGGCGGGGGGCAAACTCCCAGTTCACCTTCACACCGTTCACCTTTTCGAAGGTATTGACCAGCTCCATGACGCTCAGCGGAGTGCCGGTGCCCACGTTGAAGATTTCGTAATTCTCCTCCATCCTGCCTTCGAGCATGCGGGCCACGGCGCACACATGCGCCTTCGCAAGATCCACGATATCAATGAAATCCCGCTTGCAGGTGCCGTCCTCGGTGGGATAGTCGTTCCCGAACACACTGAGTTTCTCGCGTTTGCCGATGGCGGTCTGGGTGATGAAAGGCACCAGGTTGTTGGGCACTCCGCGGGGCAGTTCGCCGATGAGGGCGGAAGGATGCGCGCCTATGGGGTTGAAATAACGGAGCGCGATTCCGCGTACGCCGGGATATGCCTTGATGCTGTCACGGAGGATATCCTCGCACATCACCTTGGTGTTGCCGTAGGGGCTCTCGGCCGGCTTGCGCGGAGTGTTTTCGGTAACCGGGCATTTATCCGGCTGGCCATAGACGGTGGCGCTGCTCGAAAACAGCACGTTGCCGCCGTGCTTGCGGGCCTGCTCCAGGATGTTCATGAAGCTCATCAGGTTGTTGCGGTAGTATTTGAGGGGTTCGCTTACGCTTTCACCGACGGCCTTGAATGCGGCGAAATGGATGACGGCGTCTATCTTGAATTCTCTGAAGAGGCCGTCCACCTTTTCCGCGTCGCAAAAGTCCATCTTTACGAGAGGAAGCTCCTTGCCAAGGATCTTGCAGACACCGTTGTAGTTGGTTTCGTCACAGTTCGAGAAATCGTCGGCTATCACCACGTTGTAACCCGCCTGCGTAAGTTCCACGGTAACATGGCTTCCTATGAAGCCCGCTCCACCAGATACAAGTACTGTTTTCATTGTGAATCTATTTATTTGTTGTTTTCATGCGATTTGTCAAGCGAGAACTCGCAGCCGCAGAAGGTCTGGTTGTAGAAGTTCCGCTCTTTGATTATTTCGTTCCGCCGTGGCTGAAGCCCCCCTTTGCGCCAGTTCTGCGCCCAGTAGACGAGGGACGGTACTCCTGAGGCCGCAGCACGGCCGGCTTCATCTACCTGCTCCAGCGATTTCCATCGGGAAGATGCCAGCGAGGTGGTCAGGCAGTCGAAACCCTCGGCCGCGGCATAGTGCGCAGCCCGCATCAGGCGGAACCTGAAGCACGCAGCACAGCGCTCCCCCCGCTCGGGATAACTCCCGAGGGATGGCGCATCGGCCCGCCCGCCGGACAGCTCCGCCCCCACATACTCCAGCCACTTGCCGTGGTCGTACTCGTCCTCCACCACCGGGACGCCGAATTCGGCGGCATAGGGCTTAAGGACATCCAGACGTCTGGCGTTTTCTTCCGCCGTGCAGATGTTGGAGTTGCTCCAGAACAGAGTCGGCCGCAGCCCTTCAGCCACCATCTTCTCGATGATGGCGCCGGAGCACGGCGCGCAGCACACGTGCAGCAGAATCTTCTGTCCCGGAGGGTTGAGCGTCATCTTTGAAACAGTTTCTTACTGTTGCGGTATATCGTTGATATCCACCAGGTTATTGAGTATCGCGTAAACCGTCAGGCCGGCCACCGTCTTGATTCCGATCTTTCGGGTGATATTCTTGCGATGGGTTATCACCGTGTTGATGGAGATGTTGTGCTTGTCGGCTATCTCCTTGTTCAGTAGTCCTTTGGCGACGCTTGCAAGGATTTCCTTCTCGCGGTCGGACAGGGCGTTTGAGGTATCTTCCGGAGCTTCGGCAACAACCGCACGCGCGCTGTAGGTGGGATGCTCCAGAATCCGCACCATGGGCACCAGCACCTCGTCT
>JAILQG010000080.1 GCA_024699055.1 Bacteroidales bacterium
ATCCACCTGGGGAGTACGTCGGCAACGATGAAACTCAAAGGAATTGACGGGGGCCCGCACAAGCGGAGGAACATGTGGTTTAATTCGATGATACGCGAGGAACCTTACCCGGGCTCGAACGGCAAGTGAAGAGATCTAGAGATAGTGACGCCCTTCGGGGCACTTGTCGAGGTGCTGCATGGTTGTCGTCAGCTCGTGCCGTGAGGTGTCGGCTTAAGTGCCATAACGAGCGCAACCCTTGTTGCCAGTTACCAGCATGTAATGATGGGGACTCTGGCGAGACTGCCACCGTAAGGTGTGAGGAAGGGGGGGATGACGTCAAATCAGCACGGCCCTTACGTCCGGGGCGACACACGTGTTACAATGGTGGGTACAGAGGGCAGCTACCTGGTGACAGGATGCAAATCTCGAAAACCCATCTCAGTTCGGATCGAAGTCTGCAACTCGACTTCGTGAAGTTGGATTCGCTAGTAATCGCGCATCAGCCATGGCGCGGTGAATACGTTCCCGGGCCTTGTACACACCGCCCGTCAAGCCATGGAAGTTGGGGGTGCCTGAAGTCCGCGACCGCAAGGAACGGCCTAAGGCAAAACCGATAACTGGGGCTAAGTCGTAACAAGGTAGCCGTACCGGAAGGTGTGGCTGGAACACCTCCTTTTTGGAGCAAGATTCCCAAGAGAGCTTCTCTTGCTTGCTTGTACTGATCTTCCTTTTTTATATACAGTCTCTTAGCTCAGTTGGTTAGAGCGCTACACTGATAATGTAGAGGTCCGCGGTTCAACTCCGCGAGGGACTACATTTCAGTGTCTGAGACACGTTAAAAGCCCCGCAGATGATTCTGCGGGGCTTTTTTGTTTCCGGTACTGCCGCTTAGAACGAATATCCGAACTGGGCGTAGAAGCCGACCTTGTGGTCGAAGGTGGACCAGTTCAGCCAGGCTCCCAGGGGGCCCACGATGGTCTTGTAGAGATATCCTGCCTTGACTCCGATTATTCCGCTGTCGGCGAAGAGGTCCTTGAATCCGTCGCCGTCAATTGCGTAAGCCGCAGTGGCGGTAACGTAGTGGCGGCCTGTGAGGTTGATCCTCATCTCAATGTCGGCTGCGGTTAGGGTCTTCTTGAACAGCGAAACGTAGTTGAATCCCGCGAAGGGCATCTGCTGGTCGAGATAACGGCCGGGGATGGCTCCGCCCATCACGTTCATAAATGCGAAGGGGACGCTGTCGCCGAATAGGGTGCGGTTCTGCACCGTGGGGATGAGGGCGAAGTGCCTGCCTATGCCCAGGACCTGGGTGTAATTGATATTGAGGATGCCGAACGGCTTCTGCCCGCCGAGCAGGTCGATCATGTAGTCGAATGATGCTCCGGCATAGAGGCCCCTGGTAGCAAAGTAATTGTCGTTCAGGGTGTTGGAGCTGGCGAGTGCGTATGCTCCGAGGAAGTTGCGCCGCCTCAGGTTCCAGTCATACGAGAAGTATGTGTCGTCGTCTGCGGCACTTCGCCCGTATCCGTAATTGAGGAACTTTCCGCCAAGTTCGAAATAGAACTGGCGCAGCCTCTGGGTGGAGGCGTTTGCCGTGACGGCGTTGCTGTTGTAGGAGTATATGCTGTTGGTCTCGTGGATGATCCTGGGGTTGGAGAGCCTGAAGCGGTAATCCACGTTGAACCTCCAGTTGGAGTGGCTCGAATAGGTGTATTTGAGGTCGAAAATGGGGTTGACCGACATCTTGCCGGAGAAGGTCAGCGACGAGCCGTAGAGGGCGAATTTGTTGATGGCCACGCCTACCTGCACCACTGCGGCCTCCTCCGTATCGACCCTGAAGCCCACTCCCAGTTCGGAGCCGGGGCCCTGAACGAATTCAATGTCCATATCGTATGGCTCCTGCTGTCCCTTGAGGGAGTAGGTGACCGACTTGAAGGCTGTGGTATTGTAGAAGTTACGGATTTCCCTGTCGATGTCGGTGCCGGCTATCCTGGCTCCCGACTTTAGGGAGCTCTTCTTGAGCAGCATCTTGGCCGCTCCGCCCTCTATGCCGGTATATGTGACGTTGCCGAGGGTGATGGTATCCCTGTCGAGATGTACCGCCTTGCGCCTTCCCGAACGGACGAACCTGGGCCCTATGAGCCTGTCGTCCATATCTTCCTTGCACTCTTTGAGATAATTGCTGAGGTTCTTGAGCTCTTCTTCCTTCTCGAGGGCTGCGTTCCATCCGTTTTCAACGAGTTTGGCGATGCTCTCCTTGTCGAAACTCATCACTCCGTAGCCCTTGGTGCTGGGCTGTATCAGGATATCCGTCCCCTGGACCGCCGCATCGTACTTTTCGTGGGCGTACATATCGTAGATGCTGCTGAACATATCGCCGAGGTTGTTGACCTCGCCTGTGCTCTCCTCCTCTTCGGGCTTGCCCAGCTTGACTCCGATCACTATGTCGGCCCCGAGAGTGCGGGCCACGTCAACCGGGAAGTTGTTCTTGGCTCCGCCGTCGATAAGCACCATATCGTCTATGTGAACGGGCGAGAAGACTCCCGGGATGGCCATCGATGAGCGTATCGCATCCACGAAGTAGCCGCTGCGCCATACTATCTCCTTTTTGCTCACCAGATCGACCGCCACACAGGCGAAGGGAATCGGCATCTGGTTGAAGTCGATGGAGTCCTGATAGCCTACCGAGAGGCTCTTGAAGAGGTTGTAGATGTTCTGTCCGTTGATGGCCGCGATCGGCACATTGTCGAGCACCGATCCGGAGCGCTCCTGCGGCTTGTCGAGCGGCAGGGGGCCTATCAGATTCTTGTCCGGAGCCTGTTTCCTGCGTCCGTAAAGGCCTATGGAGAAGGGGATTTTGAGCACGTATTTGGCGTCATCCTGCTTGTCCTCGAAGTAGCTGTTCTCGCGCGGAACCTTGTCGCTCATTACGAAACCCCAGTCCTGGTTGGAGATGATCGAATCGATTTCCGCCGCGCTGTAGCCGATGGCGTACATTCCTCCGATGATCGATCCCATACTGGTGCCTACTATGCAGTCGGGCTTTATGCCATACTCTTCGAGCATCTTGAGCACTCCGATGTGGGCGGCTCCAAGGGCTCCTCCGCCGGAGAGTACAAGTCCCACCTTCGGGCGCAGAGGCTGTTCCTGGGCCTTTGCGGAAGGTGCGCAAATGCATATCGCCGATGCGATCAAAACAGTGAGGATGATGTTGCAGTGCTTCATTTTATCTCTTTTATAAGTCCTTTTCCGGCCAGCAGTCCGCAGGCGGCCATCACATCTTCCCCGCGGGATGCGCGGAGGGTGGTGGTAATGCCGGCGGAGTTGAGCCGTGCCTTGAATGTCTCTATTGTCTGAGCGGGTGAAGGCTTGAGCGGGAAATCCGGAATGGCGTGGAAGCGGATGAGGTTGATGCGGCATTCAAGCCCGTGCAGCAGCCGTGCGAGGGCGTCGCTGTGGCGGCGGGTGTCGTTCCATCCGTCGAACATTATGTATTCGAAGCTGACGCGCCGCTGTCCTGTGAAATCGTACTGCCTGAGCAGGTTTATGACCTCTTCGATGGGGTATCCCTTCTGGACGGGCATCATCTCCAGACGCTCCTGCGGGAAGGGGTTGTGAAGGCTCACTGCCAGGTGGCAGCGGCTTTCGTCGAGGAACTCTTTCAGTCTGGGAACCACTCCCACCGTGGAAAGCGTCACACGCTTGGGACTCCATCCGAATCCCCAGTCGGAGGTTATGACTTCCAGCGCCCTGCGCACATTCGCCCAGTTGTCGAGCGGCTCGCCCATTCCCATAAAGACGGCATTGGTCAGCTGCGGCCCCTCGTCGATCATAATGAATTGGGAGAGTATCTGAGCGGCGTCAAGCTGGCCGTGGAAGCCGCCGCGGCCGGTCATGCAGAAGCGGCAGCCCATCTTGCAGCCCACCTGAGAGGAGACGCAGACCGTGGCGCGGTCGATTTCACCGGCCTC
>JAILQG010000003.1 GCA_024699055.1 Bacteroidales bacterium
GTGCGTATGTTCTCACTGTTTTCCATTGGTCTTGTATTTTGACATGTTTTCAGCGGAAGGGACTATTCCCCTCAGTTCGCACTGACGTACGGGAGTCGTTGCGTTGGGGCAGATAATCCAGAAAATGAGATAGACGAGCGCTCCGCTGCCATAAACCAGGGTGACTACCAAGAATAAAACCCTTACGAGCACTACGTCTATATCGAAATAGGCGGCCAGACCGGAACAGACTCCGGCTACGGCTTTGTTCAGCGGATCCCTGTAAAGTTTATGGGGGATGGGTTCACCGGCTGTGCCGGAGTCGGGGGAGGTGGTTTTTGCATCGGAGTCGCTGCTGCCGTCCGGCATTCCGAGCTGCTCGATGACTTTATCCACCATAGCCATGGTGATGACCTGGCCCTGGGAAATGCCGGCGCTGAAGAGCTCGGCAATCCGTTCTTCAAGGTCTTCCATCACTTCGTCCGGCCTGAGCTGGCCCGGTTCGGCTGTGAGTTTGGACCTGAAGTGGGCGAGATAGGAAGACAGGCGCTGGTATGCGTCTTCTTCGATGACGAAGGGAACGTTGCCGATCCCTGCATTGAGTACCTTTTTCATCTTTCAGAATTCTTGTCGGTGCAAAGATATAGAAAAATTTCAATACTTTGTACCGCAAGGTACTAAAAAATGAAAAAAATACCGGAATACCGGGGGGTGCATCTAGCTGCGGCGAGACAGCGGAGCGGAAATTGGTTTTTCGGAAAGCCTTCCGAAAAATAATTTCCGGCCGCCCGTCTGGAAGACTCCGCCGCAGCTAGAACTCTTCCTTTATATTATAGTGGTTGCGCTCGCCGGAGTTGCGGGAAATCATTTCCCCTACGAAGCCGGCCAGGAAGAACATGACGCCGAGGATGACGGCGACCAGCGCGAGATAGAAGAGGGGCTGATCCGTTACCGGCCTGTAGTACAGACCGTTACCCTGGCGTATGAGCTTGGTGGCAATGATTACGATTACCATTATGAAGCCGACGAGGAACATGAAGAGCCCGCTGTAGCCGAAGAAATACATCGGCTTTTTGCCGAAGGTGCTCAGGAACCAGATGCTCATGAGGTCCAGGAAACCGTTCACGAAGCGGTTCATCCCGAATTTGCTCTTGCCGTATTTGCGCTTCTGGTGATGGACTTTCTGTTCCCCGATCTTTGCGAATCCGGCATTCTTGGCCAGATACGGGATGTAGCGGTGCATCTCCCCGTACACTTCAATATTCTTGACGACCTCCTTGCTGTAGGCCTTGAGGCCGCAGTTCATGTCGTGGAGCTTGATGCCGGTGACCCTCCGGGCGGTGGCGTTGAAAAGCTTGGACGGCAGATTCTTGGTGAGCTTGTTGTCCTGACGGTGCTGTTTCCAGCCGGAAACCACGTCGTAGCCTTCCTCGGTTATCTTTTTGTAGAGGCCGGGAATCTCGTCGGGGGAGTCCTGCAGGTCGGCGTCCATGGTGATGACCACATCGCCCTGAGCCTTGTCGAAACCGCAGTACAGCGCGGCGGATTTGCCGTAGTTGCGCCTGAAGCGGATGCCGTGCACCAGCGGATTGGCAGCCGACAGGCCCTTGATTACCTCCCAGGAGGAATCGCTGCTGCCGTCGTCGATCATTATTATCTCGTAGGAATAGCCCTCGGAGAGCATGACCCTCCTGATCCAGGCTTCGAGTTCCGGAAGGGATTCCGCTTCATTGAACAGGGGAATGACTACAGAAATATCCATCATTGATTGTCTTTAAAGGGATCGTCCTGAATGGGGGCAGGGATGTTCCGTGAGAAAATGGCAGACAGGACGGTGCCGAACAGCCAGCACCAGATAAGATTGCTGAAGAACCCTATGGCGGGCATGCTGCCCTGCATGTTCTCCATGGCGGAAATCATATTGGAATCCATCATTCCGGAATACGCGCTCATTGCAGCTTCCATGGAAGAGGCGATCATGTCGGGATCGATATAGAGCACGTATACGAGATAGAACCCGGAATAGAGCAGTGCCGAATACAGTGCGACGACCATGCCGAAGTGGAAGACGCTGCGGTTGTCCGCCGAAGGGTTGCGCCTGGAGAAGGCGAGCAGGAAGTGCCTAAGGAGGATGATGCAGGCTGCAAATTTGACCGCCCATGGCACGAAGCCGAGAGCTCCGATGAGGAAGGCCGTGCCGCCGGTTCCGGCAAGCCTGGAAGTCAGCAGGTTTACGACCATGTAGGCGATGGATACAAGCCCCAGCACCAGCCCGGGGACGGCGGCTTCGTTCCAAATGTTGATTCTTTCTTCTGCCATATGATTCACAAATATACGGAAAAAATATCGTATCTTTGCTGGCTATGATTAAAATCACATTTCCTGACGGCAGTGTAAAGCCCTTTGTAGAAGGCGTCACCGCCTATGAAATCGCCGAAAGCATATCGCCGAGGCTGGCAGCGGAAGTGCTGGCTGCCACTGTAAACGGCACTACAGTAGATTTGACCCGCCCCATTGGCGAAGATGCAGAAGTCAAGCTTCTCAAGTGGGAGGACGACGAAGCCAAAAAGGTTTTTTGGCATTCCTCTTCACATCTTATGGCAGAAGCCCTCGAATCCATCTACCCGGGCGTGAAATTCGGTATCGGACCGGCCATCGACAACGGTTTCTACTATGACGTCGACCTGGGCGGGCGTACCATTACCGACGCCGACCTTCCCGCAGTCGAGAAAAAGATGCTCGAACTTGCCCATGGGAAGGAAGACTTCAAGAGAATCAGCGTCTCCAAGGCCGAGGCCATGGAGCACTTCAAGGAAAAGGGCGACGAGTACAAGTGCGAGCTCATCAGCGAGCTCGAAGACGGCACCATAACCTACTACAGCAACGGTCACTTCACCGACCTTTGCCGCGGTCCGCACCTTCGCAACACCGATGTCATCAAGGCCGTGAAACTCACCGCCATCGCCGGCGCATACTGGCGCGGCGACCAGAACCGTCAGCAACTCACCCGTATCTACGGCATCACCTTCCCCAAGAAGAGCATGCTCGACGAGTACCTGGTGCTGCTCGAAGAAGCCAAGAAGCGCGACCACCGCAAACTCGGCAAGGAGATGGAGCTCTTCACCTTCAGCACCCGTGTTGGCCTTGGCCTGCCGCTGTGGCTGCCCCGCGGCGCCGTGCTCCGCTACCAGCTGGAGAAGTTCCTCCGCGCAAAGCTTGAGGAGCAGGGTTACATGCAGGTGGTGAGCCCCCATATCGGCAGCAAGCAGCTTTACGTAACTTCCGGTCACTGGGCAAAATACGGCAAAGACTCGTTCCAGCCCATCAAGACCCCGCAGGAAGGCGAGGAGTACATGCTCAAACCCATGAACTGCCCCCACCACTGTGAGATCTACGCGTCCAAGCCCCGTTCATACAGGGACCTTCCCATCCGCCTGGCCGAATTCGGCACGGTGTACCGTTACGAGCAGAGCGGTGAACTCCACGGGCTTACCCGTGTGCGCAGCTTCACCCAGGACGACGCCCACATGTACGTGCGTCCCGACCAGCTCAAGGAAGAGTTCAAGAAGGTCATCGACCTCATCCAGTATGTGTTCAGGGTGTTCAAGTTCGACAAGTTCACCGCACAGATTTCCCTGCGCGACAAGGTGAACCGCGAAAAGTACATCGGCAGCGAAGAGAACTGGGAGAGGGCCGAAAGGGCCATCATCGAGAGCTGCAGCGAGAAGAACCTTCCCGCCAAGGTGGAATACGGCGAGGCGGCGTTCTACGGCCCCAAGCTCGACTTCATGGTCAAGGATGCCCTCGGCCGCGAGTGGCAGCTCGGCACCATCCAGGTCGACTACAACCTGCCCGAACGCTTCGAGCTCGAATACACCGACGCCGACGGCAGCAAGCAGCGTCCCGTCATGATCCACCGCGCACCCTTCGGAAGCATCGAGCGTTTCACCGCCGTGCTCCTCGAACATTCCGCCGGACATCTGCCGTTATGGCTCTCTCCGGATCAGGTTAAAGTGCTGCCAATCAGCGAGAAATTTGCAGATTATGCAAAAAAAGTTTGCGAATTGCTGAAAAATTCCGAAATTCGCGCTTCCATAGACGACCGCAATGAGACTCTCGGTAAGAGAATCAGGGATATATCCCTTCTCAGAGTGCCTCTGATTGCGATTGTAGGCGAAAAGGAAGCCGCCGACGGCACCGTCTCCGTAAGAAGGGACGGCGTGAACGTCGGGACTATGGCCGCACAGGAATTTGTAAAATACATTGATGCTGCAGTAGCAGAAGAACTTAAAAGCTAGTTAATGCCAGGACCTTACAGACCGAAGCCCACATACAAACCGGGCGGACGCAAGCCGGACCCCCGTCTGAACCAGAAGAAGGACGAGAACGAACTTGCGATCAACAATCAGATACATGCCCCGCAGGTGCGTCTCGTAGGAGACAACATCCCCGAGCCCGGCATCTATCCGATTTCCAAGGCTCTCGCAATGGCGGACGAAATGGAGCTGGACCTGGTGGAAATCAGCGCCAAGGCCGATCCCCCCGTCTGCAAGATTCTGGACTACCAGAAGTACAGCTACCAGCAGAAGAAGAGGGCCAAGGAGATGAAGGCCAACTCCACCAAGGTGGTCATCAAGGAAATCCGCTTCGGGCCCAATACCGACGAGCACGACTTTCAGTTCAAGCTCAAACATGCCCAGGAGTTCCTCCAGGAGGGTTCCAAGGTTAAGGCGACAATCTTCTTCAGGGGCCGCAGCATCATGTTCAAAGACCAGGGCGAGAAACAGCTGCTCCGCTTTGCGGTGGAACTGGAAGAGTTCGGCAGGGCTGAAACCATGCCCACGCTCGAGGGAAAGCGCATGAATATCATGATCGCCCCGGTTAAAAAGAAATAGTCCGTGTAAACGGTAATTGTAATATTAATTAAAACCAAACAAAATGGCAAAGCTTAAAACCAACTCCGGTGCCAAAAAGCGTTTCGCGCTTACCGGATCGGGAAAAATCAAGAGGAAGCACGCTTACCACAGCCACATCCTCACCAAGAAGACCA
>JAILQG010000045.1 GCA_024699055.1 Bacteroidales bacterium
GCGCAAATTTTTTTTCAAAAAAAGTGTGGAATCGCCTTGATTGATGCGTCGCTATACTTCCAGCGCGCTGTCGAATTCGTGCAGGAAGCGGAGGTCGTTCTCGAAGTAGTGGCGAAGGTCGTTCACCTGCCACTTGAGCATGGCTATGCGCTCGATGCCCATTCCGAAGGCGAAACCGCTGTATTTCTTGCTGTCTATGCCGTTGGCTTCCAGTACGTTGGGATCTACCATGCCGCAGCCCATGATTTCCAGCCAGCCGGTGCCCTTGCAGATGTTGCAGCCCTTGCCGTGGCAGATGTTGCAGCTCACGTCCACCTCGCTCGAAGGCTCGGTGAAGGGGAAGTAGGACGGGCGCATGCGGATCTTGGCGTCCTGCCCGAACATTTCGCGGACGAAGAGCAGGATGGCCTGCTTGAGGTCGGCGAAGGTGACATTCTCGTCGATATAAAGGCCCTCTACCTGGTGGAAGATGCAATGCGCGCGGGCGGAAATGGCCTCGTTGCGGAACACGCGGCCGGGGCAGATGACGCGGATGGGCAGTTTGAGATTCTCCATGGCGCGGACCTGTACGCTCGAGGTATGGGTGCGCAGGAGGAGCGGATTGCTGTGGCCTGCGCTTACGAAGAACGTATCCTGCATGTCCCTGGCAGGGTGGTTCGGCGGGAAATTGAGAGCCTCGAACACGTGC
Organism: Bacteroidales bacterium; assembly: GCA_024699055.1. GTDB lineage: Bacteria > Bacteroidota > Bacteroidia > Bacteroidales > UBA932 > Cryptobacteroides. The sequence continues at coordinate 689 of JAILQG010000045.1, forward strand.
CTGTCGTCTTCGATTTCGGGCCCTTCGGCCACGTCGTAGCCGAATTTGCGGAAGATGTCCACTATTTCCTGGCGGACTATCGAAACGGGATGCCTGGAGCCCAGTTCATATCCTGTACCGGGGAGTGAAAGGTCCTCTTCGGCGCGGCCCGATGCGATGTCGCGTTCGGCTGCCTCGCGGAGCTCTTCTATCTTGGCTATGGCATCCTGCTTGAGTACGTTGAGCGCCTTGCCGTAGAGTTTCTTGTACTCGGGGGCAATGGTGCGGAACTCTTCGAAAAGGGCGGTGATGGAGCCCTTCTTTCCGAGAAAACGTATTCTAGCCTCTTCTACTTCCTTGGCTGTCTTGGCATTGAGAGCCTTGAGCTCGTCGATGACCTGTTGGATCTGTTCGTTCGTCATTTCTGATTCTCCCTTTTTTCCGCACGCTTGTCGCGTGCCTTCTTGGCCTTCGCGGCCCCCTGTTTGAGATATTTCTGCCACTGCCCGTCGTCCAGGATCTTGTGGATCGCATTGTAGCTCTCTTCCATCCATTTGTCCTGGATGTAGACGTACAGGTCCTGGCTGGACACCCTGTTTTTAGACATCTCTTCGAATTCGGCCGACATGGCGGTGAAGTTGTTCACCAGGATGGAGTCGAGATAGAAGACCTGCCAGTCTTCGAGCTTGAGCGACTGCGTGAGGTCGTCGACCTGCTTCTGGATGTTCTCGTACAGCTGCTTTTCACGCTGTTCGGGCGTGAGCTGCTCCTGTGCCGCAGCGGAGAAGGCCGCCAGCGCCAGCAATACGGTAAGTATGGCTTTGAATCTCATGGTCCGCAAATTTACGCAATTATTTCATAAGATTGCATTTCACGCGTTTTTTGTTAATTTTGTAAGAATCCAAATTATCGCTCAGATGAAATCAAGATCACTGATTTGCTTGACCCTGGCCGCGGCGGCGCTGTTCGTCTGCAACCGTTCAAGGGCCTGTACCAACGTCATAATCACCCCGGGAGCCAGTGCTGACGGCAGTTCCATGGTTTCGTATGCCGCCGACTCCCACATGCTCTTCGGCGAGCTGTATTTCCTGCCCGGAGGCCACTGGAAGGCCGGGGCCATGAGGCAGATCATCGAGTGGGACACCTTCCGTCCCCTCGGGGCCATCCCCCAGGTGCCCGTAACCTACCAGAGGGTGGGCAACATCAACGTCAACCAGGTCATCATTGGCGAAACTACCTGGGGCGGCCGGCTCGAACTCATGGATACGAGTGCCGTAATGGATTACGGCACGCTTATCTACGTAGCTCTCGAAAGGGCCCGCACCGCACGCGAAGCCATCGATGTAATCGTGTCGCTTGCAAATGAATACGGCTATGCTTCGGAGGGCGAGACCTTCAGCATCGCCGACAAGGATGAGGCCTGGATAATGGACCTCATCGGCAAGGGCCCCGACAACAAGGGGCTGGTCTGGGTGGCCCGCCGCATCCCCGACGGGTATATCTCCGGGCATGCCAACCAGGCACGCATCACCCGCTTCCCGCTGGATGATCCCAATACACTCTATGCCCCCGACGTAATCTCCTTCGCCCGCGAGAAAGGTTATTTCAGCGGCAGCGACGCCGAGTTCTCCTTCCGCGAGGCATACTGCCCGCTCGACTTCGGCACCGTCCGTGGCTGCGACGCCCGCGTATGGAGCATGTTCCGCCTGCTGGGCGGCAGCGCTTTCGATTCCGACAAGTATCTCGAATATGCGCTGGGGCATGATCTTGCCGGCGAGCTTCCCCTCTGGATCAGGCCCGACCACAAAATAACCCCGAAGGACGTCGCGGACGTGATGCGCGACCACTACGAGGGAACTCCCATGGACATGACCACCGACATCGGCGCGGGCGGAAACGCCCTCCCGTACCGCTGGCGCCCGATGGGCTTCGAATGGGAAGGGAAATCCTACGTGAACGAGAGGGCGATAGCCACTCAGCAGACAGGTTTCTGGTTCGTAGCGCAGGCACGTCCGAATCTCCCTGACGAAGTGGGAGCCCTCATCTGGTTCGGCTGTGACGATGCTGCAACTTCTTATCTCACACCTATTTACGCCAGCACCAAAGCCGTTCCCGAATGCCTCCGCGAAGGTAACGGAGACATGCTCCACTACTCTCCCACATCGCAGTTCTGGATGTGTAACCGCGTTGCCAACGCCTGCTACAAAATGTACAATTACATGGCTCCGCTCGCACGCTGCGCCGCCGATTCCTTCGAGCAGGACCAGATGTTCAAGAAGGTTCCCGAAATGGACGGCAAGCTTGAGAAGCTCATCAAGAAAGGAAAAGTGAGAAAGGCGCGCAGGCTCATGACCGAATACACCGTGGGAACGGCCATGGACCAGTTCGAGGTCTGGAAAAAGCTCGAGGAACTGCTGCTCGTGAAGTTTATCGACGGTAACGTGAAGGCCCAGAACGAAGACGGCTCATTCAAGCACAGCCAATACCACTCCGGCACTCCGGAGGGGCTCACCCAACCCGGATACACCGACTTCTGGAAAGAAGCTGTGGCGAAATCCGCCCATGGCTCGGTCCTGGAGGAAAAATAGTTAGTTACCGTGAAAATTCTGCCCAAATTACGCAGAGTGCTGGGAGCAGTGGTGCTGCTCGCCATCACCCTCCTGTTCCTCGATTTTACGGGGATCCTGCATCACTGGCTGGGATGGCTGGCCAAAATCCAGTTGCTGCCTGCAATCCTTGCGCTGAACCTGGCAGTGATCGTGGTCCTGGTTCTCGTAACGCTTCTGTTCGGACGTGTTTACTGCTCCGTCATCTGCCCGCTCGGAATCTTCCAGGATGCGGTTTCGTGGCTCAGCGGCCTCCGGAACAAGGGACGTGCGCGCCTTCGCTTCACTCCGTCCAAAGAAGTCAAATGGCTCAGGTACGGCGTCTGGGCGCTTTTCGTAGCGGCGCTGATTGCCGGGGTGAGCGCTTTCGTTTCGCTGCTTGCCCCGTACAGCACATACGGCCGTATCGTGACGAACCTGTTCCAACCGCTTTACCGCTGGTGCAACAACCTGTTCGCCCTTCTGAGTGAAAGGGCCGGCAGCTACGCCTTCTATGAAAAATCGGTTTGGCTCAAGAGCCTGCCCACGTTTATCGTGACCGCCGTAACCTTCGTGGTTTTGATCCTGCTCGCCTGGAAGAATGGACGCACCTGGTGCAATACCGTCTGCCCGGTAGGCACTACCCTGAGTTTCCTCTCCCGTTTTGCCATGCTAAGGCCCGTCATCGACGAGGGCAAGTGCAAGGACTGCAAACTCTGCGAGAGGGGCTGCAAGGCGTCCTGTATCGACATAGCCAGCCACAGCATCGATTACAGCCGCTGCGTCGACTGTTTCAACTGTCTGGAGGCCTGTAAGTTCGACGCCCTGCACTACAAGTTCGCATGGGGTGGCAAAAAGGCGCGGACCAAGCCTGCCGAAGAGGCTGCCGATCCCGGCCGGAGGGCGTTCATGGCAGCCGGAGCGATGCTCGCCGGCTCCCTTGTGGCCAAGGCTCAGGAAAAGAAGGTGGACGGCGGCTTCGCCTTCATCGAAGACAAGAAAGAGCCGGAGCGCTCCACCGTCCTGGTGCCTTTCGGCGCCGGCAGCGTAAAACGCTTCTACGACCACTGCACCGCCTGCGGGCTCTGCATATCGCAGTGCCCCAACCGGGTGCTCAGGCCGTCCGACAATCTCGAAAACCTGATGGAGCCGTACATGAGCTTCGAAGCCGGCTACTGCCGTCCCGAGTGTACCGTCTGTTCACAGGTCTGCCCCGCCGGGGCCATCCTCCCCATCACTCCGGAAGAGAAGACTCAGATCCACATCGGCTTTGCAGCAGTGGATTATGAGCTTTGCGTCGTGAACACCGACGGCGTGTCCTGCGGCAACTGTTCGCGCCATTGTCCCGCCGGTGCCATCCACATGGTGGCGAAAGAACCCGACAATCCCGATTCCCTCCTCATCCCAAGCGTGGACAAGGAAGCCTGCATCGGCTGTGGTGCATGCGAAAACCTTTGTCCTGCAAGGCCTTACAGCGCCATCCGCGTGGACGGGCGCGAAGTTCACACAGACAACAGATAGCCATGGACAGAAGACAATTCATAAAGACAACGGTGGCCGGGGCCGGTGCGCTCGCCGCCTCTTCCGCCGCCAGTCCCCTGAAAGCCGGGGAGAGTGCCGGAGAAGATAAGGAATACCGGGTGATACAGCGCACCAATCCGAAGAACGGCGACAAGGTCTCCCTTCTGGGTTTCGGCTGCATGCGCTGGCCCATGAAGAAGGGCGATGACGGCAAAGACCATATCGACCAGGAAATCGTGAATTCCCTTGTGGATTACGCTTGGAACCACGGGGTGAATTACTACGACACCTCGCCGGCCTATCTGCAGGGGCAGTCCGAAGCCGCACTTGGCGAAGCCATCAGCAAGTATCCGCGCGACAGCTACTACCTGGCCACCAAGCTTTCCAACTTCGGAGACGCCAGCGAAAAGGCGTCACTGAAAATGTATCACGACTCCTTCGAGAACCTGCGCACCGATTACATAGACTACTATCTGCTTCACTCCATCGGTGGTGGCGGATATCCGGTTTACAAGATGCGCTACGAGGACAATCACATGGTGGACTTCCTGCTCAGGGAGCGCGAGGCGGGGCGTATCCGCAACCTCGGCTTCTCGTTCCACGGTCCGCATGACGCCTTCGACGAATTCATGAAACTGCACGACAAGTACCACTGGGACTTCGTGCAGATAGAGATGAACTACCTAGACTGGCGGCATGCCAAGGAACCGCGCAACACCAACGCGGAGTATCTGTATAATGAGCTTGAGAAGCGCGGCATCCCGATGGTCATCATGGAGCCTCTGCTCGGGGGCCGTCTGGCAAAGATGGCGGAAGGGCCGGCCGCGAAGCTGCTGGAGCGCGATCCCTCGCGCAGCATAGCTTCCTGGGCCTTCCGTTTCGTGGGGTCATACCCGGGTGTGCTCTGCGCGCTGAGCGGCATGACCAACATGGAGGTGCTCGTGGAGAACGTGCAGACTTTCGGGGATTTCAAGCCTCTCACCGAAGAGGAGATAGAGTTCCTCATGGAGATAGCCATCCTGCTCGATTCCTATCCGACCGTGCCCTGCAACGACTGCAAATACTGCATGCCCTGCCCTTACGGAATAGACATTCCGGGCATCTTCCTGCACTACAACGAAATGGTGAACACCGGCCAGATCGCGGTTTCGCGCGAACAGAAGGATTACCGGAAGCTGCGCCGCCGCTATCTCATCTCGTATGACCGCGCCGTGGAGTCGCTGCGTCAGGCAGACCATTGCATACACTGCGGAACCTGCCTTTCGCACTGTCCGCAGAGCATCAATATCCCCAATGAGCTGCAGCGTGTGGGGGACTATGTGGAAAAGTTGAAGAGCGGAAGCGAGCTGTAGCGCCTTATTTCACCGCAGAGTCGATGCTCTTGCCGTAGACCACGAAGCGCTGGAAGAGGAACTCGGTGATGAAATTGAGGAACAGGTTGATTACCGTAACCAGGTAATCGTTCCAGTGCAGGCCCTTGCCGCTTTCCCCGAACAGGGTAATGCCGTC
>JAILQG010000054.1 GCA_024699055.1 Bacteroidales bacterium
GACCTCATCCGCGGCCACATCGAAGTGAACACCGACACCCTCGACGACAAGGTGCTGTGGAAACGTTCCGACGAGCTCCCCACATATCATCTGGCCAACATCGTGGACGACCACCTCATGGAAATCACCGAGGTTATCCGCGGCGAGGAATGGCTTCCGTCCCTGCCTCTGCACTACATGCTTTACAAGGCGTTCGGGTGGCAGGACACCCAGCCCAGGTTTGCCCACCTGTCGCTGCTGCTCAAACCCAGCGGCCAGGGAAAGCTGAGCAAGCGCGACGGCGACAAGCTCGGATTCCCCGTATTCCCGCTGCGATGGGTAAGCCCGGAGGGGGAAGTCACCAGGGGTTACCGCGAGGACGGCTATTTCCCCGAGGCGTTCATCAACATGCTGGCGTTCCTCGGCTGGAATCCCGGCGACGAAAGGGAGATCCTCTCTCTGAAGGAGCTCTCCGAGGCCTTCTCGCTGGAAAGGGTCATCAAGTCCGGAGCCCGCTTCAATCCCGAAAAGGCAAAGTGGTACAACAAGGAATACCTGCGCATGAAGTCGGATGAAGAACTGGCGGAAGCGTACCTTCCCATGCTGAAAGAGCAAGGCGTGGATGCGACTCCCGAATATGCGGCGAGGGCGATTTCGGTCATCAAGGACCGTGCAAGCTTCGTGGCCGATTTCTGGACGGCGGCGCCGTATCTTTTCGTCGCCCCTTCAGCATACACCGACAAGGACGTCGCGAAGTTCTGGGTACCGGAGGCCGTCGAACCACTCAAAAAGGTCCGCGACCTTATTTCGGATTATTCCGGAAAAATGGAGCCCGCCTCCATCGCCGAAGCTATCGAAGGCTATATCAAGCAGAACGAGTGGCCGATAGGTAAAGTCATGAACTGCCTCCGCCTGGCGCTGACCGGTTCGGCGAGCGGTCTCGGCATCGCCGAAATCATCTACACCATAGGTACCGCAGAGGCCGCCGCGCGCATCGACAGGGCATTCGCCGTATTGAACAAATAATTCTCTGGTTATGAAAATAGGAATCTGCTCCGACCACGCCGGTCTCGACTACAAGACGAAACTCATTTCCTACCTTCTCGGCAAGGGCCATGAGGTGGTGAATTTCGGAACCGACTCGCATGACAGCTGCGACTATCCCGATTTCGCGCATCCGCTCGCGTCGGCGGTCGAAAACGGGGAAGTGAACTGCGGTATCGCGATTTGCGGAACCGGTAACGGCATGGCCATGACACTCAATCACCACAGGGGCGTCAGGGCCGGTCTTGCATGGAACATGGCTGTCGCAGGGCTTGTCAAGGAGCACAACAACGCGAACGTGCTTGTGCTTCCGGCGCGATTCATCAGCTACCGCATGGCCGTGAGCTGCGTGCGCGTGTGGCTATCCACGGCATTCGCCGGCGGCCGCCATCAGCGTCGCATCGACAAAATACCTGTGGAATAAGCGCCGGTTCAGTCTTTCCGGAGCTGTCTTCTGATAGCCGGAATGCTTTCGAAGTTGGAAATATCCTGACCTTCGCTCACCAGCAGGGCGGGGCGCTTGTCCGGGTCGTAGTGGAAGGCGCGCTCGTTCTCCTTGCTGGAGTAGCCGATGCGGGAATTGAAATCCGATGAAAGGATAATCCCTTCGCCCCTGGCCTGCTCGCCCTTGTCGTAGACGAAGTTCTTGTCGATAACTATGTAATTGTCAACGTCTTTCGCGGCTTCTCCCACTACGTCCGAGAAGCGCAGCCCCGTGACTATGGAGGTGATGCGGATGGTGTCGCCGGCATCCTTGTCGTAATTGTATATGATGCCGCGCTTGAAGTTGTTGGCTCCGCCAGTGTACTCGTCTATCTTGTCGTTGAGCTTCTTCATCTCGTTCATGCTCAGGTTGTGCTCGTTGTGCGGAACGGTGATGTTCACAAGCACTTTCTTTGCACTCTTGAGGTCGAAGTCGTTCTGGAGGGGAGACTCGAAGGCGCCCTTCACGGCCTGTTCGATGCGCTTCTCGCCGCTTCCGGTTCCGCAGCCCATCAGTGCCATGCCGCTGTCCTTCATGAGGGTCTTCACGTCCTCGAAGTCCACGTTGATGTAGCCTTTCTTCTTTATGATCTCGATAATGCCGCGCACGGCTATGGAGAGCACCTCATCGGCCTTCGGAAATGCGTCGTGGATAAGCTGGTCGCCGAAGAAGTCGTAGAGCTTCTCGTTGTTGATGATGATGAGGCTGTCCACGTTCTTTTCGAGTTCGTGAATGCCTTCGAGGGCCCTTGCAAGCGCCTGCCTGCCTTCGTTCAGGAAGGGGATGGTGACCACCGCCACCGTCAGTACGCCCTTGTCCTTTGCCATCTTGGCGATGACCGGAGTCGCGCCGGTACCGGTGCCGCCGCCCATGCCGGCGGTGATGAAGAGCATCTGGGTGTTGTCTTCCAGCACCACCCTGGCTATGTCGTCCTGTGCATTGATGGCGGCATTGCGGCCCTTGATGGGGTCGGTGCCTGCTCCCAGGCCGTATCCGAGCTGGATTTTGCTGGGAACGGAGCTTTCTACCAGATGCTGGCTGTCGGTGTTGCAGACCACGAAGCTGCAGCCTTCTATGCCTTGTTCATACATGTACGTGACGGCGTTGCAGCCGCCTCCGCCTACGCCCAAAACCTTTATCGTAGCGTCCGAAACAACCCAATCGGACGGGGTAATCAACTCATTGTCACTCATTTCCGTAAATTTTTATTATTCATCCATACCATCGTAAAGGTTACCTACGCTTTCCCGCAGGGTCTCGGTAATCTTTTTTGTCCATTTGAACATACCCCCCGTTTTGGGCTTCTTGGGCTTCGGCTCCGGGGGAACGACTTCTCCCCAGTCCTTATCATTGAAAATCGTCGTTTCCTCTTTCGGTTCGTCTTCTTCGAAGATGCTCTTCCTTTCGGGCTTCTTAGCCGGTTTCTTCGTCTCCGCCGCAGGCGCGGGCTTTTTCTCTTCCGCCTTCTTGCCTTTTTCGTCGGCACAGTTCAGATGTTCGTCCGTGATGGCGAGCAGAAGCATTCCCACGGTGGCTGCAGCAGCGGTTTCGCCTATGCCCGGGCAGTCCACAAAAGACAGTTTGCGGGCCTTGGGGAATCCGATCCTGACGTTGTAGCCAGACATCTGCTTGATGAAATTCGCACAGTTGACCAGATTGGCCCCGCCGCCGGTGAGCACGATTCCGTTGCGGAGTTTGTCGGCGTAGCCGCTCTCCTGGATCTTAAAGAGGATAGCGTCGACTATTTCCTTGAGCCTTGCGGTAATGATTTCGGAAAGGTACTTGATGCTGAGCTGCTGTGAGGTTCCGTCCTCTTCGTCGTTGATTGACAGCACCTTGTCGCTCATGCTCTGCAGTCTTTCAGGCATGCAGGCGCCGAAGGCGAGCTTTATGTTCTCCGCCAGCCTGCTTGTGAAGCCGCACTCGAATTTGATGTCAGTGGTGATGCTCTTGCCACCGAAGGGGATGGCGTAATAATAGCGGAGGATGTTGTCCTGGAATATCGTCACCGAAGTGACACCTGCGCCCATTTCAATCAGGGCGACTCCGTTTTCCTTCTCTTCTCCGGTGAGCACTGCGTCGGCGGTCGCACGGGGGAGGAAGTATCTGTTGGCTTCCGCCACGCCGGCGTTGTTCAGCAGGATGTTTATGTTGCTCACAGCCTTCTTGTTGCCCACGAAGACCTTGAAATTCCCCTGCAGGCTGGAGGATGGCATTCCTACCACGTCTTCCTCGCTGTAGTTGAGGGCGTCCTCGGTGGAAAAAGACTGGGCGACGGCTCCGTACATCTCCTCGTGGTCCTCGTCGTCGAGGGGATAGGTGTCCAGCGCCATGTCTTTCACGCCGTCAATCTCCTCCTGGGTGATGCAGGATCCGGGGTCGCTCCTCTGGGTTTCGGCGAAAGCGGTCTCCTGGCGCACTCCGTAGCGGGGAAGGCCGACGACTACCTGTGTGATCTTGATGCCGAGTTCGTTCTCGGCGTCTGAAATTGCCTGCTTGAGGGGAACGGAGGCCTTGACCGGATTGAAGATGCGGCCATATCGCACCCCGTCCGAGGGAACCTCGCGGTAATAGAGGATCTGGGTGTTGTCGCCGGTGACTTTCGCAACGGAGACGGCTATCTTTCCCGTACCCAGGTCGACTGTGGTTATGTATCTGTCTTTCATGATATTATGTTTTATTTTTGTCTGCAAACGATTTGTCCCTCATACTTCACGTTCACGCTGCGGTAGTAGGCCGAGTCTTTCGCGGGCCTGATGTAGCGGTAGTAATCTTCCATGCGGGAGAATTTTTCCTTGAATTTGTCGGGCGCCCCGAAGATGAAATGCTCTGCTCCCTCACGAGGGTACAGCACGAGGTCTCCGTTGGGCTGCACGTTTATCTGGGATATGTTGTCGGCCCATGTCCTGCTTTTCTTCATGTAATCGAGCAGGTCGAGCATCTGCATTATCCACTCCTTCTCCTTTTCGCTTCCGGCCTCGCCCTTATAGCCCTTGGTCAGCTGAAGGGGGAGTGCTCCGTCCACCACGGGCACCAGGGGACTGTAGCTGCCCTGATGCGGGAAGATGAAGCCGGTCCGGTCGGCATAGCAGCTGAATCCGTTCCCCTGGAAGCGGATGGCCGGCTCCCTCTGGCTGACGCTTATGTGAAGGATGCCGTCGTCGGTAATCCACGCTTCGCTCTTGCGTACGGCGCTGCGGATGTCCAGGACCTTCTCTATGCGGCTGAGGTCCACGCTGTCCAGGCGCTCTCCGAGGTATGAGCCGTAGTAGTCCTTGAGATATTCCTTGATATCGTTTTCACTCACGAATCTGCCTCCCTTCGGCAATTGGACATCGAGTCCGTTGCAGGTCAGCACATGCCTGCCGGCGGACGCACTGCCGTACACGAGGGCGGTGACGGCGGCGAAAAGTGCCAGCGTCACTACTAAAAGCAGTATTCGGAGTCCTTTTTTCATATCCTCTTCAGAAGCATTTCCCTGATGGGTTCAACGAAACGGTCGATATTGCCCGCACCGAAGGTCACGAGCACGTCAAGCCGTTCCTTTTCGAGGAAGGCCATGAGCTCATCCTTTTTGAGCAGAAGCTTTTCGGGAGCGGTCACGTCCTTGTAGATCATTTCGGAAGTAACTCCGGGAATGGGCTCCTCCCGAGCCGGATAGATGTCCAGCAGGATCAGCTTGTCCACCATGCTCAGGGCCTTTGCGAACTCGGGGGCGAAATCGCGGGTGCGGGTATAGAGGTGGGGCTGGAAAACCGCCGTGATCTTCCTGTGCGGGAACATCCCCCTGATGGAGGAGATGGCGGCCTCGAGCTCGTTGGGATGATGGGCGTAATCGTCTATGTACGTGAGCCTCGGGGTGTTGACATGTTCGTCCAGGCGCCGTTTCGCGCCCTGGAACGTGCCTATGGCGTGGCGGAGTTTCTGCCCGTCCACACCATGGCAGAGGCATATTGCGCTGGCGGCGATGCTGTTCTCGACGTTTACCCAGCCGAGCGTGCCCACCCGGATGTCGCACAGTACGCCTCCCGGATAATGGAGGTCGTAAGTGTAATGCCCGTATTCGTCGAGGCGCATGTTCTCGGCATAGAAGTGTGCGCGTGAATCTTCCAGCGCATAGGTGAAGAGCTTGGCGTCGGTCTCCGTGTCGGACAGGGGAAGCCCGTACTTGTATATCAGGATGCCGGAAACCTGGGCGGCGAAGTCCCTGAAGGCCTGCTGGTAATGCTCCAGGTCGCCGTAGATGTCAAGATGGTCGGCGTCCATCGCGGTTATCGCCGCGATGGCGGGATGGAGCTGGAGGAAGCTGCGGTCGAATTCGTCGGCCTCCGCCACCACGACCGGATTGCGGCTCACCAGCATGTTGGTGTTGTAGTTTTTCGAGATGCCTCCGAGGAAGGCGCTGCATCCCTCTCCACTTTCCGTGAGTATATGTGCCACCATGGAGGAAGTGGTGGTCTTGCCGTGGGTGCCCGCAACTGCGAGACAGGTCTGCCCCTGCGTTATCTCCCCGAGCATGCGGCTGCGCTTGACGACGCGGTAGCCGTGGGAGTTGACGTATTGATACTCAGCGAGATCCTCGGGGATCGCCGGGGTGTAGACCACCAGCGTATCCTCCACGTCCTGGGGAATGAGCGACGGATCGTCGTCGTAATGTACGGCTATGCCCTCATTCTCGAGTTCGCTGGTCAGGTCGGAAGGCGTGCGGTCGTATCCCGAGACTTTCAGCCCCTTGAACGCATAGTACCGCGCAATCGCGCTCATTCCGATTCCTCCAATTCCGAGGAAATATACGTTGCTGTACTTTATCATTTTACGAGTTTGTAGATTTCGTCCGCTATGGTTTGGGCCGCGTCCAGGCGTGCGAGCGGGGTTACGTTCCTGGACAGTTCCGCTATCTTTTCGGGATCGTGGACCAGCTTGAGCGCCACCGGAAGCAGTTCGTCCGCGGCGTCGGCGTCTTTCACCAGCATGGCCGCATCCTTATTTACGAGGGCCATGGCGTTGTGGGTCTGGTGGTCCTCAGCCACATTGGGGGAGGGTACGAACACAGCGGCCTTGCCTGCGGCGCAGATTTCGGACACGGAAGATGCTCCGCTGCGGGAGACGATGACGTCGGCCATTGCATAGGCGAGGTCCATTCGGGAGATGAAGTCGGTGTAGTGGATGTTGGGCAGCTGGCGTCCGGCCATGAATTTGTCGATGCCGGCCTTGTAATAGCGTCCGCACTGCCACAGCACTTCGACGTCATCTCCGTCGGGGCAGCTGCATTCTATCCATTTCTTCATGGCATTGTTGAGCGTACCGCTGCCCAGGCTGCCGCCCACTATGAAGATGTGCTTCTTAGCGGGGTCGAGCCCGTAGAACTTGAAGGCCTCGGCCTTGTCCGCTTCGGTATACGGATGGATTTCGGAACGGATGGGATTGCCCGAGAAGACTATCTTCTCGGCGGGGAAGAACCTCTCCATCCCCTCGTAGGCGACGCAGATGCAGTCCACCTTGTTTCCCAGCATCTTGTTGGTGAGGCCGGCGAATCCGTTCTGCTCCTGGATGAGGGAGGGAATGTGCATGGCGGTCGCCCTGCGGAGAAGGGGAGCGCTGGCGTATCCGCCCACTCCGACTGCCACGTCGGGCTTGAATTCCTTCAGCACCCGTCCTGCCTTGATAATGCTCTGGAGGAGTTTGAAGGGTACCAGCGCGTCGTTCACCAGATTCTTGGCGTTGAGCTTGCGCTGAAGCCCCACGATGGGCAGGCCCACTATCTTGTAGCCGGCTGCGGGAACCTTCTCCATCTCCATCTTGCCCTCCGCTCCCACGAAGAGTATCTCGGTTTCAGGGTTCAGCTCCCTGAGCTTGTTGGCTATGGAGATGGCGGGGAAAATGTGGCCCCCGGTTCCGCCTCCGCTGATAATGACGCGTAATTTTTTATAATTCATCTTCCTGATCCATTATTTCCGTTAAGTCTTTTCCGCTCTCGAAATCGTCCAGGGCGTCGAGTTCCACTTTCACTTCGGCGCGTTCCACAAGCGGTTCCGCCTGCTGCTGCTCCCTCTTCATCTTGCGCGAAGCGTAGCGCGAGATGGAAAGGATGATTCCGAAAGCCACGCTGAAACAGAGGAATGCCGATGCTCCGTGGCTTACCAGCGGGAGCGTCTGGCCCGTCATGGGCCCGATGTCGCAGTTGACGAACATGTGCAGGAAAGCCTGCAGCACTATGAGCATCAGCAGCCCGGCCACGGCGAGTTTCGCGAATAGGTTGTTCCCGCAGTTGCGTACAATTATGGAACCGCGCGCGAGAAGGCTGATGTACAGCATGAGTACGATTATTCCGCCGAGGACTCCGTATTCCTCTATGATGAAGGAGAACATGTAGTCTTCCGAGATGTCAGGGACGACGTATCTCTGGGTGCTCTGTCCGGGGCCTTTGCCTATCAGGCCGCCCTCGTGTATGGCTATCCTTGCGCTATAGGGCTGCCGTATCTTGTCGAGGGCCTCATAATATTCCACGGAACCCGTGCGGGCATCGATGACCTGCCGCTCGTAATCTTCCTTGTCGAAGATACGGGAAATGCCGGTGCCGATGCGTTTCATGACCTTGCCGTCGGAGATTTTGAAGACGGCGTAGGATCCGCCCACCATCAGGATTCCGGCGCCTACGAGTATGGCCATGTCCCTGAAGCTGCCTCCGCCTATGAGGATGGTGATGAACATCATGCCTCCGATTACGACGGCGCTGGAGTTACTGCCGGGGATGATCATCAGGAAGGTGATTACGAAAGGCGCGTAGATGTAGAGTATCTTCTTCCAGATATCCTTCTTCGGCCCTTTCAGGGTACCCCTCTTGAAAGCGTCGAGAGCCCAGGCCAGATACATTATCATGGCTACCTTGACCACTTCGAATACGTGTACCTGTACCGGTCCCACCTGCAGGATTCGCCTGGCGCCGTTTATTTCGATGGAACGGACGAAACCGAGGTTGAGCTTGAGGTCGAGGATGGCGAGCAGCGTAAAGGACAGAAGGAACCCCCACTTGCTGAGCCACATGATGAAATTCAGGTTGCGGATGTTGTATATCAGGATGACAAAACCGATACCGACGGCCACCAGTATGAGCTGGGACTTCACGACGTCTATCCTGGACTGCCCGCTTCCGAGCAGCTGGGAAGTGGAGGAGAACATGCACAGCACGCTTATCAGCATGAGCAGCAGCACGATCATCCACACTACCTTGTCCCCCTCGATGTTCTCGAAGAGGTTCCAGAGACTTCTCTTTCCGATTTTGGTCTTGCCTTCCATCGTATTACAGCTTTCTTACGGCTTCCTTGAATTTCTCACCGCGGTCTTCATAGTTGCGGAATAGGTCGAAACTGGCGCAGCAGGGGCTCAGGAGCACCACGTCCCCGTCTTTCGCAAATGCTGCGGACGCCTTTACGGCCTCTTCCGCGGAACGGGTGTCGACCATGTTGCCGGCCCCCACTATGGACTCGAACGCCGCGTGTATCCTGGAATTGTCCACTCCGAGGCAGACGATAGCCTTGACCTTTTCGCGGACGAGGTCTGCGAGCTGGGAGTAGTCGTTGCCCTTGTCGGTTCCGCCCACTATCCATACGACCGGTCTGGTCTGGGCATCGAGGGCGTACCATGCGGAATCCACGTTAGTGGCCTTGGAGTCATTTATGTATAGCACGCCGCCCACGCTCAGTACGGGCTCCAGACGGTGTTCTATTGCGGTGAAGGTCTTGAGGCTCTCGCGGATGACGGTGTCGTCGATACCGGATGCCTTGGCTGCGAGCGCAGCGGCCATCGAGTTGTATACGTTGTGCTTTCCGCCCAGCGCAAGCTCCTTCAGATAAATGGCGCTCTCGCTTTCCTCGTAACGGAGGATGATCCTGTCGTCACGCAGGAAGGCGCCCTGCGGGACTTCGGTCTTCTGCGTGAATGGGAGAGCCTTGGCCTTGAGCACGATTTTGTCGAGATGGGCTATGGTAATGGCATCGTCGCTGTCGAAGATGAAACAGTCCTCGGGACGCAGGTTGCGGGTAATGCGGAACTTGGCCTTGACATAGTTCTCAAGCTTGTAGTCGTAGCGGTCCAGATGGTCGGGAGTGATATTGGTGATGACCGCGATGTCGGGCCTGAAATCGTAGCAGTTGTCAAGCTGGAAAGAACTGATTTCCAGCACGTAATAGTCGTGCTTTTCGGTGGCTACCTGAAATGCGTAGCTCTTTCCTATGTTGCCTCCGAGGCCGACGTTCAGTCCGGCGTTCTGAAGGAGATAATAGATCAGGCTGGTGGTAGTGGTCTTGCCGTTGGAGCCGGTGATGCATATCTTCTTCGCACTGTCGTAACGGGCCGCGAATTCAATTTCAGATATGATGTGGGTGCCCTTGTCCTCGAGTTTCCGGATCATGGGGGCGGTGGCGGGGATGCCTGGGCTCTTGACCACCTCGTCTGCGTTCAATATCTTTTCGGGGGTATGGCCGCCCTGTTCGAACGGAATGTCCCATTCCCGGAGCGTACGCTCATAATCTTCCTTTATCTTCCCGTTGTCGGAAAGAAACACGTCGAATCCCTTTACTTTTGCCAGCACTGCGGCCCCGATGCCGGATTCCGCACCGCCCAATACTACTAATCTGCTCATTATCTAATCTTTAACAAGGCCATGGTACTAACGGCCAGAATAATTCCTATAATCCAAAAACGGGTGACTATGCGCGGTTCGGGCATTCCCTGCTTCTGGTAGTGATGATGGAGGGGTGACATGAGGAACACCCTGCGGCCCTCTCCGTATTTTTTCTTGGTATATTTGAAATATGTGCGCTGTATGATCACGCTGAGGCTTTCCATCAGGAAGATGCCGCACAGCAGGGGGAGGAGCAGCTCCTTCCGGAGCAGGACGGCCGTGACACCGATGACTCCGCCTATGGTGAGGCTGCCGGTATCACCCATGAACACCTGTGCCGGGAATGTGTTGTACCACAGGAAGCCCACCAGCGAACCGACGAATGCCGCCATGTAGATGGCCACTTCGCCGCTTCCGGGCAGATACATTATGTTGAGGTAGCGCGAATCCAGGGCATCGCCTCCCAGCCATGCCATCACGCCGAGCGCCACGCCCACGATGGCCGAAGTGCCCGATGCGAGGCCGTCAAGCCCGTCGGTGAGATTAGTACCGTTGGAGCATGCGAGGATCACGAAAATGATCATGAGCATGTAGATGCCCCAGGAAGTGTAGACCCCGAGCTGGTTCTTGAAGGGGGAGAGCCAGGAATAATCGAATTCATGGGCCTTCACGAAGGGAATGGTCGTGACCAGTTTCTTGGGCATGCCGTTCCATATCTCAGGGGAGAAGCACACGATGAGGGCGATCGTGAGGGCGAGTGCGAACTGGAGGATCAGCTTCCACCTGGCGCTCATGCCCTCCTTGTTGTGCTTGTATACTTTGATATAGTCGTCGGTAAAGCCTATGGCGCCGCACCATAAAGTGGTGATTATCAATAGAATGGTATAGATGCTGTCGAGCCTGCATACGAGCAGGGCGCTTACCACCATCGAAAGGATGATGATGATGCCTCCCATGGTGGGAGTGCCTTTCTTCTGCATCTGCCCTTCCAAGCCCAGGTCGCGGATTTCCTCTCCGATCTGGTGTTTGCGGAGCATGTCGATGATCTTCTTGCCGATAAAAAAGGCGATCAGCATGCTTATGACTGCGGCGAGCATGGCTCTGAAGGACAGATATCCGAAGAGCCTCATGCCCGGAACGCTCAGGCTGTCAAGCCATTTTGCAAGGTGGTACAGCATCAGTTCAAGGTTTTTAAGGTTTCGTTCACAATTTCCCGCTCGTCAAAATGGTTTTTGCGGGTTCCGATTATCTGGTATGTTTCATGCCCTTTCCCGGCGAGAAGTATCGTCGAGGAGTCGGGGGCGAGCTGCAGGGTGGTCCTGATGGCCTCCTCGCGGTTGGTAATCTTGATGACGTTCCGCTTGTCGGAGAACCCTTCCATTATCTCGGCGATGATGGCGTCGGGGTCTTCGGTGCGGGGGTTGTCGGATGTCACCACCACCTTGTCGGCAAGTTTGCCGGCAATTGCAGCCATCTCGGGGCGTTTCGTGCGGTCCCTGTCTCCTCCGCAGCCGAACAGGCATATGAGCGTACGTTCCGGAGAGACGTCCCTGAGGGTTTTGAGTACGTTTTCGAGCGCATCGGGGGTATGCGCATAGTCTATCACCACGGCGAGGTCGCGCGGACCTCGGATGACTTCAAGACGGCCCCGGGCCGATTCCAGTTTGCTGAGGGCAAGCAGGATCTCTTCCTTCGGAGTGCCGAGCACAATGGCTGTGGTGTAGAGGGCGAGGAGATTGGAGGCATTATGCCTGCCGACCAGCCGCACCCAGGTGTCGGTACCGTCGATCCGGAGCTGCATGCCCTCGAAGCTCTCTTCCATCACGCGGCAGCTGTGATCGGCGGAAACGCCTTTGCATGAATAACTTATCACTTTTGCCGCGGTGTTCTGCACCATGACGGATGCATTCTTGTCGTCGGCGTTGACGACTGCGAAGGCGTCTTTGCGCAGACCGTCGAAGAGCAGCTTCTTACAGCGGAGGTATTCCGCGAAGGTCTTGTGATAGTCGAGATGGTCGTGGGTGAGGTTCGAGAAGATCCCGACCTTGAATTCCAGGCCGGCCACCCTTTCCTGTTCAAGGCCGATGGAGCTCACCTCCATGAAGCAATACTGGCATCCGGCCTCTACCATTTCCGACATGAGCGAATTGATGGTGATGGGGTCCGACGTGGTGTTGGCGGTTTCGCTGCGCACCGGGCCCACGTAATTGGCAATGGTGCTGAGCAGTCCGCACTCGTAGCCGAGGCTGCGGAACATATTGTAGAGGAGGGTGACGGTCGTGGTCTTGCCGTTGGTGCCGGTGATGCCCACGAGCTGGAGCTTGCCTGAGGGATGGCCGTAGAAATTGTCCGCGCACAGGGCCAGTGCCTTGCGGGATGCGTCCACTACCGCCGCCGCACCGGCCGCCAGGGCCGCATCGATATAGTCGTGTCCGTCGCTGCTGCAGCCGCTTACCGCAAGGAAGAGCGACCCTTCGGTCACTTTGCGGGAATCGCTGTAGATGGCTCCGATTTCAGTATCGGGGCTGCCGTGCAGGATAGTGGCTCCTGTTCCTTTTATGATGTCGCTCAGTTTCATTTCAGTTCCAGTTGTATGTTGCTCCCTTTCTTCGCTGTGGTGCCGGCTGCCGGAGTCTGCCTGATTACATGACCGCTGCCGCTGTAGCTGCATTCGAACCCGGTGTTCTCCGCCAGGTAGAGGGCGTCCTTCAGTCCGAGGCCCTTGAGGGAGGGGACTACCGCCGTGGGCTCCCCGTCATCGGGCGTGAGCTCGTAGTTCGCGGGCATGTCCGGCACGGATCCGCTCTTGGCAAGCGAGGTCTCCCAGAAGGGCTGGGTGTCGTAGAGGCTGTTGACCACCTTGAGCACAGCCCTCGCGGGGATGCCGCCGCCCTGGTACTGGTGCCTCGTCGGCTTGGAATATACGCAGCAGATGATACTGTATTGCGGAGTTTCCGCCGGGAAGAACCCGACAAAGGTACCCTGGTATTTGCGGCGGCCGGACGCATCGGAATACTGCCCGTTCTCGAATGTGGCGAAGGAGGTTCCGGTCTTGCCAGCCACGGTGCACTTGGCGTTCCTGAGCCTTTTGGCCGTACCTTCTTCAGTAACGGCTATCAGGGCGCGGGTTATGGTGTCGGCCGCGGCTCTCGAACAGATGCTCGCGTTGAGGATTCCGGGACCGCGCCTGTCGGTGACGGTTCCGTTCTTTTCTATGTCTTCCACCAGGTAGGGCTTCATCATCTTGCCCTTGTTGGCTATGCCGTTGTAGAAGGTGAGTATATGGAGCGGGGTTTCTTCGGTGGCGTATCCGAAGCCCACGCTGCCAAGGGTGGTGGCGTCGAGTTCCCGGTTCTTCGGCACCGACGGGATGGTGGGGGTGAGCAGGCCGTCCAGGTCGAAGTCGAAGCTCTCTCCCAGGCCGAAGGAATAGATCTTTTCTATGAAATGGCGGGTGCGGTTGCGGTAGTTCGACACCGCCAGGGTGGACAGGACGTAGTTGCTGGAGATCTTGAAACCGTCGTAGATGCTGATTTCGCTGGTGCTGTGCTCCCTTTCCCAGTCGGGAATATGGATGTCCTGCTTCAGGGAAGTGCCTTTCACCCAGCCGTGGTTGGTGGGAATGGTCTCATCCAGGGTCTTCACATATCCGTCGTCGAGACAGCTCAGCAGGGTGACGGTCTTGAATACCGAACCGGGTTCGCACTTGCGGCCTATCGCGTGGTTGGTTATCTCCTCGAAGCGGTTGCCCCTTGAAGGATCGCGGGTGAGGTTCACCATGGCACGGATTGCGCCGGTTTTCACCTCCATGAGCACGAGGCAGGCGCCTTCGATGTCGTCGAGGGTGTCTATCTGCTCGCGCAGGGCCCTGTCCGCAAGGTCCTGGAAATCGATGTTGATGGTGGTGCGGAGGTCGCGTCCGTCCACGGCCCGCGCATAGGTGCTGTCGTAGTCGCGTACGCTGCCAAAGTCGGTCTGCCGCAGGCTCTCGGTGCCGTCGGTGCCATGCAGGAGGGCGTCGTATTTACCCTCAAGGCCGATGTGGGTGTTGGTCACCATGCTGCTGTTGTCGCGCACGAAGCCTATGGTCCTGCGGGCGAGCTGGCCGTAAGGATATTTGCGGATGTAATGCGATTCCACGATGAGGCCGCCCTTGTTGGGCCCCTCCCTGAACAGCGGCAGTTCCTTGATCCTGTCCAGGGTGGCGCGGTCCACCTTCTTCGCGATGAGCAGGTATTTTTTGTTCCTGGACCTGCCGTCCTTGATCATGGAATAGTATTGCTCGGCGGTTTTGTCCGGGACGATTTCGGCGAGGCCGTCGGAGAGACTCCTGGCCTTCAGGAGCCAGCTCTGCTCCCTGGCCTTCGCGGTGTCCCTGTCGGAAATCTTCGAGAATTCGGTCTTGCGGACCGTGCAGTCCATATGTATGTCATATACAGGATAGGACATGGCGAGGAGACGTCCGTTGCAGTCCACTATGCTTCCGCGTACGGGTTCCAGCCTGCGTGTCTGCCTTTTCGGAGTGAGCGCGGCGGCAATCTTGGGATTGGGACGGAACACTACCTGTATATACACTATTTTCCCTATCACCAGCAGGGATGCCAGCAACAACATGGCGTACAGGATCGTCAGGAACACGCCTATTCTGTCTCTTTTCTTTCCTTCGCTCATTTCTTCAGTACGATTGCAGGCTGCACGGGTTCCCCGACCTCCGACCCGGTTGCCTTGAGGCCGTCGGAAATTGCGCTGCGGCGGCTCTTTTCCGCGACTTCGTAAGTCTTGTCCAGGTAGGTGATCTGAAGTTGTTCTATCTTTTTCCTGTTTTCTTCCACCCTGTTGAGGGTTCCCTCGGTTCCGAGGCTGATGAGAATCAGCATGGCCAGGAGGAAGAACACATATACTATATGGATGAAATACTTGTCCACATGGAGACGCAGGAGGAACTGCCCCCTGAGGATGGCCAGGAAGCTGTTCTTCAGGAAAGTGCCCAGGTCGGACAGTTTCCATTTTCTCAATGTGGTCTGCTCGCTCATATCTTTTCCGCTATTCTGAGTTTCGCGCTGCGCGCGCGGGTATTGTCCCCTATTTCGTCGTCGGCAGGTACGACTGGTTTGCGGGTCACCGCCTTGAACGGGGAAGCGCTCCTGCCGTAGATGTCTTTCTCCTCACGTCCTTCGACGTTCCCGGTTTTCATGAAGTTCTTTACCATCCTGTCTTCGAGGGAGTGGTAGGTGATGACTGCCAGCCTGCCGCCTTTCTTGAGGGAGGCGCAGGCGCCTTCGAGGAACTTTTCCAGGGAGCGCATCTCCCCGTTCACCTCGATCCTGAGGGCCTGGTAAACCTTTGCCAGGAACTTATGTGGAGCGAAAGACGGCAGGGCCGCCGCAATTGCATTGTCCAGGTCTTCGGTTGTGAGGAGAGGAGCATTGTTGCGTGCCGCCACGATCATGGAGGCAAGCCTTCCTGATTCCTTCACCTCGCCGTAGAGTCTGAGAATTTTTTCCAACTCGTCTTGCGTATAAGAATTGACAATGTCAGCTGCGGTCCTGTGGCCCTGCACGTTCATTCGCATGTCCAAAGGCGCATTGAAGCGGAAAGAGAAGCCCCTTTCCGCCGTGTCGAACTGATGCGACGACACTCCGAGGTCTGCCAGAATGCCGTCAAAGCCCTCCGGCCTGAGCAGGAGGGCATAATTATGGATAAAACGGAAGTTATTGTGGATGAATGTAAAACGCGGGTCCTTTGGGGCGTTGGCCTCAGCGTCGGCATCGCAGTCGAAAGCTATCAGACAACCTAAGGGGGAAAGGCGTCTCAAAATTTCTGCGCTGTGACCTCCGCCCCCAAAGGTGGCGTCGGCATAAGACCCTGCCGGGTTTATTACAATTCCATCTACACTTTCATGCAGCAGAACAGGTTTATGGTACACTGACATTCTGCACCCTCCTATCTTTTGGAGAGGCTTTTGGCAATGGTTATGAACTTGTCCTGCGGAAGTCTGCTGTTCTCAAACTTTTCTTTCGCCCAGATTTCGATCATGAAGTCATTGCCCGAGAAAACTACCTCTTTGTCGGCACCAATTTCGTTCAGCAACTTGCGCGAAATGGCAATCCGGCCCAGTTTGGCATCGGGCAAAACAGCGTCCATCCTGTCGGTGAAGGTCCTCCAGAAAGCCTGGTCGTCGGGATCGAAGAAGTTCAGCTTTGACCGAACTTCACCGCTCCGGCGCTGCCATTCCTCCAGAGTATACACCTCCAGGCACGGGGAATAGAGACTCTTCTTGATGACGAGTTCCATGTTCTCCGGTGGGAGCTGGGCCTTGAACGCCGACGGAAAGACGATTCTTCCCTTGTCGTCGATCTTGGCCGAATATTCTCCGATGAACGAAACCATAATTCTTATACGCAAGTGCTACAAAGGTAAATAAAAATTTCCACTTTATTACATTTTGTTACAAATTTTTCCACAATTTTATCAACAATCTTATTTTTTGCCTGTTGAAAAATGTTTTTCATATACGTTTTTTCTGTTTCAGAGGGGTCTCTGCCACGGTTTATCCCCATATTGCGGCATGAAAATGAAAGACCTGTCCCTAGGGGAAAGACCGAGGGAAAAACTGCTGGAGAGAGGAGCAATTTCGCTGAGTGACGGTGAATTGCTGGCCATTCTGCTGAGAAGTGGAAGGCATGGGGAGAGTGTGCTCGCGATGGCGCAGAACCTGCTGCGGCGGGTAGACGGGAGTCTGCTACGCCTGTTCGGACTCAGCGTGGAAGAACTGATGAAGCAGCAGGGGATTGGGGCGGACAAGGCCTGCACCATCCATGCCGCCTGCGAGCTTGGCAGGCGTTTCATGCTGGCCGGAAAGACAGAGGAGAAGAAACCGGTGATGTCGGCGCGGATGATCTACGACATGATGCTCCCGCATCTCAAGGGTGCGGGGCATGAGGAAAGCTGGGCCTTGTTCCTCAACGCGGCCCGATATGTCATAGGAAAGGAAAAGCTGACGTCAGGCAGCGGAGATGCGACCACCTTCGATGTGCGCCGCATCGTCAAGCGCGCCATAGACAGGGGAGCGTACGCCGTTGTCTTGGTGCACAACCACCCGTCCGGCAATCCGAAACCCAGCCGGGCCGATATCGACAATACGAGGTTCCTCCACGATGCATGCGCACAGTTCGACATCATCCTGCTGGATCATGTCGTGCTGTGCGATGACTGTTTTTTCTCTTTCGAGGAAAACCGGACGTACAGGGGCTGAAAGCCTACTGGACGAAGGCTACTATCTCGCCTTTCTCCACTTTCTTGCCCTGCTTCCCGGTGACGGCGACCACGCGGCCATCGATGGCCGGCACTATCTCCTCGCGGCCGTAGTAGGTCTGGACATAGCCCATTGCCTTGCCCGCCTTCACTTCTGTGCCGGCGACGGGGGCTTTGGAAGCATCGTCCACGTCAACTTCCCACAGGAGCTGGCCCTTGACGGGAACCTGGACCGGAACGGCATGGGGATATTTCTGCGTGTATTCCTCGATGGGGAATTCAGGCATCTCCACAACGGGGCGCTTGACGATAATGGGTGCCCCGGCCTTTGCGCGGTAGTCTTCGAGTTCGGTGTTGAAGCGTTCCTTGGCGATACCGCTCTTGTAGTCGCGGTACTGACGCTCGTGCATGGCAAGTTCGAAGAGCTCTTCGTCGTCCTGGCCGCAGTCCCATCCTTCGTCCTTCATCATCTGGCGGAACTTGGGCAGTTCGTCGGGATACATGTCCTGGGGATTGCCCGTGTAGAACTCCATGCCCTTCGATTTCGCGAGTTCTACGATTTCGGGAGCCAGCGGGCCGGGCAGGGTGCCGCAATTGCCCAGGATCATACCCCATGTGTCCTTGTCGATGGTGGTCCAGCGCGGCTTGCCCTGGATGACGTTGAACAGGTTCATGAGGGCGGTGTTCTTGACATACTGGCTGAACGGGGTTACGAGCGGAGGGTATCCCAGTTTAGGCCAGACGTACTGGACTTCCTCGAAGAGCTTGACCATTAGGGTGTCGAGCGACATGTCGGGCCTGCCGGCCTTGCGTTCGGCGGCGTTGATCGCGCCCAGGAAAGGCTTGAGGTCCGCCATCATGCTGCCCATCATGCCTCCGGGAAGGCCGCAGCCCACGAGCAGCGAGGTCATGACCTTGTTCTGGGGATTGATCCAGTAGCCGAGGAAGTCGTCGATGAACTCCTGGGTGAGCTTGCGGACTTCCATGTATGCGTCCATGTTGAGGTCTTTCACCAGGAAGCCGTCGGCCTTCATCATCTCACGGATGGTGATGACGTCGGGATGGACCTTGCCCCAGCTGAGGGGCTCGACCGCCACGTCGAGGTAATCCGCTCCGGCTCGGGCGACCTCCAGCATGCTTGCGGGAGAGAAACCGGGCCCTGAGTGGCCATGATACTGAACGACTATCTTCGGGTATTTCTTCTTGATTTCGGAGGTGAGCTGCGCGAGGGAGCTGGGACGGCCCACGCCGGCCATGTCCTTGAGGCATATTTCATCGGCGCCGTATTCCACCACCTTGTCGACTATGCCCATGTAGTACTCTACGGTATGCACCGGAGAGAAGGTTATGGAAAGGGTGGCCTGGGAAATCATGCCCCATTTCTTGGCGTATTCCACGCTGCCCTTGAGGTTGCGGTGGTCGTTGAGGCCGCAGAAGGACCTGGCGATGTCGACACCCTGGGCCTTCTTTACCTTGAACATGAGTTCGCGTACGTCCGCGGGCACGGGATTCATGCGGAGGGCGTTGAGCGCGCGTTCGAGCATGTGGGTCTGGATGCCGGCCTTATGGAAGGGGGCAGTCCATTTGCGAACTGAAATGTTGGGGTTTTCACCATAGAGCAGGTTCACCTGTTCGAAGGCGCCGCCGTTGGTCTCGACCCTGTCGAAACAACCCATGTCGATGATTGCGGGCGCCACTCTGACGAGCTGGTCGACCCTGGGCTGGTATTTTCCGGACGACTGCCACATGTCCCTGTATACAAGGGAGAATTTTATTTCGCGTGCCATATTTCTGATTTTTTACAAATATACACAATTTTAAGTTGTGGAGACAAAATATTTTCTTACCTTTGCAGTCCCAATACGGTGCAATTAGCTCAGTTGGTAGAGTCCTGGATTGTGGTTCCAGTTGTCATGGGTTCGAGCCCCATATTGCACCCGAAAAAGCCTCCGACACGTCGGGGGCTTTTTTCGTAGGTGCAATACGGGGCCCTGATCACGTTACCCCCACCCCAAACCCCTCCCCTCGGGGGCGGGGCTTAGTCGCTTCGCTCCGGAAATGAGCTGTGCACCTAAACTAATTTGCAGATGAGGGTGGCTTGGGTGCAGTCGAGGACCTTGACGCGGACGTAGTCGCCGGCGTGGTGGGTGATGTCGGGCCAGACGCACATCTTGTTGGAACCGGTGCGGCCGCAAAGCTCCGCGGCGTTCTTTTTGGAAGGCCCTTCCACGAGCACCTGGAACTCTTTTCCGATATCCCTGCGGTTGCTTTCCAGCGAGAGCCTGTTCTGCAGGGCAATCAGTTCCTCGAGCCTCCTGGTCTTGACCTCCTGGGGTATGTCGTCCGGGTAATTACGCGAAGCGAGGGTGCCGGGCCTTTCGGAATAGTTGAACATGAAGGCAGAATCGTAGCCGACTTCGCTGAAAATGGAGAGCGTGTCGCGGAATTCCTCTTCGGTTTCGGAACAGAAGCCCACTATGGCGTCGGTGGTGATGCCGCAGTCTGGCATGACCGAGCGGATTTTCGCCACCCTTTCAAGGTACCATTCGCGGTTGTAGCGGCGCCGCATCTTTTCGAGTATGCGGTCGTTTCCACTCTGCACGGGAAGGTGTATGTGCCGGCAGACGTTGCCGTACCTTGCCATGGTATGGATGAGCTCGTCCGAGATGTCTTTCGGATGGGAGGTGGAGAAGCGCACGCGCAGGGACGGGGACAGTTCCGCCACCATGGCGAGGAGCTTGGCGAAGTTCACGCCCTCATACATGTAGGAATCCACGTTCTGCCCCAGCAGGGTGACCTCCCTGTACCCTTTGGCGATGCAGTCGCATGCTTCCCTTACGATCGAATGGCAGTCGCGGCTCCTTTCGGCCCCGCGGGTATAGGGGACCACGCAGTACGAGCAGACGTTGTTGCATCCCCTCATGATGCTGATGAAGGCGGACACGCCGTTCATGTCGAGGCGGACGGGAGATATGTCGCCGTAGGTTTCTTCCCTGGACAGCTCGACGTTTATCTGCGGATGGCCGTCGCCGGCGGCTTCGATCAGGGCGGGCAGGGAGCGGTAGGCGTCGGGACCGGCCACGAGGTCTACCTTGCCGCTTTCGAGGAGGGCGTCCTTAAGGCGTTCAGCCATGCAGCCGAGGATGCCCACTATTACGCCGGGGCGGGCTTTCTTCTGCCCGGCGAACTGGTCTATCCGCCCGCGGATGCGCTGCTCCGCATTGTCGCGGATCGAGCAGGTGTTGGCCATGATTACGTCCGCTTCGGACATGTCTTCCGTCCTTCCGTAGCCTGCCTTTCCGAGAATGGAGAACACCACTTCGGTGTCGTTCACATTCATCTGGCAGCCGTATGTCTCTATGTATACCTTCTTCATCGTAACGGCGCAAAGTTAGATAATTTTCGTAACTTTGCGATTGTAACGCCATGAGAACGGGACGTGTCATTAAATTATTGATCCTTCTGCTCGCAGCCATGCTTGCGGGCAGCTGCGGCATAAGGAAATACAAAGACATAAAAATCACTTCGTTCGCGGTGGAATCCTTCACGCCTACCGGCCTCAAGTCCCTCGACGCCGTGGTGGAGGTTGGGGTGGACAACCCGGCTCCGGCCTTCAACATCATGAACCTCGAGGCTGAAATCTACCGGGACAGCGTGCACCTGGCCCATCTCAGCGCCGAAAACGTCGCCGTGGAAGGCAGGTGCGACAGGCTGTACAAAATACCCGTCAGCGGCCAGATCGACCCGGCGGTGACCCTGCTCAACCTGATGCTGCTTGCAAAGGACTTCAGGAGTGAAGAATACAGCGTAAGCATAAAGGCGAAAGCCATGATCGCAGGGATTGGCAAGGATTTGGCATTCGATGACATTCCGTTGGAACGTCTTCTCAAGAAACAGAAATGAAAAAGGCACTCATAATAATCCTCGCGGTGTTCGGATGTGCAGTCCTCCGGGCCCAGGACGTCCCTGACGGCTATGTCTGGGCCGATTCCCTGGTGTTCACCCCCATCAACGAAATGGACACCACCCTGGCCGGGAAGAGCATCTACTCGGTGCTTCCCGACAATGTGCAGATAGACCAGAGCGGAGCCGTCCGCAGCTTGATGATACGCAAATCCGAAGGCAAGGTAATCAACGGCTACCGCATCCGCATCTTCTTCGACAACAGCCGCACCGCACGCGGCGACAGTGAAAGCGCGCTCTATCGCTTCAAATCGCTCAATCCCGGCGTCTCGGCGTACCGGACCTTCTCCAGCCCGTATTTCAAGGTGACGGTGGGCGATTTCCGCACCAAAAGCGAGGCCCTTGCGCTGCTGCAGAGCATCAAGCCTTATTTCCCCGGTGCATTCATAGTACGTGAACGCCTGAAATATCCTGCGCTCGGGAACACTCCCTCATTCAAGGTGGATACCCTGAAATTCCTCCGCTCAGCCAACAGGTAGCCATGCAGAAACAGGGACTGGAACTCAAGCAGACTCAGCGTCTTTCGCCTCTCCAAATCCAGACCATCAAGCTCATAGAGCTGCCGGTTCAGGAACTGGAGCAGCGGATACGCGCCGAGCTGGAAGAGAATCCGGTCCTCGACGACGGCCCCGCCCAGGACAGCGACGGTGCCGACGACGAATCCCCGAAGGATGTCTCCATCGACGAAATAAAGGACGACGATTACGTGCCGGCCTATCGCACACGTATCTCCAACTGGGGCAAGGATCCCCGTCCCGAATACAATACCTTCTCGGTAAAGCAGAGTTTCATCCAGAGCCTTGTAGACCAACTCGGGTTCCGCAACCTGGATTCCCGGAAGCGGCAGATAGGGGAGTTCATCATAGGCAGCCTCGATTCAGCGGGCTACCTGCGCCGTGACATCGCATCGCTGGTGGACGACCTTGCTTTCAGGGCTGGAATCGAAGCCACCGAGGAGGAGGTTGAGGAAATGCTCGGCGTCATCCAGGAGTTCGAGCCTGCAGGCGTTGGGGCCAGGGACCTTCGCGAGTGCCTGCTGCTGCAGCTCAAGGCTGAGCCGCAGAACCCCGATGTGATCTGTGCCGAAAGAATCCTGGCGGAGCAGTTCAACGAGTTCTCCAACAAGCATTTCAATAAGATAATGTCGCGTATGGGCATCGACGAGGAACAGCTCAAGCGCGCCATGTCCAAGATAGTCCGCCTCAACCCGGCCCCGGGCGGCCAGGTGGACGATTCCTATTCCGACCAGGCCCAGCAGATCGTGCCCGATTTCGTGCTCAGCGAGAATGACGGTGAGCTCTCGTTCTCTATGCCGCGTTTCTCCATTCCCGAAATAAGGGTGAACCGCAACTATGCCGAACTGCTTGAAAACGCCAAGGGCTCCGGTGAAAAGGCACAGAAGGAGGCGGCATCCTTCGTGCGCTCCAAGCTCGATTCGGCAAAATGGTTCGTCGAGGCTCTGAAACAGCGTCAGAATACGCTCCAAAAAACCATGCAGGCCATCCTCGACTACCAGCATGAGTTCTTCCTCGACGGCGATGAAAGCAATCTCAAGCCCATGGTGCTCAAGGATATAGCTGAAAAGACGGGGTTTGACATCAGTACTATCAGCCGTGTGGTGAACAGCAAGTACATCGAAACCCATTTCGGAATATTTCCGCTGAAGTATTTCTTCTCCGAGGGCATGGAGAACAAGGAAGGCGAAGAAGTGAGCACCCGCGAACTCAAGAAGGCCCTCCAGGAATGCGTGGACGCCGAAGACAAAAAAAAGCCGCTCACGGATGAGCAGCTTGTAGAGGAAATGGGCAAGCGCGGTTACAAGGTCGCGCGCCGTACCATTGCGAAATACCGCGGGCAGTTGGGAATTCCCCTGGCCCGCTGGCGCAAGGAATTATAATTTACCACCGTACGCAAGGTCGCCGGCATCGCCGAGCCCGGGCACTATGTAATAGTGGCTGGTGAGCTCTTCGTCGATTGCGGCCGTCCAGAGGGTGGTGTTCTTCGGGAAATCCTTTTTTACCTGCTCGACGGCGTATGCGCTGGAGATGGGGCATACCAGATGCACCTGCGCGGGAGTTCCTCCCTGGGCGACAAGCAGATTGTAACCGCTCAGGAGCGATGCTCCGGTGGCCAGCATGGTATCTGCCAGGATGAGGATCTTGCCTTCGAGCGCGGGGGTCGTGCAGTACTCGGCGCTGACCACGAAGTCGTGGCCCTTCTCATACTTCCTGTACGCGGCGATGAATGCGTTTTCCGCACCGTCGAAATAGGAGAGGATGCCGTCGTGAAGGGGGAGACCTGCGCGCAGGATGGTGGCGACGACTATCTGGTCGTCGCAGAGCTGCATGTGCGCGGTGCCGAGCGGAGTGACCACGTCCTTGGGGGCGTAGTGCAGGGTCTTGCTGATTTCGTAAGCGAAAATCTCTCCTGTCCGGTGGAGATTGTTGCGGAAAAGAAGGGTGTTTTTCTGGATTATCTTGTCGCGCATCTGCGCCACGAAGGAACTGAGAACGGAATTACTCTCGCCGAGGTTGATTACTTGCATGGGTTTTCGAATTATATTCGAAAGACAAAGGTAATGCTTTTTTTGGAAAAATGCTACCGGGACGAGCCTCGCGGATGACAAACCACCGTAATATCTATGTCTTCCACCGTATAGCCGCGGAAACGGTAATTCCTGAACGCGTCGTTCACCGCTTCGCTCAGTTCGGAGTAGGGAAGATTCTTGTACACGCCGTTCTTGCGGTCGTACAGGTGGGGATGCGTGAAATTGCAGACATCGAAGTAGCGCTTGCCCTCAGCGCTCAGCAGGTATGAATAGATGCCGTATGTGGCCATCTGCAGCAGCACGTTGTAGACGGACGATTCGGATGCCGCGGCCTCATGGTTCTCATCGAGCCATCGGCAGACCTGGTCGGCGCTTGCGTGTTCAAGCGCCATCATGGCCCTGTGTATCGAAAGCCTGGTTTCAGTCGCCCGGAGGCCCCTGCTTTTGAGGGCGGACCTGAATCGTTGTTCGTCTGGTATGGTCTTTGTCCGTTTCACTGTCTGCAAATATCCGTATTTTTTAATAACTTTGCAATTCCTATGGACTCGATGAAAATACGTATTACAGCAGTCTTTGCGGCTGTGCTCGCCATCGCTTCGTGCAAGTCACCATACGAGGCGGTCCTGCAGGGAAATGACCTGCAGGCCAAGTACGCCATGGCGTTCGACCTCTTCAACCAGGGGAAGTATTCCAGGGCGGCCGACCTCTTCGAAAACATGTCCGTTCTCACCAACGGTACCGCACAGGACGACACCGTCCAGTACTACTGGGGCCTGAGCAACTACCGCAACAACGACTTCGTCACGGCCGAAACCAACTTCAAGAACTTCCTGGCCAAATTCCCGCGCAGCCCCTTCGCCGAAAACGCCGAATTTCTGCGCATAGACTGCCTCTACAAGGCCACTTACCGCTACGAGCTTGACCAGACTCCCACTTATGCCGCGGTCGTCGCCATCAACGAGTACCTGACGAATCATCCGAACAACGTGCATACAGCCGCTTGCGACAGAATGCTGGAAGACCTTAACGGCCGTCTGGACCGCAAGGCCTACGAGAACGCGAAGATTTATTATACCATGGAGGACTACAAGGCAGCCCGCGTAGCCCTCAAGAACGTGCTCAAGGAAGATTCGGACAACCGCTACCGCGAAGACATCTTGTATCTCACGGCCATGTCTTCCTACAAATACGCCTTCCTTTCCATCCCGGAAAAGCAGAAGGAACGCTACATGGTATTCGAGGACGACTATTTCAACTTCATAGGCGAGTATCCCGAGTCCAAGTACCGCAAGGAGCTGGACGGCCTGCACGAAAAGGTGAAACAAAGAAATTGAAACTTTCCGCACCCGGCGGGGTGTACAATAATTGCTATGGATATAAAGAAAGTACCTGGAAACACCATCACGAGGGATGTAAAGAACCTCGCTGAACCCACTGGCAACATCTACGAAACATGTGTGATCCTCTCCAGGAGGGCCAACAAGATTGCCATGGACGAAAAGAAAGAACTCAGCAAAAAGCTGGAAGACTTCAAGAACGAACGCGACACAAAGGACGAGGTGTTCGAAAACAAGGAGCAGATAGAAATCTCCAAATACTACGAGCGCCTGCCCAAGCCCGGGCTGATCGCCATCTCCGAATTCGAGAACAACGAGCTCTACTACAAGGTGGCCAACAACGAGAACATAGTCAAATAGGTTCCCTTGCTGTCCTCCCTGCACATACGCAATTACGTGCTCATAGACTCCCTGGATGTTTCTTTTCCGGGGGGTCTGAGCATTATTACCGGGCAGACCGGCGCGGGAAAGAGCATCCTGCTTGGCGCCCTCCAGCTTTTGCTGGGAGCCAGGGCAGACTCCTCGGTGCTCGCTTCCGGGGCCGATGACTGCGTGGTGGAAGGGGAGTTCTCGTTGCCTGACGACAGCCTCCGCGGCTTTTTGGAAGACAGCGGCGTGGAGTGGGCGGAAGACCGCAGCCTCGTCATCCGCAGGGTGGTATATGCCAGCGGCAGATCCCGCTCTTTCATGAACGATTCCCCCGTGAACGTGGGCGTCCTTTCCGAATGTGCATCCCATCTTCTGGACATCCATTCCCAGAACAACAACCTCATCCTTACCGATAAGCGTTTCCAGCTTTCAGTGCTGGACCACTTCGCCGGCAATGCGGAGCTTCTGGCTCAGTGCGGGGAATGCTGGAGGGAACTGCAGGGGCTCGTGTCCCGGAAAGGCGAGGTGCAGCGCAGGCTGGATGCCCTCACGGCCGACCGAAGCTACAACGAGGCGCAATGGAAGCAGCTCGACGCCGCCCGCCTGCAGGAAGGGGAACTCGAAGCCCTCGATGCCGAGCAGAAGCAGCTTGCGAACGCGGAATCCATACGGGAAGCGCTCGGCGGGGCCGTTTCCTGCTTCGAGGCGGGGGAAGGCATGTCCCTTGACACTTCGCTCAAGGAGGCCGGACGCCTGCTCGACAAAATCAGCAAATATCTTCCCGGGATGGACGAGCTGTCCGGCCGTATCCGTTCCGCCCGCATAGAACTCGACGACATTCGGGGAAGTCTCGAGACCGCTGCGTCCAAGGTGGAGGTGTCGGAGGACAGGCTTCAGGCCGTGGAAGACCGCATGGGGCTCATTTACGGCCTCCTGCAGAAGCACGGCTGCCGAACCGAAGAGGAACTGATCGCCCTCAGGGAGAAGTATACTTCCATGCTGTTCGACTCCGCCTCCCTCGAAGAGGAGCTTGCGGAACTGGAAAAGCGGATACTCGTTGTAAAGGAACGTCACTCGGAGCTGTGCAAGGCCCTGCACGACGCGCGTGCAAAGGCCGCCCCGTCCTTCGCGGAACGGATAGCCGGCTCCCTGAAGTTCCTCGAACTTGACCGTGCCGTTTTCGAGGTGC
The DNA here is from genome assembly GCA_024699055.1 of Bacteroidales bacterium. Taxonomy (GTDB): domain Bacteria; phylum Bacteroidota; class Bacteroidia; order Bacteroidales; family UBA932; genus Cryptobacteroides. The sequence goes on from JAILQG010000054.1 coordinate 26,791, forward strand.
AGCTGACCCCCTCCGAACCGGGGAGTACCGGTTCTGACGGAGTGCTCTTCGCGTTCTCCTCGACCGGCTCTCATCCCTCGGATGTGGGAAACTGTGCATCAGGTGGCGAAATATCCCGTATCATGCTCTGCCTAAAGGCTATGATGGCACGCTACGTGGGCATGCCCACCATGATTTTCGACGAGATAGACACAGGCGTTTCAGGCAGCGCGGCGGACAGGATGGGCAGTATGATTTGCGATATGGGAAAAGACATGCAGGTCATTGCGATAACGCACCTGCCCCAGGTGGCCGCCAAGGGCGATGCCCATTTCGTCGTGGAAAAGACGGCGGATGTCAGTTCCATCCGGAGGGTGCAGGGACGTGACCGCGTCATGGAAATCGCCCGTCTCCTCAGCGGTGCGTCAATCACGCCGGAAGCGGTTGCGAATGCGGAGTCGCTCCTGGGCTGATGGGTTTGACAAAAAGTCAATCTCCACGCCGCTGGCAGAGGATTTGCTTGTCAAATAAAGAAGAAAAACCACTTGCATATCATGGCAGAAAAAGATAAAGAAACTAAGCAGGCTTCCGTGAAGAAAGAGCCCAAGGCCCCCAAAATCAAGGCATCCAAGGAGGAAGAACTCCAGAAAAAGGTAGCTGAACTCACTGACAAATTGTCGGCCGAACACGCCGACTACCTGCGTCTCATGGCGGAATTCGAGACTTTCCGCCGTCGCAGCGCCGAGGAGCGCCTGAATATGGTATCCACCGCTTCGGCCGATACGATCAAGGGGCTGCTGCCCGTGTTGGACGATTGTGAGAGGGCTCTTAAGGTGCTGGAGACATCTTCCGACTCCGCAGCCAGGGAGGGCACCGCCCTTATCTACAATAAACTCATGGCCTATCTCAAGACAAAGGGGCTCGAGGTAATCGAGGCCAAGGGTACTAAATTCGATATCGACTTCCACGAGGCCGTGGCGCAGATTCCGGCTCCCTCGGAGCAGGAAAAAGGGCTTGTGCTGGATGTGGTCCAGACGGGCTACATGCTGTCAGGCAAAATCCTGCGCTATGCAAAGGTGGTCGTAGGAGCATAAAGTCATGGCAGAAAAAAGAGATTACTACGAGGTCCTCGGCATCACGAAGAGTGCTTCGGAAGACGAAATAAAGCAGGCTTACCGCAAGGCTGCCCTCAAGTGGCATCCCGACCGCTGGGTCTCAGGTACCGACGCCGAAAAGAAGAATGCCGAAGAGAAGTTCAAGGAGGCGTCCGAGGCGTATTCGGTGCTGTCCGATCCTCAGAAAAAGGCCAAATACGACCAGTTCGGTTTCGCCGGAGTGGATCCTTCCGCAGGTCCTGACTTCAGCCAGGGCTTCGGCAACCTCGAAGACCTCCTGAACAACCTGTTCGGCGGGGCGTTCGGGGGATCGTTCGGCGGGGCCTTCGACTCCTTTTTCGGCGGTGGAAGGCAGCAGAGCGGTTCGAGGGTCATCCGGGGCCGTGACATCCGTACGCGTGTCAGCCTGACCCTTGAGGAGATAGCCAAAGGCTGCACGAAGGAAGTTTCGATCGAACGCAACAGGCCCTGTGCCGAATGCGGAGGCAAGGGTACGAAGGACAGATCCGACATAAAAACCTGCCCCACCTGTCACGGCAGCGGCCAGGTGCAGAGGGTGGTGAACACGCTCTTCGGGCGTTCAGTATCCTATTCTACCTGTCCGCAGTGCGGCGGCGAAGGCAAGATCGTCTCGAATCCCTGCCGGAAATGCGGTGGTTCCGGAGTGGAGAGGCGCCGCGAGACCGTAAAGGTGAACATCCCCGCGGGAGTCGAGGACGGAATGCAGATAACCGTTCGGGGCGAAGGCCACAGCGCACCCCGCGGCGGCGAGAACGGCGACCTCCTGGTGGTGATAAACGAGCAGCCTCACAACCAGCTCAAGCGAGACGGCAACAATCTCTTCTATACCCGTGTCATTTCGGTCACCGACGCCATCCTGGGCACCACCATCAGCGTTCCGGCTCTGGGCTCCGCCGCAAGCCTGAAGATTGAACCGGGCACTCAGTCCGGTACGGTAGTTCGCATGCGCGGCAAAGGCCTTCCCTCGGTAAACGGCTATGGCACAGGCGATCTGTATGTAAAGATCCTGGTATGGATACCGAGGAAACTGCGCGGTTCCGACAAGGAGGCCGTGGAGAAGCTTGCCTCATCCGATGCCGTCAGGCCCGACCCCTCCCGTGACGACAAGGCCCTGTTCGAGAAAGAGAGTCAATATTTTTAGAAAACGGCTTGCAGAGTAAAAAATAATTTCTATCTTTGCAGCCCCGTTTGAAAGCAGCCTCTCATTTTACGGTTAAGTGACGCTGCGAGGCGAAAGGTTATTTAAAGAGTTATGGATTTACTTAAAGTAGCTGAACAGTCTTTTGTAAACGAGAACGTCAGCAAGTTCCCCGAATTCAAGGCCGGCGACACCATCACCGTAGCCTGCAAAATCAAGGAAGGAGACAAGTTCCGTCTGCAGGACTTCCGCGGTGTGGTTATTCAGATAAGCGGTGCAACCCCTCTCACCCGTACCTTTACGGTTCGCAAGGTGTCCGGTGGTATCGGAGTTGAAAGGATTTTCCCCTTCCAGAGCCCCGCTATCGACAGCATTACCGTCAACAAGGTCGGTAAGGTCCGTCGCGCACGCATATTCTATCTCCGCAATCTTGCCGGTAAGAAGGCCCGCATCAAGGAGAAGGGCATAGCCAACAAGGCCGCCAAGGTCGCAGAAGAAAAGACTGAAGCTTAAAGCTTTCCGGCCCAGTTGCCGGTAAACGGCTCCTTAGCTCAATTGAATAGAGCATCTGACTACGGATCAGAAGGTTGCAGGTTTGAGTCCTGCAGGAGTCACTTCAAAACCCCGTCTGACACACGTCAGATGGGGTTTTTCATATAAATTGCACAACGTTTGCACAACGGACGGTTCAATCGTTTTCGTCTAATTGAAAGATTGAATCAGTGGACTTATCAAAATATCGCGCTATTTTAAGGGCAAGAACAGTTGACGGAACGTACTTCCCGGACTCGATGGAATTGATGGTGTTGCGGCTTACGCCGATGGCATCGGCCAGCTGCTGCTGGGTGATGTCCTTGATGGCTCTCTCTACTCTGACTGTGTTCTTCATAAGGCCTGCTGCTTTTTGGATTTCCAGAGCATCCATTTGAATATCCCGAAATACAAGATAAAGAGGAGAAGAGGAAGGAAAATCAGGAAGGCTTCGCTCAGGTAGAGTTCAAGATCTTCCGGGATGCTCGGAAAAAGGGTTGCGAGTCTCAGTTCCAGGAACAAACTCAGAATCAGGAATAGAACGAAATAGACATAGGCGGTAATGCCGACGGCTTTCAGCCGATAGTTGGAGATCATCTCGTCTTCAACCTTCTCTTTGGACAGGCATATCAGGAAGAATGAGATAATGAAAGTGATGTGGGTTGACTTGGCGATATACCAGGCCACGTCAATGTCGTGTACAAATAGCGCTTTGACGAATACCGCGATTACTGAGAGAATCAACAGACACCAACCAATTATTTGGCAGGTATGCGGCATGAGGATGCTTTTGTTATTCATGTTAAAAGAGTGTTAAGTTTTCTTGTTGCAAAGATAAGTATATTTTTCATAATGACAAATTAACTTTGCAATCATGTTAGAAGCCGAGAATAATATTCATCCTGCTTTATTGTGCTGCGAATGGAATGAAAGTGTTGATTCCAGCAGAATAAAGTGACATTCTACGTCCTTATCGGGCTTTAGGAAAAGGAACAGATTATAGGCAAGCTACCCAAAAATAGTTTTGAATCTGTTGTTCTCCGTTAGGATATCAATGAAAGCTTGTGTGGCTTTTTTCTGATAGCCACCTTTCAGGAAATTGTAGCAGCCTTGCATCCGACTTTCTTTTGACGACTCACGCATCCCATCTGCGCAAAAAAACCTGCAACTTTATTGATTTTAAGCAATAGCGCCAAATCCAATTAAATCTAACTCTAACAGAATATCATTTCTTTTTCCATATTCATTATTTCAGCCTTCCGAAATCGTCCCAGCCGGGTTGCATTTTGCCTGCATGGCAATCCTGAATAAAGCGCTGTAGGGCCTTCAGAGCCTGTTCCTCTCGTCCGGTTTGCCTAAAATGCTGTATGTAATCTACCCGGATGCGGCGGTAGGTTTCAGGGAATGAGAGGTAGTTGGCCCAGGCAGTTTCATCGGCCTTAATGGCATCAAGCACCCAGCTTTCAAAAACGAATCGAGAAGGGTCTAATTCCGGAGCTGACGCTAATCCTGCCGGCGTCATTTCCCCAAGTTGAACCAACCTTCGGCAACGAATCAGGTTCCTTTCGCACCAGTTGCTCCGCTTGCGGCGCGGCGTGAAATGCTGGACAGGTTTCCCATCGTCAATCTTTTTCATGGTACTGTCTATCCAGCCGAAACAAAGAGCGACCTCCACTGCATCGACATATCGCACCACTCCGGGACAGTCTTCCGCGGACCGGTTCACGCGAAGCCAGAAATCACTGACCTTGTCGTGATTCTCCAGATACCACTGATATAACTCCTCGCGTGTGTGTATGTTAAGCAGAAAAAACAATTTTCTCAAATATCTTGTTTCATTCATTGTTAAGGTAACGTTCCCGGAGGATACGGATATCATCTTCCGTCAGGCCCATTGGGCCTTTAAAATAGGCTTCCATGGAACCATACTGCCGGTCAACAGTGTCCATGGCCTTGATGAAGTTCTCTGTATTGGCTCCAAGGAAGGCTTTCACTACGGCTATCTCTTCTTCCTTGCCGCCCCAGAATTTTACGCGTCGGACGTACTTCTTTACGTCCTTTTCGTAGACCTTGTTAGTGGCGTCAAAATCGGCCACGATGGTCTCCCGGCTGGCGCCGAGTGCGGACAATAGCAGGGCAGATGCGATGCCAGTTCGGTCCTTACCCTGGGTGCAATGATAAAGGATGGCGCCGTTTTCCGTCTCCACCACAAGACGCAGGAAGCGGGCGAACTGATGCTGGCACTGAGGATCAAACAGCAGCGTTGCATACATCTCCCGGGCGATGGCCTTTGCCTTTTCGTTGAAGGCGGCGAACAAGATTACCTTATTTACCTCGAACTTCTTCCGGCCAGTAACCTTCCTCATTTCCTTCTCTGTGGCATTTGCCGCAGCATTGCCGCTGGCGTCAATGGGAATGCTCACATACCTCGCACCTGGGACGTCCTTATTCGCCTTGCCTTTCAAGTCCACTTCCGTCCGGAAATCCACTACCAGGGTGGTGGGAAGGCTTTTCAGATAGGCGATGTCTGCGTCCGTGGCATCGGCTAGATGGGCTGACCGCAAGAGCATCCCGCTTTTAACAGTCTTGCCGTTTGGCAAAGCATAGCCGCCCAGGTCCCGCAGATTTACAATCATAAATAGTGTTCCTTTACTAGTTTTCTGACGTGCATACTGAAGAATAACTTCTCTAGGAATGTGGGCTTGACAAAGTAGGTTCGGACGATGACGTCCAGACAGGCGAACTTGCCGGAGACTCTGTCAAACTCTGAATGGTCTTCCTTGCCGGTGTATTCTTTGGCAAAGGTGTCCCAGAAGCGGAAGAACTGGTCCTGAGTCATATGGAAGATGTCCTGCACCTGCTTCATCGGGGCATAGACTTTACAAATCTGGAACAGGTGACCGATGTCGAACATCGGGTCTCCATACGCAAAGCGGTCCAGGTCTATCCAGTAGAAACGGTCGCCGGACTGGATGATGTTCCCCGTCTGGAAATCTCCGTGCACGCAGGTGGTTCTCTCCGGGATGGATTCTGCGAAGGCACGGATGATTCTTCTGCTTTTTTTGCTCACAAAGTCTGCATGGTCGATAGCCCAGAGTACCTGTTCCTTCCGGCTGGGAAAATTGCTGGTGTTGCAGGGCGTTGCAAAGAATTCCTTGCCTTTTTGGCACAGAAGCCGGGCCATTTCTTCCGTACGCTCCGGCTCGTCGTGGCAGATACGTGACAGGGATTTCTTGTCTTTCACAAGCTGAGAGATAGTTGCATAGGCCTCTCCTACGCGTACTATCTCATAAACTTGAGGCACTGAAAGCCCTAATGCCTCAACGGCTTTGGATACGTCGAACTCGTGCTTGACGGCATCAAATGTGCTTAAGCGGGCGTTGTTCACTTTGAGGATTTTTCCGGGTGCCGCGGGGCTCACATAAGTTCTTCCGTTGCCTCCTTCACCTACCTGCTGCCACTGCGACAGGTCTATTTGTGGATAGTTTTCGTTTATCATGGGGGCTATTTAAAAGTAGGTCTGAACGGCGAAAGCAAATTGGTCGATGAATATCTTCTTGAAAGCAGAGATGTTGTTCTGCTCATAGAAGATGAGCATGGCCTTCTTATAGTCCACGGAATCCACTGTACGGAAGGAGATGGGGCAATACTTGTTGGCGATGAGGATGGCATTGCTGGTGATGCGGGCTGTCCGTTTATTGCCGTCGGAGAATGCTTGGATATAAGACAGCAGCACCAGAGCCAGTAAGGCTTTCTCAAAGACGTTCTCTTTTCCATTGATAAGGCGGCAGCTGTCTTCGAGGGCTTCGCGAATCTGGTATTCGTTGTCCAGGGGGTAGTAGTTGGTGCCGGTAATACCGACGCGGCGCTTGCGTATACCTTTATCCACATCTAATTCCTTGGTGAGGAAGGAATGGAGTTCTTCTATACGCCAGAGGGAGATTTCCTTGAGGTACTCCGGATCGGCCAGGACAAAGTCTAGGGCATCTTTGTGATTGAGGAGCATTACGGCTTCTTCCTTCGTCTTGCCGGAGGCGGTCTGCTTCTCTTTCAGGAGTTTTTCGGTCTCCAGAAGGGAGTAGGTGTTCCCTTCGATCTGGGATGACTTCCAGCTGAGGTCGATGCCCAGACGCTCCATCTCTTTGCGGTACTCATTAGGAGTAATACCTTCCAGGTTTCGGGTAAACTGGGCCTGCAGGGCATCAAGACGATCTTTCTCCTCAGCCGAGAAAAGATTTACTTTGGGGAGGATGTTGTTGATCAGGTCGAAGTTGAAGCTGGTTTGAACTGTGCGTTCATCCGTTTCCTTCTGGAAATATGAATCAATGTCCAGAGGCATTGTTACATGAGCCTGCGGGGACACGCTGTATCGCGTGGCGCGACCCTGGCCGGAGACAATGGCGGAGCCTGCCTCCACCAGCGAGGCAAGGATGCGCTTGACCGTGGCGGGGCTTTCCGTAAGGTTCATTCCGGTCTCAATCTCGCTTCTGGAGGAGGCAGGATGATAGTGCAGGAACTGGAGTATTTCGTTTTCTCTGGTCATGGTTCTTTCGATTTACGGCTCAAATATAAAAAAATACGGCTCTTTTTCTAAATATTTGAGCCGAAAAAATGCAATACTGGCGAAGTATTGAGCCGAAAACGGTATAATAATGCGCTTCTATGCAATTAGATGCAATGTGCTAAATGGCTATTATGCATCTATTTGCAAGGTGGCTTGCTGTAGGAGTCACGAAAAACCCCGCCAGACTATTCTAGCGGGGTTTTTCGATTATTTACTTGCCGAAAGGTATTCTTTCAGCGCTTCCACATATTGGTTGAATGCCTCCTGGCCTGCCTGTGTCATCTTGCAGGTGGTGCGGGGCATCTTACCCTTGAACCCTTTTTCCACAGTGATGTAGCCTGCGGCGGTGAGTTTGTCTATCTGCACGCTGAGGTTCCCTGACGTGGCCCCTGTCTGCTTCTTGAGGAAGGTGAAGTCGGCTTCATCTACCCCTGCCAGGATGGACATCACGGCCAGCCGGAGCTCCGAGTGCAGCAGCGGATCTAACTTGGGAAACATAGGCTACTTGTACTGAAGTTTCATGATGAAGCCGGTCACGAGCAGCAGGACGCCGCCGAGGGTGAAGATGAGCAGCTGCGCATCGCCCTTAACAAGCATGGCGAAAACGGCACCGCCGACTCCGAGGAGAAAACCGCCGATAATGATGGGCCAGTTTTTCAGGAGGACGCCGGACATGCATTCGGCCAGGCCCAGGATGATGACGATGATGAGCGTCACATGCATGGGGACCAGGAAAACCGCGATGGCGCTGAGCGTAACGGCAAATGCGCCGAAAACGCGCCACACACCGCTTAGCATCTTGCTTACCTCGTTCTGGGGGATGGCCTTATTATATTTCCCCATCAGTGCGGCAAGGGGGTAGCCGATAACCGGCATGGCGAACCACAGGAAGTTCCACTGGGGTTTGCCGGTGAAGTGCCATGACAGATAGATGGCAAGGGAGATGACGGTGAGCAATGCTCCCCAAAGCATGAAGTACTTTGCGCTGTTCCGCACGATGTCCTTCCGGCTTTTGTTAAAGGTTTCGCTGATGAGCTGAAGGCTCTGCTGAGCGTTCATTTCTTTGTTCTGTTCCATTGTGTATCAAATGTTTAGCTTGTATTTGCGCTTAAGTGCAGCTGCGCAGTCTGCCTTAACCACAGTGCAAATATAAACAAGTTTACAATATAAACCAAATTTTCTTTGATTTTTTTTGTAGGGGGGGGGAGACTTCAAAACCAGAGACAAGGTTTCTACTGAAACTCCAATCCCTTGACGGCGACACCGATGTTGACCGGGACAGATTCCATTTCACCCAGGGCGACTTCCCGGATGAAACTGCTCTTCAGGTAGATATTGAAGTCCATGCTCATTTCCCAAAACTTCCGTTCCTCCTCAGGCTTGGCCAGGAAGGCCTGAAGGGCCGGCTCGTCATACCCCACAATCTGGAAGGCTATGAAGTATCGCCCGGGTTCCAGCAGGATTGTCTCTTCCGGCTGGATATCGAAATCCTGAGGCTTGTCCGAAACGGCAACATCGAAGTAGATGGGCTTATGGAGCATATTTACAAACGATTCTTTCTTCCCCTCAATACGATAGATATTGATGGACGCGACACATCCTGGAATATGGTTGCTGTGAACCGTAAGCAGGATGTCTTTCACCAGGAAGGGCTTTTTGGCCTTGGCGACGGATCCGATTTCCCGTCCTGAAGGATGCTCGCTCCGCAGGGCGGTAGTGATGATGCCCATATTCTTCAGGATATTGGCTCCGGGCCGGAGGAGATACTTCTCCTTTGTATCTCCGCCGATGAAAACGGCGGGAGGCAGTTCCTGCTCCTGCAGGACTATGACCACATCGTCATCTGCTCCGGTAACGGGATAGGATGCAGCCTGATAGGAGACGTGGAAGAATTCAAGCGTGTCACAAGGAACATTTATCTCAAAACGGCCATCGACCGTAGAGATGGTTCCTATCTGGAGTTTGGGTATGCCTACCTGGACGTATTCGACTGCTTCACCCTGTCCGTTGATGATACGTCCCTTGACAGTCACGCGCTCCTGTGCTGACAGCAGGGCCGGGAGCAATGCGAAGAATAATGCAAATTTTACGAATTTCATAAAGACAGTGCGTTTTTTCTTAGTAAACTCTCCAGCATATTTCCCGGGATGATGCGTTTTACGGCTTCTGCCACGGCATTCAGTTTAGCCTCGTGAATGTAATCGGCCCGGATAACCAGGGATATGGTCCGGCCCGGCACCGGATCCACGATGGGACGAAGGCAGTTCTGTTGGCTGTACAGGACTAAGCCGGAATGCGTCTCGGGGATAATGGTAATGCCTCCGTTGTCATTGACCACTTGAATCAGGATGCCGACGCGGCCGCCCTCAAAGAAGCGGTCGTAAGAGATTTCACCCGGTTTCAACTCCGATGGATCCAGTTGACGAAGACCGTCACGGATAATCCATACCGGATGCTCCAGAATGGTTTCCATACGGATGTTTTCCTGCGCGAATGCGGGATTGGTTGGTGAAACATAGGCCAAAAACCGTTCGTGATAAAGGGGGATCTCCAGCAGGTCGGTATCCCTCACAGGTCCCGACATGATTCCCATATCCACCTCGGCTTTCCTGAGCTTGTTCTTGATGGTATCTGAGAGCATCTCTTCCGTCTGAAGGGAGATGGAAGGATAATTCTCGCCGATATACTTGAAAAGACCCGGGACCAGCACCGGCGCTACCGTCGAAATCAAGGCGATTTTCAGAGGTCCGGTGAGAATCTCCTTTTCCGAACGGGTCATTTCGGCTATCTGCTCCACATTATAAAGAGCAACTTTGGCCTGGTCGATGACTTTCCTGCCGATTGCAGTGGGAGCAACGGGATGCGCATCCCTGTCAAAGAGCCGTACATCCAGTTCTTCTTCCAGTTTCTTGACCATCAGGCTCAAGGTGGACTGTGTCAGACCGCAGGCCTCGGCAGCTTTTCCGAAGTGCCGATAATCGTCAATGGCAACGATATAGCGAAGTTGCTGAAGAGTCATAGTTTTTCGATTGATATTATCAATGCAAAGATATACTTTTTTGTATTGATAAATGGATTTTAGCAAAATAACTTTGCCCCGTCAAAGCATTTTTATGAACTGGAGGGTCATCACCTGGTATATCGGCATATCGTTACTCCTGGTAGCAACGCTGATGACCGTGTCCGGAATCGTGGCCTGCTGCACGACCGGCGATGAGAGCCGCACTCCACTTCTTTTCTCGGCTTTCCTCACCGCCGCGGTCGGTTCCTTCCCGCTGATCTTTGTCCGCAAAGGGCATCACAGGCTCAGTTTCAAGGAGGGGAACAGTATAGTCGTGGGGGCCTGGTTGCTCTCTTGTCTTTTCGGGATGTTTCCGTTCCTCTTCTACGGAGGGGAGTTCACTCCGATCAATGCCATATTCGAAAGCGTATCCGGTTTCACTACTACCGGAGCTTCCATCCTGAATGACATTGAGTCGTTGCCAAGAGGACTGCAACTGTGGCGCATTTCCACGGCCTGGGTGGGAGGCATCGGCATCGTCACCCTATTCTCCATGCTCACCGGAAGGTCCGATAAGACCGCTTTGTCCGGGGCCGAGATTTCCAATGTCGCCCGTGAATCAATGGCCGGGGAGAATAATACAAACTTCGCCAACCGGATGCTCATCACCTATATCGCCCTGACACTTGTTACCTTCCTTTCACTTAAACTCACCGGAATGGGATGGTTCGATGCCGTCACCAACGCCATGTCCGCCTGCAGCACCTGCGGATTCTGCAACCGGAACACCAGCATCGCCTTCTATGCCAATCCGGCCGCGGAAGTGGTCCTGACCTTCGCCATGCTCGCCGCCGGCATCCATTTCGGCATCCTGTTCCTGGCGTTCCTCAAAGGCCGCCCGAGATTCATCTGGAAATCCGAGACGATCAAGGTGTTCCTCTCGCTGGTCGTGCTGGCCATCGCCGTCGTTACGACCGACCTGATGATCAACGCACACTATGCCTCTTTCGGAACCGCGCTCCGGGACGCGGCTTTCCAGGTGGCATCCATCTCCACGACCACGGGGTTTGCCACGCAGGACACGACGCTGTGGCCTCCGGTGAGCATGGTGGTGCTCATCATCTGCTCGCTCATCTGCGGCTGCTCCGGATCCACGTCCGGCGGCA
>JAILQG010000073.1 GCA_024699055.1 Bacteroidales bacterium
TCGTTCCGCACGCCCTTCAACCCCTTCAGGGCCGAGCATATGCATGACGACTACACCGAAGGGAACGGCTGGCAGTACACCTTCATGGTGCCGCACGACGTTCCCGGACTCATCGACATCTTCGGGGGCAAGGATCGCTTCCTGCAGAAGCTCGATTCCCTGTTTATCGCCGAAGGCTATATGGGCGAGAACCACAGCGACGTCACGGGCCTAATCGGCCAGTACGCCCACGGCAACGAACCCTGCCACCACGTGGCCTATATGTACGATTATGCCGGTCGGCCGGATAAATGCCAGAGGTTGGTGCGCACCATCATGGATTCGCTCTACTTTGACAAGCCTGACGGCCTGTGCGGCAACGAAGATGTCGGGCAGATGAGCTCGTGGTACGTGCTGAGCGCTCTCGGCCTCTATCAGGTAGATCCCTGCGGCGGCGATTTCTGGCTCGGCAGCCCCGCCGTGAAGGAGGCCGTAATTAACGGCAACTTCAAGATCGTCGCCCACAACAATTCCGCCGAGAACGTCTACGTGAAGTGGGCGAAGCTCAACGGAGCCATCCTTTCAGAGCCGCGGATTAGCTACGAAGATATCATGAAAGGCGGCACCCTGGAATTCGAAATGACTGATACACCTGTAGTGAAGTAATAATAATAAACCATATACGCAAATGACACTGTTTCCAATCCTATTAACCATCCTGCAGGTACTTCCCCTGCACAGGGACATGGACGTGACCAGCGTTAACGCCCAGACCCGGAGGACCGAAGTCATCATGTACTCTTCCGAGGAAGATGCGCGCACCCTTCCGTTCGAGAAGAGCCCGTTCTACCTCGACCTGAACGGAACCTGGAACTTCCTCTTTTTCAATTCAGAAAAGGACATCCCCGCCCGGCTCGAAGGCTGGGGGAAGATCACCGTTCCCGGCAACTGGGAATTCCAGGGCCACGGCACACCGGTTTATGTCAACACCACGTATGACTTCGCCGCAGAACCGCATCCGCCGGTGCTTCCCGACGACATCCCGGTGGGCATCTACATGCGCACCTTCACCGTTCCCGCTGCATGGGCCGGCAGGGAAGTGTACCTGAACCTCTGCGGAGCCAAATCGGGCGTTTACACGATTGTAAACGGCAAGGAGGTCGGTTACAGCGAAGACAGCAAGGACCTGGCACGCTTCGACATCACCCCTTACCTGAACGAAGGCGAGAATGAACTCGTGCTGAAATGCACCCACTGGAGCTCGGGTTCATATCTGGAATGCCAGGACTTCTGGCGCGTGAGCGGCATCGAGCGCGACGTCTACCTTTCCAGCGAGAAAACGGCAGCCAGCCTCGATTTCAGCGTCGTGGCGGATTATGACCTTGCAAGCGGAGACGGCATCTTCAGCCTCACCACCACCGTTCCTGCAAACTATAAGCTCATCGCCTCCGACGGGGCTGTGGTTTCGGAAGGCAGCGCCGGCGTCCGGGGCGTCCGTATCCCGGCGGTGAAGCCGTGGAGCGCCGAGGAGCCCAATCTCTACGCCCTCCTGCTGGAGGCCGGTGGAGAATATACCCGTTTCGATGTAGGCTTCCGTCATCTGGAGATCCGCGGCAACGTGTTCTATTTCAACGGGGCGCCCATCAAGTTCAAGGGCGTCAACATGCACGAGCACAACGAGTTCACCGGGCACTGGTGCGACCGGGAATACCTCCGCAGGAACCTGGTCCGCATGCGCGAGCTCAACATAAACGCCATCCGCACCTGCCATTATCCGCAGTCGCGTGCCTTCTACGAGCTCTGCGACAGCCTCGGCTTCTATGTGTACGACGAGGCCAACATCGAATCGCACGGGATGGGCTACGGCCCCGAAAGCCTCGCGAAGGATCCCGCGTGGTATATCAAGCACGAGGACAGGACCCTGAACATGTACCGTCGCACCGCAGGATATCCCTGTGTGACAGTGCTTTCGCTCGGGAACGAGGCCGGCAACGGAGTGATTTTCGAACGTACCTACGACCTGCTCAAAGCATTGGAGAAAGACGGACAGAACCGTCCGGTCGTGTATGAGCGTGCGCAAAACGACCGCAATTCCGACTTCCTGAACCCGATGTACGCCGATACCCGCTGGCTGCATCGTCAGGCCGAACTGCCTTCGACCAAGCCGGTCGTGCAGTGCGAGTATTCCCATGCGATGGGCAACAGCAACGGCTCCTTCGACCTGATGTGGTATGAGACCTACGCCTATGACAACCTTCAGGGCGGCTTCATCTGGGACTGGATAGACCAGGGCATTGCCGAGAAGGACGAAAAGGGCCGGAAGTACTGGACCTACGGCGGCGACTACGGCGATCCGTCGAAGGATCCCGCCCACTGGTGGGCCGACCGCAACTTCTGCTGCAACGGACTCGTCAATCCCGACCTGACTCCGCATCCGGGTGCATTCGAAGTGAAGCATTTCTACCAGGAGGCGGCCGTCGACTTCGCCCCCGTCGAGAACCCCGGCGACCAGGCCGCACGGAATCGCTTCCAGATATTTAACCGCTTCTATTTCAAGCCTTTGAACCATATTCTCCGCTGGGAGATCACCGAGGACGGAGTGAAGATTGCGGACGGCGAAAAGCTGTTCACCACTGCCCCCCGGACTGCCGAACCCTTCGAGGCGGTCCTGCCGGAGATGGATCCTCTCAAAACCTACTACATCAATTTCAGTCTGCTGACTCCCGAAGCTTCCGACATGCTTCCCGCCGAATATCCGGTGGCGACCGAACAGCTGCTCCTCCGCAAGCCTGAAAAGTCCCTTCCGGAGCCTGCGCCCTATAAGGTCCGCATCAGGAACATCGGCGACAGGATTGTGCTCAAGGGTATCGGAGGCCGCCTTGTGGTGAGCTCTTCCACCGGCAGGGTAGTGCAGTACAGGCAGGGCCTGAAGAACGTGATACTCAAAAAGTTCGGCCTCGGGCCCGAGTTCTGGCGCGCACCCCTCGACAACGACTGGGGCGACGGCGGACCGCAGTCCAGGAACAAACTCTGGAAGGACGCTCCGTCCGTGCTGTCGGCGGAAGCTTTCACCGACGAGGCCGGCGGCGCCGTGGTAGTGAGCTACGGCCTTCCGTACGGATGCATGATGGAAGTCGAATACCGGCTTGCCAAGGGCGGGGAACTGCGCATCACTTCCGCCTTCCACGGCGGCGAGGAGCATGTCGACATCCCGCGCATCGGCTTCCGCACCAGGATGAAGGCCAAATGCGACGTCTTCAGGTATTTCGGCCGCGGCCCCATGGAAAACTACATGGACCGCTTCGCCTCCTATCCGGTCGGAATCTACTCTTCCAGCGCGAAGGACGAATGCTTCCCGTATGTGCGACCGCAGGAAACCGGACACCACACCGGAGTGGAATGGCTGGAGATAGGTCCTCTTCATATCACCGGCGATAAAGCCTTTGAATTCAACGCCTTGCGTTGCAGCATCGAAGACCTTGACCCGCGCGAGGCCGACGGCAGCCGGATATGGGCACATGTAAACGACATCCCCGTGCAGCCCTATGTGGAGCTCTGTCTCGACGGCGGAATGACCGGCGTGGGCGGATACGACTCCTGGGGCCAGCGTCCCGAGCCTTCCCGTACCCTTTGGGCCGACAAGGATTATGACTTCACCTTAGTTCTTTCCAAAAAATGAGAAGGATGATAGCTGCCGCCTTTGCGCTCTGCTTACTCTGCGCATGCGGCGAAAAGAACAATCTGCCCAAGCCCACAAAGGCCCAGCTTGAATGGCAGGACATGGAAATGAACATGTTCTGCCACTTCGGGCCCAACACCTTCACCGGCAACGAATGGGGAGACGGCACCGAGGCCGAAGACATCTTCAACCCGACAGATCTCGACTGCCGCCAGTGGGCTGCTACGGCGAAAGCCGCGGGCTTCAAGGGCATCATCATTACCGCAAAGCATCACGACGGATTCTGCCTCTGGCCCAATCCGGTTAGCACCCATACCGTCGCTCAGAGTTCGTGGAGGGACGGAAAGGGAGACGTGTTGGCGGAGCTGTCCGAAGCCTGCCGCGAATACGGGCTCAAGTTCGGCGTGTATATCTCGCCCTGGGACCGCAACGACCCGCATTACGGCACGCCGGAGTATAACGACGTGTTCGTGAAGACCCTTGAAAGCGTGCACGGAGGCCCCTACGGCCCCATTTTCGAACAGTGGTTCGACGGCGCCAACGGCGAGGGCCCGAACGGGAAGAGGCAGGTCTACGACTGGCCCCTGTTCAATTCCACGGTATTCAAATTCAATCCCCAGGCCATCATCTTCAGCGATGCAGGGCCTGGCTGCCGCTGGGTGGGCAACGAGGAAGGATATGCCGGCAGGACCTGCTGGGGCATGATGACCACCGACGACGTGAAGCCCGGACAGAATCCCCATGGCAATGAATATCTGAACGAGGGCGATCCCGAAGGCTCCAGCTGGGTGCCGGCCGAAACCGACGTTTCCATCCGTCCGGGATGGTTCTGGCGCGAAAGCGAGAACGACCAGGTGAAGAGCGTCGACCAACTGCTCAAGATCTATTACGAGAGCGTCGGCCGCAATTCGCTTCTGCTGCTCAATGTGCCGCCGGATGTGAGCGGACGCATCAATCCGGTCGATTCCGTACGCCTCATGGAATTCCGCGCCGCGCTGGACGCCATCTTCTCCCATGATCTCGCGGAGGGCGCGAAGTTGCGCCGGAAAGGCGACTGCTGGACCTTCACGATGGCAGAGCCCGTCACCTTCAACCGCGTCGTCCTGGAGGAGGAAATCGCCTCGGGGCAGAAAATCGCCGCATTCACGATAGAGGCGCTGGACGAAGAAGGCAACTGGACTGAAATCGCCTCTAAAACCACGATAGGCCACAAGAGGATAGTTCAAGTGCAGGCAGTTACAGCCGCCGGCGTCCGGATCAGAGTGACCGGAACCATAGCCCCGGGATGCTCCATAAGGAAGCCCCAGCTGTATCTGGATGAGGTTTATGGCGGGGAAATGAGTTAAAAAACCGATTTTTTGATTATATTTGCAAACTTAAAAGTATTGTAGCATTAGACGACTTCAACACACAACCTAATATTAACCATTATTATTTAACCGAAAAAAGCATGAAAAGTATTGGTGGATTCCTCAAAGGAATCGCTGTTGCAATGCTCTTTGCACTTGCCGTTCCGGCATTTGCACAGAACACTGCTACAGGTGTAATCACTGATGCCCTCGGCCCCGTGCCCGGCGCATCCGTACTTGTTCAGGGTACCCACAACGGCACTATCACCGCCGATGACGGTACCTTCTCGCTCAACGGCGTCCGCAACGGAGATGTACTCGAGATCGCATGTCTCGGCTACACTTCCCAGACCGTCGTCTTCAACGGCCAGAGGATTCTCGTCACCCTCGACGAGGACTCCGAAATGCTCGAAGGCACGGTCGTAACCGCTCTCGGTATCCGCAAGGATGAAAAGAAGGTCGGTTACGCAGTCGCTTCCGTCAGTGCCGACAACCTCAATGCCACGGCTGCTCCCTCCCTGGGTTCCGCCCTCTACGGCAAGGCTGCCGGTGTCCGCGTCACCACCGCTCCCGGCGGTGCTACCGGCGCTATCTCCATCAACGTCCGCGGTCTGTCGTCCATCACCGGCACCAACCAGCCTCTCATCATCGTAGACGGCGTTCCGGTGCGTAACGGCGAAGCCAACAACTCCGACTACTGGGGCGACCAGCGCGTGAACTCCAACGGTCTTACCGACATCAACGTCGAAGACATCGAGAACCTCTCCATCCTCAAGGGCGCATCCGCAACCTCCCTTTACGGTTCCGAAGGCGCTAACGGTGTTGTTCTCATCACCATGAAGAAGGGTAAGAAGAACAGCGGCGTCCACGTCGACTTCAGCGCTTCCGTACAGGCTGACCAGGTTGCCTACATGCCCAAGATGCAGACCATCTTCGGCCCCGGCGACGCATATCAGTACTGGAGCTACTACGATGTCGAGATGGATCCCACTTCCCCCGACTTCGGTTTCACCACCTCCTATAAGGATCGCGCCAACAGGACCGTCCGTTCCTTCGCGGGAATGGCCAACGACGGCGGAGGTTACTACTACTACGGCCCCGAGTATGATGGCAAGCCCATCTACACCCCGTCCGGCATGATGAACTACAGCGCCGTCACCGACGACCCGTACCAGAACATCTTCCGTACCGGTTGGACCCAGCAGTACAACGTTGCCCTCACCGTCGGTAACGAGCGCGGCAATACCCGCTTCTCGTACACCTTCATGGACAACATCCCGAACCAGTACAACTCGCATCTCGGCAAGCACAACTTCGCGCTTTCCGGAAGCCAGAACATCACCGATAACGGTGCCGTCAAGCTCGGTTACTCCGTCAACTACATGAACCAGAACGTGATGAACCGTCCTTACAGGATCTCCCGTCTGGTCACGAACTTCACCGGTATGGTGGGCTCCTTCGAAGACCTCGCCTACTATCGTGAGCATACCGTTACTTCCGCCGGCTACCAGAACCGCGTTTACACCTCCTCTTCCCACGAGAATCCCGCTGAGGGTTGGGAATACAGCCCCGGTGTCAGCGCCCTCATCGGCGAATACTTCTGGAACATCCTCGGCAAGGAGCGCCTCGAGAACAATCAGCGCCTCATCGCCAGCGTCACTCCTTCATGGCAGATTGTCAAGGGTCTTACCCTCAAGGGCAGCATCGCCACTGACTGGACCGCACAGGATATCGAGCAGAAGGAATACAACGGCACCGCAGTCGTCTACGGCGGCAACGGCGGTTACTACTATGTTGGCAAGAACACCTATCAGACCATCTACGGCGACGCTCTCCTGAACTACAACACGACCCTCGCCCAGAAGCTTGGCCTCGATGTCAACATCGGTTACTCCGCACGTCAGGAGAACATGCTCAATACTTCCGTCAGCACCAATAACGGCCTCTCCGTCGAGAACTGGTTCAACCTCACTGCATCTAAGGAGAAGGCCAATGCCGGCCAGTCCACTTCTTCCCTCCTGAAGACCGCCGCCTATGCGACCCTCGGTCTTTCCTGGGACGACTGGGCTTTCCTGGAAGGCACCATCCGCAATGAGAAGACCTCCACCCTGGCTCCCGGACACAACTCGTTCTGGTATCCTTCGGTGAACGGCTCCATCATCTACTCCGAGCTCCTCAATCTCCCGTCCTGGGTTGATTACGGAAAGATCCGCGCTTCCTACGGTATCGTGGGTCTTGCTCCGGAAGTCTACCGTGCTGCTGTCGCTTACAGCCAGGGCTCCGCTTCCGGCTTTATCTACAACCAGCTGGGTGCTTCCCTCGGCAACGAGACCATCGTTCCCGAAACCACCCACGAGTTTGAAATCGGTATCGAGAACAAGTTCCTCAACAACCGTGCTGGCTTCGAGGTATCTTACTACCACAAGCGCATCACCGACCAGATCCTTGACACCACCGTTCCGCGTTCCGCAGGCGGTTCCACCATCCTCATGAACGTGGGTGAACTGGAGAACCAGGGTATCGAGGCTGCCGCTTATGCAACTCTCGTCGAGACCCGCGACTGGAGGTTCGACGTTTCCGGCAACATCGCTTGGAACACCAATAAGGTCGTCAAACTCGCAGAGGGCGTAGACGTCCTCCAGCATGCCCGTTGGGACAACGGTGCCGTCTATCTCTACTCCTTCGAGGGCGAGAAGATGGGTGACATCTATTCCTTCGACTACAAGTACGACGACAACGGCAACAAGATCGTGGCCGACAACGGTTACTATGCCCGCAGCGACGAGCCCGTCAAGGTCGGTAACGCAATGCCCGACCTCCTCGGCGGCTTCGCCCTCTCTCTCGGCTACAAGCGCGTCTCCCTGGATGCCAACTTCAGCTACCAGATCGGCGGCGACGTCTTCAACATGCCTTATCAGTACTACATGCACACTGGTGCTATCGTAGAGTCCCTGCCTTATCGTAACGAGGCTCTCGGCGGCCAGTCCTACTATCTCGAGGTGCTGGACAACGGCGAGGTCAACTGCGTGCCCTGGACCGGCAATCTCGGCCCCAACGGCGAAGCAGTCCGCCACGACGGTGTGATCCTCGAAGGCGTTACCGCCAGCGGTGCCGCCAACACCAAGATGGTCAGCCAGGAAATGGCTCTCGAGAAACAGTACGGCTGGGGTACCGGCGGTTCCCGCTTCTACTCCGGTTCTATCTTCAAGAACACCTACCTGAAGTGCCGTGAGCTCACCCTCACCTATGCTCTTCCCGAGTCACTTACGAGCAAGATTCACTGCAGCGGCATCAAGCTCTCAGTGTTCGCCCGTAACCCGTTCTACATCTACAAGAACCTCCCGATCTTCGACGCCGAAGCTACGGACGGTACCAAGTGGACCAGCCAGGTGTGCATCGGAGGTTCCACCTCCACCACCCGTACCTACGGTTTCACCCTGCGTGCCAACTTCTAATCAATGGAGGAACAGAATATGAAAAAGATATATGCATTAATGCTTGGTCTTGCCGCACTCGTCGCCTTCTCTGCCTGCACCGAAGATGACTATGCATCCAAGTACCTCGATCCTTCCAAGACTACCACTGTCACCTGCGACAAGCTGATGACCGGTGCCTTCTATGCCGGCAACCAGAATACCTTCAACAGCTACTGGAGAATGTATACCTGGGACAACTACTTCGGCAAACTCGCACAGACCATCGGTTTCTCCAACAACTCCGGCACCGTCTATTACATCAACGACGGTTACGCCAACGACCGTTGGAACAACTTCTACGACATTCTCCGCCAGTACAGGGTGATGCAGAAGGTCTGGGAAGCTGAAGAAGACGACGCCAAGGCTCAGGACCGTGTTTTCCTGGCCCTCACCGAAGTGTTCATCTACGACCATCTTTCCCAGCTGGTTGACATCTGGGGCCCGGTTCCCTTCGCGGAGGCCGGCTTCCTCGGTGTCACCGGAGACCTCGCTTCTTCTTATCCCGCCTACGACAATGACGTAGACCTCTACAAGATGATGCTCGAGAACCTCGACGCCCTCTATACCGAAATCGGTTCCCTGGCCAACAGCCTCACCAGCACCACCAAGGCCAAGATTGACAAACAGGATTACATCAATGGCGGCGACCTCCAGAAGTGGCAGCGCTACTGCAACTCCCTCATGCTCCGTCTCGGCATGCATGTCGCCCTCAAGGGTAACCTCACTGCCCAGGGTCAGGCTGCCGTCAAGACCGCCGCAGGCCGTCTCCTCGTGACCGACCTCGACAACGCTATCGGCGTCAAGGCCGACAACGACGGCTTCAAGTACTACGAGAACTATCGTGACGGTTATAAGGACATCAACAACACCGCTTCCCAGGCCATCATCGATGCCCTGCAGATCACCGGTGAGAACGACCCCCGTCTGCCCGTCATCTACGTTCCCGATGCTGAAGGCAATTACTACGGCATGAGCACCCATGAGACCGATGCACAGCAGAACGAGCGCAGCGGCGGTGACCACAACACCGAAGAAACCCGCTACTATGCCCGTCTGAACAACCTCACCTACATGTCCAACAACTACATGTGGAACCCGATCATCACTGCATCCGAGGTGTACTTCCTCCTCGCGGAGGCCGCCCAGCGCGGATACATCTCCAGTCCTTCGGCTGAGGCTGCGTTCAAGGACGGTGTCAAGTACTCGATCCTTGCCTACCTGAAGTCCAACATGGAGAGCAGCCAGGCTTCGCTGTTCTACAACTCCAGCGCGTTCAACGATTACCGCGCCGAGGCTTATCCCTCCGACGGTGATATCGACACTTACACTTCCGCACTGTGGGGCGCTTACAGCGACAAGCTCAACGCCATCATGACTCAGAAGTGGGTCAACTTCGGTATCCTCCAGCCCACCCAGGCGTGGACCGATATCCGCAGGACCGGTCTGCCCGCCCTCTACTATCCGGCGGACGGCGCTGACAACAACGGCTACAAGACCGTTACCCAGCGCGTCAAGTACCCGAATACCGAGGCTGCGAACAACACCGCGAACTACGAGGCCAACAAGGCCAACGTAAACGGCGACTCCGCTTACTACACTCTCTTCTGGGCTACCGAGGTCAAGTAAACTGACTAAAGCCTAAATGAACGAGGCCGGACCTGATTGGTCCGGCCTCTTTTATTCGATAAGGGGGCTAGGCCGCTTACAGCGTTACCTCCAGCTTTGCGGGGAAGGCATAGCTGGGATCGCCGCGGGAGTAAAGGCTGGACTTGATGTTGGCGGAAGTTCGCGCCGCCTTTCCCTTGAAGACCTGGGTGCCCTTGAAGTTGACGGTGATTTCACTGTCGAGGTCGACGATGCTGTCGTTCAGCCACAGGGTCAGGGCGGTGTAGTCGCATTCGCTGATGTCGATGACATTGCCTGCCGTTTCGAGCCTGACCGTCTTTCTGCGCGCGAGTTCGGTCGAGGGGGCTTCTATCCAGTAGAAGGTGTTCCTGAGCACTTCTTCCTGCTGCCATACAATCTTGGAGGGATAGGGGTTGCGGGTGAACTGGGCCATCCAGGGCACTGCGGCCGCATCTACGCGGTCCATCCAGTGCTCCTTGCCTTCGACTATGTGGTTCTCGTGGATGTAACCGGCGGGGTCGGCGTTGTGCAGCGAATCCAGCTCCACCGTCTTCTTGCGGCATTCCTCGTTGCGGTTGTAGGCCGAGTCGAGGGCGCCGCACCATATCATGAACGGGGTGTTGCGCAGGTTGAGCATGCTGATGTCGCCCGGATGGCCGGCCATCATGGATGCCGCGGCCCAGCTGTCCGCCATCCTGGGGGCCATGCGCCACACGCCGTCTCCGCCCGCCGAGTAGCCCATGAGATATACTTTGTTCGGATTGATGTTCATCTCTGCCTGGTACATGAGGATGAGCTTGGCGTAGAACTCGTCCAGAAGGGGCTTGAACCACATGTCCCAGTCGTCGTACGGGGCCCTTGGAGCGACATACACGCCTTCGGCGGGGGAGTACAGCACTTTCTGGTTCTCCCACTGGCCGTCGTTCACGCTGGCCGGGGCGTTTCCGCCGCCGTGAAGCGAGATGTACAGGGAATGGCCGCCCTCGGGAACGTTGCCGTAAGCCTTGTGCCACAGTTTCATGGTCTGGCCGCCAATCGTGATGGATTTGGCCTCCCAGTCGGCCTTCACGTTCTTCTGCATGGCGGCCTTCCATTCCTTCCTGATGGCGGTGAGGGCCTCGTCGGCCTCGGCCTTGGAGAGGGGAGTATCGCTGATTTCCACGACCTTCGTGGGTTCTTCTTCGTTATTCTGGGGCTCCCCGGCGCCACAGGCGGCAAGCGGGAGCAGGAGCGTAAGGCTCAGTAAAAATGTCTTCATAGTGGCAAAGATATCCAAAAAAAAGAGCTATCTTACAAACATCATGAGAAAAATAACAGCAGTAATCGCGCTTGCGCTCCTTTCGCTGGGGCTGGGCGCACAGGATATGGAATGGTTCGACGACGCCAAACTGGGCATCTTCATCCATTGGGGGATTTATGCCGTGGACGGCGTTTCCGAGAGCTGGTCCTTTCACAACGAGAAGGTGCCGTACGACAAGTATATGGCTCAGGCTAAGGGATTTACGGCTTCAAAATATAATCCTGAAAAATGGGCGGATCTGATTGCTGAGAGCGGAGCGAAGTATACCGTGCTCACCTCCAAGCACCACGACGGCGTAGCCCTCTGGAACACCAGTGCCGGAGAACTTTCCATCCCCGCGCTGACTCCTGCCGGCTGCGATGTGCTCACGCCTTTTGTGGATGCCGTCCGGGCCAGGGGACTCCGGCTCGGGCTGTACTACTCCTTGCTCGACTGGTCGAGGGACGACTATCCAAATTTCACGGTGAACAGCACCCGCTACAAGATCGAGGACGATCCGGCCAGATGGCAGCATTTCGTCGACTTCGATTTCGCTCAGCTGCGCGAACTGTCCGAGGCATACAATCCCGACCTCTACTGGTTCGACGGCGACTGGGAGCAGACAGCCGAGGCCTGGAATGCTCCCGGAATCATTTCACTGATAAGAAGTTACAACCCCGGCGTGGTGGTTAATTCGCGTATCCAGGGTTATGGCGACTACGCCACTCCCGAAATCGGCGTGCCGGTCGCCAGGCCCGACGACCGCTACTGGGAGCTCTGCTACACCATCAACGACTCCTGGGGTTTCCAGCACAAAGACACCAACTTCAAGACCCCGTTCATGGTGCTGCGCACCTTCATCGACTGCCTGTCGAACGGCGGCAACCTGCTGCTGGACATCGGCCCCCGCGAGGACGGAACCATCCCTTCCGAGGAGGTGAAGGTGCTGAAGGAGCTGGGCAGGTGGACTTCGAAGCATGCAGAGGCCGTCTACGGCACCCGCGCCGGCCTCGACGCCGACTGTTT
>JAILQG010000078.1 GCA_024699055.1 Bacteroidales bacterium
GGCCGCGGCATGCCCATAGACGGCCGAATGCCCAAGAGCATCTCAACCGACCGCGGACGCACATGGCTGTATTCGGCCAGCGAGTTTCCGCCCATAGACAGCGGCCAGAGGCTGGTCCTGAGGCGTCTCGACGAAGGTCCCATAATGCTGATATCATTCGGTGAACAGGGAATGTTCGCCGCGCTGTCCTATGACGAGGGAAAGACCTGGCCCGTCCGCAAACTGATAACCGACGGCAGCGGCCGCACCTACGACGGCGGCGCCTGGACCGGGTCCTTCACCATGGACGCAGGCCACGCCGAGCCCAAGGGCTACCTTGCCTGCACCCAGACTCCCGACGGCATCATCCACCTGCTCTCCAGCCGTCTCCACTACAGATTCAACATCGCCTGGCTGGAGAACTAGCTCTCAACCAGGCGACATATTAGGGTATGTGTGAAGGCCTTAGGCGTCTTCGCCGGGCTTCATGGTGGTGTAGACGTTGGTCACGTCTTCATCGTCTTCCAGAAGGCCAACGAGCTTGTCGATGGTGGCGCGCTGCTCGTCGGTGACATCCTTCAGCTCAGCGTTGGGAATGCGCTCGAATCCGCCGGAGACGAGCTCGTAACCCTTGTCCTCGATGTACTTCTGGATGGAACCGTAGGAGGGATAGTCGCCGTAGATGACCACTTCCTTGCTGACGTTTCCGTCCTTGTCTTCCACCTCTTCGTCGAAAAGTTCTTCGGCGCCGAAGTCGATGAGTTCGAGCTCAAGCTCTTCCAGATCCATGCCTTCGGTTTCCTTGATGCGGAAAACGCACTTGTGGTCGAACATGAAACCGACGCTGCCGCTGGTGCCGAGGGTGCCGCCGCACTTGTTGAAGTAGCTGCGGACATTGGCGACGGTGCGGGTGGTGTTGTCGGTGGCAGTCTCTACCAGGATGGCGATACCGAACGGGCCGTAGCCTTCGTATACGACCTCCTTGAAGTCTCCGGATTTACTCTCGGTGGCCTTCTTGATGGCGCGCTCGATGTTCTCCTTGGGCATCTGCTCGGAACGGGCCTCTGCCATGAGTGCACGCAGACGAGGGTTGCCGGTCACGTCGGGACCGCCCTGCTTGACGGCGACGGTGATTTCCTTGCCCAGTTTGGTGAAGGTGCGGGCCATGTGACCCCAACGCTTCATCTTACGCTCTTTGCGGAATTCAAATGCGCGTCCCATATTACTCGCTGACTTCGGTGATGTAACGGTCGATGTCGGCGGCCTCGATGCTCTGGGGATAATTGTCCCTGATGTTCTCGAAGCACTTGAGGGCGGCTGCGTTGTCGCCGAGGGCCTTGTAAGCCAGGGCTTCCTTGAACAGGTAGCCGGCGGCGAAAGCGTTGTCGTTCACGGCAACGGCCTTCTTGTAAGCCGCAATGGCGTTCTCGTACTGCTCCAGGCCAACGTAGGCGTCGCCCTGGCAGGCAAGTGCACGGGCCTTCAGGATGGGCTCCTTGCCCTTGTACTTCTTGAGATAGTCTATCGCATCCTGGAAGTTGCCGAGCTGGAGCTGGCAGATGCCGGCATACAGATAGACGGCCTTGCCGGCCTTGTTGCCGTAATCGTCGATGATCTGGGAGAAGCCGAGCACGTTGCCGTCGCCGTTGAGCGCGAGTTCATATTCGCCGGCGCTGAAGTTGTTCTCGGCCGGGAACATCTGCTCCTGGGCCTCTGCACACTTCGGCGTGTAGATGTAGCGGTTGTAGGCAAGGGAGGCAAGCCAGATGACGAGGATGCCGATAATGATTCCCCAAATCCATTTCTTGTTCTTCTCGTAGAACTGTTCGGTACGAGAAAGCTGTTCTGCAGTGTTCTCCTGACGGACTTCCTGCTTTGTCTTTTGCTGAGTAGCCATATCTAGGTCTTTTTATTTGTTCAAAAAAGCCTGCAAAAATAGATAAATAAATGTAAAAAAGCAACAGTTAGTTCTGATGTGCAGGACGGAGCAGGTCAAGCACGACCTTCACCGGATTGAAGGTTTCCACGGGCACCTCCACGAAGAGGGTGTTCCAGTCGCTCATGCTGCCGTTCCACAGGCCGGGGAGTTCCAGAGCCTTGAGTTCGCGGCCCTGGTAGCTCTTGTAGGAGATGAAGCCGGTGTTGCTGTCCACATGCTTGAGCAGGTCGAAACGCCTGCCCTTGTAATCGCGAAGGCAGCAGACGAGGTCGACCGGATTGAAATGGGTCGCTCCCGCAAGTGCCGCTGCGGCCACCGGATTGTCCTTGTTGATCTGGGCGCTCTCGAGAATCTGGAGGGATGTGGAACCGTCCGAACCCTTCACGATGAACGGACCTCCGCCCGGTTCGCCCAGGTTGCGCACCATGCCGCAGACGCGGATGGGACGATCCAGCTTGGCCCTGAGTACGGCTGCCCTCGTTTCAAGCCCGTTCGGAAGCGAATCGAAACGGATGCAGAGGGTGTCTTCCAGCCATTTCTGAATTTCGTCGAGAAGGGCGGGAGTGGCCTCCTCGTCGAGGCGGCGCAGATAGCCGAATATGGTGTCGCGCAACTGCAGCGCCCTGCCCATCAGCACCTTCTTGTAAAGGGAGGTGACGGGAAGGAGGCGTTCCACCGCAACATTGTCGATGTTTTTGATACTCACCAGTTCCTCCTCGACCTTGTTCAGGTTGTAGATGAGGGCGCCGTGACCGGCGGGGCGGAAAAGGCGGGAGCCGTCGTCGCAGAGGAAAGGCTCGTCGTTCATGTCGACTGCGATGGTGTTGGTGGCGGGATCCTGGAAGGTGAACTCCACGTTGTAGCGTACATCGTAACGCTTTTCATATTCGGCACGCACCTTTTCAAGAGCCTCCAAGAACAGGTCCTTATGCTCGGGAGAGATTGTGACACAGAGGTTTACGCTGCCATCGGCATTCTGCATGTACTCCTGCCCTTCCACCAGATGCTCCGCAAACGCAGTGCGCGTCTCCTGCGGATAGCGGTGGAATTCCAGCACTCCCTTGGGCTTGCTGCCGTAGCCGAGCCCCTCGTCGGTGAGAAGGAGACGGGCGGTGCGCATGCACTCCTCGTCGTTGCCGGCGGTCGGGGTGCCGAAAAGGGCTGGATCGTAGAAAGCGAAACGGCCGAGCTCGGCGGTGAGGCGGCGTACCGCGTCGTTCGGACGGTCCATCCCGGCGAAAATATCCTTGAACATACGGGATGCGGCACCCGAAGCAGGCACGAATTTGAGCCTGCCCCCGACGCTTGCTTTTTCGGAATATACCACCGCGGCGTCGCGGGCGGCCTCGTCCATCACCTCGATGCC
Organism: Bacteroidales bacterium; assembly: GCA_024699055.1. Classification (GTDB taxonomy): domain Bacteria; phylum Bacteroidota; class Bacteroidia; order Bacteroidales; family UBA932; genus Cryptobacteroides. The sequence continues at coordinate 3,285 of JAILQG010000078.1, forward strand.
CCTGTCCGGGCGGGCGGGTGCGATGACATCAAGCCAGGGAAATCCCTGCTTGAAATAATTGATCTGTTCTTCTATGGTCATGATTCTAGTAAATATAAAACTCCTTTCTGTAGCGGTACTGGGTGCGCAGATTCTCGAATTCACCGGGATTTGTGCGGAAGATGAAGTCGTCGGTGAAAACGGGATAATTATACTGGAAAAGCGCGGCTATCTGCCCCTGCGTCATTCCGGTAAGGGTCAGCTTTACTGCAGCCAGCTCGTCGAGCTCGGTGGGCGGGAAGAAATCGTACAGTTCCTTGATTTCGAAGAAACGGGCGACGGCGCGTACCGCCATGGCCGTCCCCCTCTGCTTGCCCTGGTAGGAATAGCCTGCGATATGCGGCGTGGCTATGTCCACCATGCTCATAAGTGTCTGGTTTATATCGGGTTCGTGATTCCAGGTATCGATGATTACCGGCCCCAGTTTGGGGATTGCGTTCATGAGGGCGTCGTCCACCGCCACCTCGCCCCGTGCCGTATTGATGAAGAAGGCACCCAGCTTCATTTTCTCGAAGAAAGCGGCGTTCGCCATGCGGCGGGTCTCGTCGGTAAGGGGCACGTGCATGGTGACGATGTCGGAATTGGCGAGCAGATGATCGAGACTGCAGAACTGGGCCGGTCCTTCCGCCGCCTCGCGCGGAGGGTCGTTGAGCAGCACCTTGAAACCGAGATGGCGGGCCGCCTGTTCCACCCTGGACCCGACGGCGCCCACTCCGATTATTCCGATAGTGGACCCGGTGAGAGGAATGCTCTTGCGGGACGCCGCTCCGTAAAGGGCGGACAGCACGTAGTCCATCACTCCTCCGGAATTGCAGCCGGGAGCGTTCTGCACGAAGATGCTGTGCTCCCTGCACCATGGAAGGTCGATGTGGTCGGTGCCGATGTTGGCCGTGGCGATGATCTTGACCGGCGTTCCTTCCAGCAGATAGGCGTTGCAGCGGGTGCGGGTACGGATGATCAGGGCGTCGGTGTCCATAAGGTCATCGCGGCGGATTTCCGCCCCGGGCTTGTAGACCACCTCGGCATAGGGCTCGAAAACACCTTCCAGAAACGGAATCGATGAATCTGCAACTAGCTTCATATCTATTTAATCCTTAATTCTTTAACTATCTGTTCATGCTCGCTTTCGTGAATCATGAGAGGGTCGTCGGCGAGGATGGCGTTAATCTTTTCCAGCAGCGAGGTCTTCTGCATTCCGAGCTGGGATGCAAGCACAGATGAGCTCAGGGTGACGTACAGCACCCCGTCGCGGAAGAACTTCCGGATGGTGAAATTCCCCGCCCCGCTGGCCTCTTCCCAGGCAAGGAACACCCGGCGCGTGTTGAGCGTGGCGCCGAGATGTTCGCTCCGGAACATCTCCTTCAGGGCCTCGGCGATGCTGATGGCCTGCTTGCGGGCGATACGGCTCATAGCTTCGTGAAGACGCCTCCCTTCGCCTCGAAATAGCTGCGGTCAGCCGTGATGGAGTCTACTATTCCGTTGAGCCTGAGCTTGTTGCTGTCGGTCAGGAAGATCTGGCCGAAAGCCTCCCCCGCCACCATTTCCAGCAGGTTCTGGACACGCGCCAGATCCAGCTTGTCGAAGAGGTCGTCGAGCAGCAGGATGGGCGGATAGCCGGCCCTTTCCTTCATGATTTCGTACTGCGCGAACTTGAGCGCCACGAGGAATGACTTCTGCTGGCCCTGGCTGCCACAGTTGCGGATTGCGTGACCGTCGAGCTCGAAACTGAAGTCGTCGCGCTGAAGGCCCGAAACGGTGTAGCCCAAGGCCAGGTCGCGTTCTCGGCGGGCGGCGGACAACTCGGTGAAACTGCTCTTCAGAAGCTCCGACCGGTAACTCACCGACACGCTCTCGCGGCCGCCTGAAATCTGTGAGTAATAACGCTTTACAAGTGGATTCAGGCCCTTCGCGAACTCTTCCCTGCGCTGGCAGAGAGGCCTAGCAAGAGACTCCATCTTTTCGTCCAGGATTTCGAGCAGGGAGAGGTCGGGATGTTCCGCCTTGAGGAGGCTGTTGCGCTGCGACAGGCAGCGGTTGTACTGCTGCATGCCGTCGAGGTAGCCCGGGTCCATCTGCGAGAGCACGGAATTCACGAAACGGCGGCGTTCGTCCCCGGAGTCGCTTACCATTGAAACGTCGGCCGGAGAGACCATTACGATGGGGATGAGGCCGATGTGGGAGGAAATCGGGGAACAGGGTTTGTCGTCCCTCCGCAGTTTCTTCTCTTCTCCTACCTGGATTGCGATGCGGGTATCGGGCCCGGACGGCATGGAATAGCAGCCGGAGATGGCGAAAGAATCGGTGCCGTAGCGATAGTTGAAACGGTCTGCCGTGAACGCGCTTTTGGTCATGGAAAGGTACCAGATGGCATCGAGCAGATTGGTCTTGCCCTCGCCGTTGCCCCCGGAAATGCAGTTGAGCTTTTCCGAGAACTCAAGCTCCTGGAGCTCGATGTTCCTGAAATTCCGGACCACTATTTTGCGCAGTATCGGCATGAGTGTTATTCAATCATGCAAAGATAGCTATTTGAATATTGAACTCAAAGTATTTTTACCTATATTTGCATTTTGTAATCGACAAGAAATTATGAGTATCCAGGAAGATAAAATCGCGAAACTTGTGGACCGCCGCGCGGCGGCGCGCCTCGGAGGCGGCCCCAAGCGGATTGAGGCTCAGCACGCCAAGAACAAGCTCACCGCCCGCGAAAGGCTAGAGCTGCTCCTCGACAAGGATTCATTCGAAGAATTCGACATGTTCGTGCAGCACCGCTGCACCAATTTCGGCATGGAGAGCAGCCATCCCGACGGCGACGGCGTCGTGACCGGTCACGGCACCATCGGCGGCAGGCCGGTGTTCGTATATGCCCAGGACTTCACCGTCAGCGGCGGGTCCCTGAGCAAGACCATGAGCGAAAAGATATGCAAGGTCATGGACATGGCCATGCGCGCCGGAGCGCCGGTCATCGGCCTCAACGACTCCGGCGGAGCCCGCATCCAGGAGGGCATCGACGCCCTTGCCGGCTACGGCGACATCTTCGAGCGCAACATCCTGGCGAGCGGCGTCATCCCCCAGATATCGGGCATCTTCGGTCCCTGCGCCGGCGGAGCGGTCTACTCCCCCGCACTCACCGACTTCACCCTCATGGTAAAGAACACGTCCTACATGTTCCTTACCGGTCCGGCCGTGGTCAAGAGTGTCACCGGCGAGGAGGTCAGCAGTGAAGAGCTCGGCGGAGCGGCCGTGCACGCCACCAAGAGCGGCGTGGCCGATTTTGCAGCCGAAAACGAGCAGGAAGGCATCGAGACCATCAAGAAGCTCCTCAGCTACCTGCCCCAGAACAACATGGAGACCGCCCCGGAGCGTGAGACCGCCGATCCCGTTTCCCGCGTTTCAGATGTCCTCAACTCCATCATACCCGACAATCCCAACAAATCGTACGACATGTACGACGTGATTGCCGAAATCGTGGACGACCGCGATTTCTTCGAGATCCACAGGGACTTCGCCCGCAACATCATCGTGGGATTCGCCCACATGGGCGGCCGCGGAGTGGGCATCGTGGCCAACCAGCCCAAGATGCTGGCAGGCGTGCTGGACATCAACGCCAGCCGCAAGGCCGCCCGCTTCGTACGTTTCTGCGACGCCTTCAACATCCCCCTGGTCACCCTGGTGGACGTTCCCGGCTTCCTCCCCGGCACCCAGCAGGAGTACGGCGCGGTCATCCAGAACGGCGCCAAGCTGCTCTACGCCTACGGCGAGGCTACGGTTCCCAAGGTCACTGTAACCCTCCGCAAAGCCTACGGAGGCGCGCATATCGTCATGAGCTGCAAGCAGCTGCGCGGCGATTTCAACTACGCCTGGCCCACCGCCCAGATTGCGGTCATGGGGGCCGACGGCGCGGTTAACGTGCTGTACAACAAGGCCATAAACGAAGAGACTGACCCTGCGAAGCAGGAGCAGATCCGCACCGAGAAAAAGGAAGAATACGAAGAGTTCTTCAACAATCCCTACCAGGCGGCGCAGAAGGGCTACATCGAAGACGTCATAGAACCGCGCAACACCCGCTTCCGCGTAATCCGCGCCCTCTGCTCGCTGGAAGGCAAGAGGCAGGACGTCCCCGCCAAGAAACACGATAACCTGCCGCTGTGATGAACCCTCTTTTCATACTTCTGCAGACATCCGAGCTCACCGAAGGCGCAAAGCGCATGGCGGCCACCGACCCGCACGGCTGGACGCTGACCCTCATCGCGGTCACCACCGTCTTCTCCGCCCTCGTAATCCTCTTCGTCATCTTCACCATAGTCGGAAAGATATCGCTCAGGATGGACGCCAAGGCCTCGGCACCGGCAAAACCGGCGAAACCGGCCAAAAAGCCTAAAAAGGCCGCAGGGAGCGCTCCCGACGCCGAAGTGGCGGCAGCCATCGCGCTGGCGCTCGAGGCGGAAAACGGCGGAGAGGTCCCCGTGGCTATCGCCACCGCCCTCGCCCTGCATCTCGGCACTTCCGTGCACGACAGCGAACCCTATGTGATCACGATCAAACGCAATCCTTCCGCTTGGAGGAATCCGGCCCTCAACTTCAGGAAAAATCCCAACAAATGACAAACTATAAGTTCAAAATCAACGGAAAGCCCTATGAGGTTTCCGTAAACGGCATAGCCGACGGCACCGCGGACGTCACTGTCAACGGTGTAAACTATTCTGTAGAAATCGAGAATGCCCCCGCTGCGGCAAGCGCCCCCGCTCCCGCTCCGGCAGCCGCCGCTGCACCCGCCGCAGCTGCAGCACCCCAGGCCGCAGCAGCCCCCGCCGGCGGCAAGATGGTCGTATCCCCGCTTCCGGGCGTCGTCATCGACGTATGCATCAAGGAAGGCGAAGCCGTCAAGCGCGGCCAGAAACTCGCCGTCCTCGAGGCCATGAAGATGGAGAACGAAATCCTCGCCGAATCCGACGGCACCGTCACCAAGATATTCGTAAAGAAGGGCGACTCCGTGCTCGAAGGAGCCGACATAGCCACCATAGCATAAATGGACAGCATCGTAGAAAGCCTGCAGCAGTTCTGGTCCTTCACCGGCTTCGCGAACGCCACCTGGCAGCACCTGGTGATGATCGTCATAGGATTGGTCTTCATAATCCTTGGCATCGTCAAGCATTGGGAGCCGCTGCTGCTCGTGCCCATAGGCTTCGGCATGATCATCGGCAACATTCCGGTGCTCATGGGGCTGAAAGTCAGCATTTACGAAGAGGGTTCCGTCCTGAACATCCTCTATCACGGGGTGCGGAACGGCTGGTACCCGCCGCTCATCTTCCTCGGCATAGGCGCCATGACCGACTTCAGCGCCCTCATCTCGCAACCGCGGCTCATCTTGATCGGAGCCGCCGCGCAGATGGGCATCTTCGGGGCGTACCTGCTTGCGCTCGCGCTCGGTTTCACGCCCAATGAGGCGGGCGCAATCGGCATCATCGGCGGCGCCGACGGTCCTACCGCCATCTTCCTCAGCGGCAAGCTGGCACCGGACCTGATGGGAGCCATAGCCGTGTCGGCCTACTCGTACATGGCGCTGGTGCCCGTCATCCAGAAGCCCATCATGCTGCTGCTCACCAGCAAGAAGGAGCGGCTCATCCGCATGCCGGCCCCCCGCAAGGTCTCCCAGCGCGAGAAGATCATCTTCCCCATCGTAGGCTTCCTCTGCACGGCATTCATAGTACCGAGCGGCCTGCCGCTGCTGGGCATGCTCTTCTTCGGCAACCTGCTCAAGGAGAGCACGGTAACCAGGCGTCTGGCCGAGAACGCACGCGGTCCCATCATCGACATCGCCACCACGCTCATCGGTCTCACCGTGGGAGCCTCCACCCAGGCTGACGTCTTCCTGAACGCCCGTTCCGTGAAGATATTCGTCCTCGGCCTGCTCTCGTTCGTGATCGCCACGACCTGCGGAGTGCTCTTCGTCAAGTTCATGAACCTGTTCCTGAAGGAAGGCCACAAGATCAACCCGCTCATCGGCAACGCCGGTGTGTCGGCAGTGCCCGACAGCGCCCGCGTATCCGAAACCGTGGGTCTCGAGGCCGATCCCGGCAACCACCTGCTGATGCATGCCATGGCGCCCAACGTAGCCGGTGTCATCGGCTCCGCCGTCGCCGCAGGTATCCTCCTCGGCTTCCTGGGGTAACAGGATTATTTACAGCCTCTTGCGGATTTCTTCCGACTGCTTCTCGTAGCCGGGTTTTTCGAGCAGTGCGAACATGTTCTTCTTGTAGGCCTCCACTCCGGGCTGATTGAAGGGATTCACGCCGAGCAGATAGGCCGAAACGCCGCAGGCAAACTCAAAGAAGTAGAAAATGGCGCCCAGGTTATACTCGTCCACCTTTTCGATGCAGAGCTCCAGCTGGGGCACGCCGCCATCGATGTGGGCGAGCTTGGTGCCGAGCTGAGCCATCCGGTTGCAGAATTCCACATGCTTGCCGGCCAGGAAGTTGAGCTGGTCGAGATTCTGGGAATCACTGCCGACGGTGAGGCTGCGCTTTGCATTCTCGACGGTTACGGTGGTCTCGAACAGCACGCGGTCGCCCTCCTGGATAAACTGCCCCATGGAATGGAGGTCGGTGGTGAACACCACGCTTGCGGGGAAGATGCCCTTCCCGTCCTTACCCTCGGACTCGCCGTAGAGCTGCTTCCACCATTCGCCCAGATACTGCAGGCGCGGGTCGAAGCTCACCAGCACCTCCACCTTCTTGCCGAGCTTCGAGTACAGCAGGTTGCGCATCGCGGCGTAGCAGATGGCGGGATTG
>JAILQG010000104.1 GCA_024699055.1 Bacteroidales bacterium
GGGACCTTCGTCGAGACGCCTCAGGACCAGCCTCTGGCCGCTGTCTATGGGCGGAAACTCGCTGGCCGAATACAGCCATGTGCGTCCGCGGTCGGTTGAGATGCTCTTGGGCATTCGGCCGTCTATGGGCATGCCGCGGCCGAGGGCGAGCAGGGTGCCGTCGGAGAGTTCCACGACGCTCGCATGGATGCCGCGGATGGTGCCGCCGGTATCTTCCCAACTGAGGCCGTTGTCCGTGCTGATATGGACCGCGGTGCCGTCCTGGCCGCCCGCTCCCGCATCGCAGCACTGGAGCAGGGTGCCGTCGCTGAGGGCAAGGGTGCCTGCAATCACCTGATGCCTCACTTCGTGCCTCGGTTCCACCAGGCCGGGCAGGCTCCATGTCCTGCCGTTGTCGGTGCTCCGGCGCATGCAGAGGGCGAGGTTCTGCCAGTCTCCGGAATTGGCGACGCCGTTCATGTGCAGCAGGGTGCCGTCGGGGAGGTGCGCCAGCGCGCTGCCGGTGACGTTCCTGGAAGGTATCGAGAAGAAGAGGGTGGCGGGTGCCCATCTGCCTTTGCGGAAGCGGGAACTCAGCACCACCATCTCGCGGCCGCTCTCCTGTTCGCAGCTGAACCATATTGCCAGCAGCTCGCCGTTGTCGCACCAGGTGACCGCGGGCTGGTGGTTGTGGCTGTAGAATGGGACTTCGGGGCTGTCGGGAGCGATGACGAAGGGCTCCGGCTCAAGCCACAGGGCTACCTTGGAAGGACGTTTCCAAATGCCTTTAGACTGCTTTACGCGAGGAGGCCTGCCGGTATGGAACCATGCCTTTTCCGCGGGGAGCGGGGAGGGGTCACACTCGACCACCCTGAAACCTATCTGCGTATGCATGTCCGTGGGGATTGCGGCCATCCTGGCCTCCCTGCGGACATATTCCAATGGGGTGTTGTGGCTGCCGCCCCTGGTCGCCACGAATCCTTCGGCATAGGGGTCTGCGCACCATTCTTCCACATTTCCGAGCATGTCGTAGAGGCCGTAGGCGTTGGGGCTGCCCGTCGCTACGGTAAGTGGCATGGCGACCAGGTTGCGCTCGGTCTGCTGGTGCCTGTACAGGGCGGGGGAGAGGGTGTCGGAGCCGCAGGCGAACTCCCATTGCTCTTCGGTTGGGAGGGTGTAGTGCTTTCCTGTCTGACGGGACAGCCAGTCGCAGTAGGCGAGGGCGTCATGCCAGCTTACGTTCACCACGGCCTCGTCGTCGGCGACGGAAAAGCCGCCGTCTCCGCGAAGGGCCCTGTGCGAAGGGTCGAACGCTTCGTACTGTGCGTTGGTGATTTCCGTGGCGCTCATGCGGAAGGGCGCGCCGGGGAAGGGAACCTCCACCATTGAAGGAAATAATGTGAGCAATAGGAAAAACAGCTTCGACATATCTGCAAATTTACGAAAAAAGACTATCTTTGCGAATAACCAAATCACTATCAAGATGAATCTGGAAGGAAGAAGAACCAGCAGCAACGTGGACGACCGCAGGTCTCTCGGCGGCGGCAAGGTTGCAGGAATGGGCATCGGCGGCATAGCCGTCATCGCCCTCATTACTTGGCTTCTCGGCGGCAATCCGCTCAGTGTCATTTCCCAGGCCGATCTGGGCGGCATGATTACCACCCAGACCGAGGGCAACCGCGAATTCACCCAGGAGGAGCAGGAACTCGCCCAGTTCGCCAGCCAGATCCTGGCCAGCACCGAGGACGTGTGGACCAAGGTCTTCAAGTCGATGAACCGGACTTACAATCCGCCCACCATGGTGCTCTTCACCGGTGCGGTGCAGTCGGGCTGCGGCAATGCCACTTCGCAGACCGGTCCTTTCTACTGTTCCGCGGACAAATGCCTGTATATCGACCTGAGTTTCTTCTCGCAGATGAAGAACCAGATGAAGGCCGGGGGAGATTTCGCGTACGCCTATGTGATCGCGCATGAAGTCGGCCACCATGTCCAGAACGAACTCGGTATCCTGCAGCAGGTCAACAATATACGCGCGCGTTCCAATGAAGTGACCGCCAACGAATACAGCGTCCGCCTGGAGCTCCAGGCAGACTTCCTGGCCGGCATATGGGGCTACTACGAGAACAAGTTCTTCGGCAGCCTCGAGAAGGGCGACGTCGAGGAGGCGGTGAACTGCGCCGGCAAGATCGGCGACGACTTCCTCCAGAAGCAGGCCTATGGCCGCTCCGCTCCCGACACCTTCACGCACGGCACTTCCGAGCAGCGCACCAGGTGGCTCTACAAGGGGCTCTCCACCGGCGACATGAACCAGATGGATACCTTCAGCATGGCGTATAAGAGCCTGTAGGGGCTATATACATAAACGAAGGCGACTGATAAGTTATCGGTCGCCTTTTTTGTTAGCCCGGCACCTGGCCGTGATTTGGCCGCCAGCCGCTGCCCCGGATGGCGCGGCTCTCCGACTTCAGGAAGCCTGCCCTATGGGCGCCTCATTGCCTATGCTGCGGAACTCGTCGTCTTAGCCGCTTCGCGTCTAACCGCCTCAGACAGTCCTCGCATCCCGGAGCGGCTTCACTCGTCATGTCCGACCAAGGTCGGCCATCTCCTTCTGAAGCCGCCCCAAACCGGCGCTTCATTCCCCCTCCGGGCTGCCGTCGTCTTCACTCGTCGTGAAGCCGCCAGGCACCGGCTTCCTTCGTAAGTCGAGCCGCACCATCCGGCAGCGGCTGACGGGCCATGGCATAACCAGCAGGCTAGTGTAAAAAGGGTAGGTGGTCCGTATGGCCCATAATCACTCCGCCATCGCCCCTTCCATCCGAAGCAAACTGACCTTCCTGTCAATGCCTCCGGCGTATCCGGTTAGCGAGCCGTTTGTGCCTACGACCCTGTGGCAGGGGATGATGAGCGAGATGGGGTTGTGCCCCACGGCCCCTCCGACCGCCCGGGCGGACATCTGGGCGATTCCTTTCTGCTCTGCTATCAGCTTTGCTATCTCTCCGTATGTCATCGTCTTTCCGTAAGGAATCGTCAGCAGGATATCCCAGACGGCCTTGCGGAAAGGGGAGGCCTGCATGGCGAGCGGCGGCGTGAATCCCGGCTCCCCGCCGCCGAAGTAGATGTCCAGCCAGCGGCAGGTCTCTTCAAAAACAGGGATCATCTTCTCTTCGGACTCTTCATCGAGCGTATCGCCAAAATACTTCTGCCCATCGAACCAGAGGCCGGTGAGCGAAGTCCCGTCACTGGCGAGGGTAATCCCGCCGAGG
>JAILQG010000111.1 GCA_024699055.1 Bacteroidales bacterium
ATTCCTTCCCAAAGCTCCTTGATCTGCGGATAATCCAGCTTGGCGCTCACTCCGAGCACGACCGACAGGGCCTTCGGGTGCATCATCTGCGCGAAAAGCTCGCCGGTGACCTCGACCACAGCCTTGTATCCCAGGTGCTTGAGGGGGAAATACACAAGGTTGAAGTCCACGCCCTCCAGCAGGATGCGGTGCGCCGCGGGCTTGAAGGGTTTGAAAGGAGTGCCCTCGTAAAGACGCCTGAGGGCCTCCTGCTTACCGATATCGGAGAATTTTTCGCTCATCTGGCCTTCCTACAGGTTCCTCAGCAGGTTGTTGAGATTCACCTTCGCGTCGATGAGATTCCTGAGTTCGGCGATGGGAACGCGCTCCTGGTCCATGGTGTCGCGGTCGCGTACGGTCACGCAGCCGTCTTCGAGGGAATCGTGATCGATCGTGACGCAGAACGGGGTGCCGATGGCGTCCTGCCTGCGGTAGCGGCGGCCGATCGTGTCTTTCTCTTCATACTGGCAGGCGAAGTCGTACTTGAGCAGATCCAGGACCTCCCTGGCCTTGCCGGTGAGACGTTCGTCGGTCTTGAGGAGAGGCAGGACCGCCACCTTGACCGGTGCGAGGGGCGCGGGAATGCGCAGCACCACACGGCTGTCGCCGCCTTCGAGCTGCTCGACGGTGTAGGCGTGCGAGAGGATGGTGAGGAACATGCGGTCCACGCCGATCGAGGTCTCGACGCAGTAGGGTGTGTATTTTTCGCCGGTTTCGGGGTCGAAATACTGCAGGTTGCGGCCGCTGAGCTTCTGGTGGTTGCCCAGGTCGAAGTCGGTGCGGGAATGGATGCCTTCGAGTTCCTTGAAGCCGAACGGGAACTTGAACTCGATGTCGCAGGCGGCGTTTGCGTAGTGGGCGAGTTTCTCGTGGTCGTGGAAGCGGTAGTTTTCAGCTCCCATGCCCAGATTCTCGTGCCATTTGAGCCGCTGCTCCTTCCAGTATTTGAACCATTCCATCTCGGTGCCCGGCTTGCAGAAGAACTCCATTTCCATCTGCTCGAATTCGCGCATACGGAAGATGAACTGCCTGGCTACCACCTCGTTACGGAAGGCCTTGCCAATCTGCGCCATGCCGAAGGGGATCTTCATGCGGCCGGTCTTCTGGACGTTGATGTAGTCCACGAAGATACCCTGCGCGGTTTCGGGTCTGAGATAGATGGTGCTGGTATCGTCGCCCGCGGCGCCGAACTGGGTGCTGAACATGAGGTTGAACTGCCTCACGTCCGTCCAGTTGCGGGTGCCGGAAATGGGATCCACGATGCCGCAGTCGAGGATGATCTGCTTGTATTCGGCGAAATCGTTCGCGGCCTCGGCGGCCATGTAACGGTTGTGTATTTCGTCGTATTTCGCCTTTTCGCGGAGGATGTTCGGGTTGGTGGCGCGGAACTGCTCCTCATTGAAGGCGTCGCCGAAGCGCTTGCGGCCCTTTTCCACCTCTTTGTCCATCTTCTCTTCGATCTTGCCGAGGAAATCTTCGATGAGATTGTCGGCGCGATAGCGCTTCTTGCTGTCTTTATTGTCGATGAGGGGGTCGTTGAAAGCCGCTACGTGGCCGCTCGCAACCCAGGTTTTCGGATGCATGAAAATGGCCGCGTCGATACCCACGATGTTCTCGTGGAGACGGGTCATGGCGTCCCACCAGTATCTCTTGATATTGTTCTTCAGTTCGACGCCCATCTGGCCGTAATCGTATACGGCGGCCAGACCGTCATAAATTTCGCTGCTCGGGAAAATAAAACCGTACTCTTTGCAATGTGCAACCAGTACCTTGAAAAGTTCGTCTTGTGTCATAAGTGTGCAAAGATATATAATTCCTTGGAATCACAGTACTTCCGCAAGCAAAGGGCGCACGAAAGCGCGCGTTTCCACCTGCGGATGGGGGATGGTCAAATCGGGGGTGTTCAGCACGACCGAGCCTCCGGGGGCCGTGGAGGCCGGGCGGACGGGACAGTAAAGGAGGATGTCGATGTCGATCACCCGGTCGTGATAGACGCGCGTACCGTCCTGCCGGAACTCCATTTTCTCGCGGCGGCCCATGTCACGCTCTATAGCCTTGCAAATCTTCAGGACGGTATGAGGGCGGCGCCGCGTACGATAGCGGGCGACACAGTTGAGAAAGGCCGGACCGTCAAAGCCAACTGCCTCTGTTTCTGCAATTTGCGATACGGCTTCGGGCTTTCCAAACTGCTCTTCAAGGGCATGCATGGCCGCCGCAAGGTTGGCTCTGCGGTCGCCGAGATTGGTTCCGAGCAGAAGATAAACGGACGGCATTACATTTCGGGGTCCAGGCCCAGGGCCACCCTGGCCTCGTCGCTGAGCAGGCTCTGATCCCACGCGGGCTCGAAAACCAGCTCTATTTCACAGGATTTCACGCCCGGAGTCATTTCCACGCTCCTGCGGACCTCTGCAAGCACCTCGTCGGCCATGGGGCAGTTGGGTGCCGTGAAGGTCATTCTGATATAGACCTCGTGCTCTTTGTTGATGTTGAGCTCGTAGATGAGGCCGAGGTCGTAGACATTCACGGGAATTTCGGGGTCGTACACCTGCTTGATGGCCAGGATAACAGCCTCGTAAAGGGGTGCCAACTCTTTTATATCCTCCGGGGTAAGTACTTTATTATCAGGCATATTTCTCCGCCTCCGCACGGATGGTGGCAATCATGGACGCCAGGCCGTTGGCCCTTGTGGGGGAGAGGTTTTCCTTAAGGCCGATCTGCTCCACGAAGGCGAAGTCGTCAGCGGCGATTTCCGCAGGCGTACGGCCCGAATAAACGCTTATCAGCAGCGAGATGATGCCTTTCGTGATGATGGCGTCGGAATCGGCCCGGAAAACCAGGGTGCCGTTTTCGAAAGACGTATCGAGCCACACCCGGGACTGACAGCCCTTGATGAGGCGGTCTTCGGTCTTGAGTTCTTCCGGAAACGGTTCGAGGTTTTTCCCAAGGTCGATGAGATACTCGTATTTGTCGAGCCACTCATCGAACATGGCGAAATCCTGTATTACGGAAGATTTAGCGTCGTTTAAATCCATAACTGTCAATCTTTCAACATTTTGACTGCCTTTTTCAGGCTTTCCACAAAATACTCCGCCTCTTCCAGGGTGTTGTAGGGAGCGAAGGACGCCCTCAGCATGCCGGTCACGCCGAAGCGGTCCATCAGGGGTTCGGCGCACATCTGCCC
>JAILQG010000050.1 GCA_024699055.1 Bacteroidales bacterium
TAGTCGAGGGCCTCTCCGGTATAGGAGATGAAGACGCTGGGTATGCAGAGGGTGTCGTCCTGGATGAAGACGGGGCTGGCGGGATCCCATGCGGTGTAGCCGCGGGCTTCGAAAGTGGCCCTCAGTCCCCCGCTGGGAAAACTGCTGGCATCGGGTTCCTGCTGCACGAGCTCACTCCCGCTGAAACTCTCTATGACACCGCCCTTGCCGTCGTATTCGAGTAGCGAATTGTGCTTCTCAGCGGTGGAGTCGGTAAGGGGCTGGAACCAGTGCGACACATGCGTAACTCCGTGTTCCAGAGCCCATTGCTTCATGCCGTCCGCCACCTTGCCGGCGATTCCCAGGTCGAGCGGTTCACCGCTGTCGATGCATTTTTCGAGGGCCCTGAAGGTGGACGGATCGAGATAACGGCGCATCTCCCCGCGGCCGAAAATGAGTTCTCCGAAATACTTGGAAGGGGCTTCAACTGGAGCGTCGACCGCAACCGCCTGTTTTCTGTAGGCGTCGCGGACAAGGGTGAATCGTGTGTTGTCCATAAGCAAATAAACCGCTAACCGAAGTGACAAAGATACTCTTATTTTTTAATATATTTGCATTTGTTATATGGACAAAATTCTCATCATCGATTTCGGCTCCCAGGTGACGCAGCTCATAGGCCGCAGGCTCCGTGAAATCGGGGTCTACTGTGAAATCGTCCCCTTCGACAAAATTCCATCCATCGCCGGCTACAACGGCGTAATCCTTTCCGGAAGCCCGTGCTCGGTACGCGACACCAACGCGCCCAAGCCCTCCCTGGAGGGCATCAAGGGGCAGGTTCCGCTGCTCGGAATATGCTACGGCGCGCAGTATCTCGCCAGCAGCGGCGGCGGCACGGTGGAGGCCTCCCTCGCCCGCGAATACGGCAGGGCAATCCTAACCGTAAAGGATTCTCCCCTCTTCAAGGGGGTCAGCCGCACCAGCCAGGTATGGATGTCCCACGGAGACACCATCTCCTCCCTCCCCGAAGGGGCCACCGTCATCGCCTCCACCGAAGACGTGCAGAACGCGGCCTTCCAGCTGTCCGACGGCAAGACCTTCGCCGTCCAGTTCCACCCCGAGGTCTACCATACCGTCGAGGGCGGCCGCATGCTGGAAAACTTCGCCAAGGGCATCTGCGGCTGCAAGGGCGACTGGACGCCGGCTTCTTTCATAGAAACGACGGTGGAAGCCCTCCGGAAGCAGATCGGGGACGAGCGCGTAATCCTGGGGCTTTCCGGCGGTGTGGATTCCACCGTGGCAGGAGTGCTGCTTCACCGGGCGATCGGAGAGCAGCTCACCTGCATCTTCGTGAACAACGGGCTGCTCCGGAAGAACGAATTCGAAGACGTGCTGGCCTCCTATAAAGATATGGGCCTCAACGTGATAGGAGCCGATGCATCGGCGGATTTCCTGTCGGCGCTTGCCGGGGTTACCGACCCCGAAGCCAAGCGAAAGGTCATCGGCAGGCTGTTCATAGAAACCTTCGACAGATATGCCCGCAGCATCGAGGGCGCCCGCTGGCTGGCCCAGGGCACCATCTATCCCGACGTGATCGAGAGCGCCGGCATCCCCGGCATCGCCTCCAAGATCAAGAGCCACCACAACGTGGGCGGCCTGCCGGAAAAGATGAACCTGAAGATCGTGGAACCGCTGCGCATGCTGTTCAAAGACGAGGTGCGCCGGGTGGGCCGCGCGCTTGGCATAAAGGAAGAGCTGGTAGGCCGGCATCCGTTCCCGGGGCCGTCGCTAGCCGTCCGTATCCTGGGCGAGGTTTCGGAAGAAAAGCTCCGCGTGCTGCGCGAGGCCGACGATATCTTCATCAAGGGCCTTCGTGCCTACGACTGCACAGGCATGGGCTTTCCGTCCGCTTCGGATCCGCGCGAGATGGCCACCAACCTGTACGATGCGATCTGGCAGGCAGGTGCGATCCTGCTGCCGGTGAGGAGCGTGGGCGTGATGGGCGACGAGCGTACCTACGAGCGCCCCGTGGCCCTGCGCGCCGTGGTCTCGACCGACGCCATGACTGCCGACTGGTTCCCCTTCCCCTACGACTTCCTCCGCGACGTCTCCAACGAAATCATCCGCAAGGTCCGCGGCGTCAACCGCGTCGTCTACGACATCAGCTCAAAACCGCCCGCAACCATTGAATGGGAATAACACCGAAAATAATAACCAAGAACAATATCTTATGGAAAGACGAGAGTTTCTAAAGCTGTCGGCACTTGGAGTAGCCGGCACGATGCTACCGGCGGGCCTGGCATCCGCCGCTCCTGCAAAGGCGGCAAAAAAGGCGGCCGCATCGTCCAACGGCAAAATCAACATGGGCTTCATCGGCCTTGGCCAGCAGGGAATGTACCTGCTGAGCAGTTTCATGTCGATGGACGACGTGAGGGTGGTGGCCGGCTGTGACGTTTACGACATCAAGCGCGACCGCTTCGAGCGCCGTGTAAAGGATTACTACGGCAAGAAAGGCGAGAAAAAGGTGAAGGTAAACCTGTACGAAGACTATCAGGACCTCCTCGCCAGGACAGACGTCGACGCAGTGGTGATCGCCGTTCCCGACCATCAGCACGCCATTATCGCTATCGCCGCCTGCAAGGCCGGAAAGGACGTGTATCTCGAGAAGCCGATGACCCTCACCATCTACGAAGGGCAGCAGCTGGTGAAGGCGGTGCGCAAATACAACAGGATCCTGCAGATAGGCAGCCAGCAGCGCTCCAGTGAGGAATTCCTGCACGCCGCCACCATGGCGCGCGAAGGCGAGCTCGGCAAGATCGAGAAGATCAAAGTCTATGTCGGCAGGAATGACGTCAACCCGGGCTCCCCCGCTCCGGCACCGTGCAATCTCCCGCACATGGAGGTTCCCGCAGGGCTCAACTGGGATAAATGGCTCGGGCCTCTCCCCGAAAGCGTCTACTACCACTCCGACCTCGACCCGGTCATAACTCCCGACAGGGACGAACAGCTCTGGGGGGCATGGCGCTGGTACAAGGTATGCGGCGGCGGTCTCATGACCGACTGGGGCGCTCATATGTTCGACGTTGCGCAGTGGATGCTGGGCAAGGACGGCAGCGGCCCCGTGGAGATCATCCCTCCCGGATACAGGTACTACGAGCATCTCACCTACAAATATGACAACGGCACGATAGTGTCGGAGGAGCCTTTCGACGGCAGCACTCCAGGCGTGCAGGTTTACGGCGAGAACGGATGGATTAAGGTCAGCCGCGGCAAGTACGAGGCCTCCGACAGGAAATTCAACATGCCGGAAAGCAAGGAAGATTCCGATATCCCCTACGAGATCAAGGCCGGACACCACCGCAATTTCATAGACGCCATCCGCACCCGCATCGATCCGAACGTTCCGGTGGAGACAGGCCACACTTCCTGCACCGTCTGCAACCTGGGCAACATCGCGATGGAACTCGGCCGGCCGGTGGTCTGGAACCCGATAGTGCAAAAGTTCATGCACGATCCCGAAGCGACCAAACTGCTCCACTACGACTACCGCAAGGGTTACGAACACGCACTGGACGTGTAAACCATTCAGTAATAATCGCATCTAATTATTCGTATGAAAAAAGTTTTATTGTTCTTAACCTGCCTGTTACTGGGCGCAGTGGCGCTCAATGCACAGTGCATCAAGCACGGCATCAAGTCGGGACACCTGAAGTACGAGACCAAGACCAGCGGCGGCA
>JAILQG010000071.1 GCA_024699055.1 Bacteroidales bacterium
CACCATGTGCTTCAGCTGGAACGGCGACCTCTACACCCTCAGGGAGGGTTCCGAGCCGGTTAAGCTGCAGATTTCGATGCGCAAGGACAATGGCCTGAAGGAGCACGTCTGGCGCAAGGCCACCGGCGTCGCGGGCGGGGCTGTGTCCCCTAACGGCAAGGAGATCGCCGTCGTTTCCAGCGGCGACGTCTACACCACTACCCTCGACATCAGCGATACCCGCCGCATCACCGAAACTCCCGGTCAGGAGCGCACGGTTTCCTTCGGCAAGGACGGCAAGGTGCTCTATTACGATTCTGAGCGCGACGGCGAATGGGCCGTGTACCGCAGGGAGCTCAAAGGCAAGGGCGAATCTTATTTCACCTTTGCGGAAAACACTGAAGAAGAGCGTATTACGCCCAAGGGGCAGCTCTGCTTCCAGCCCAAGGCCAGCCCCGACGGCAAGAAGGTGGCGTACCTGCGCAACCGCGCCGAACTGGTTGTGGCCGATGCCGACGGCAAGAACGCAAAGTGCCTGCTGAAAGGCGCGAACTTCTCCTATTCCGACGGCGACATGCCCTTCGAATGGAGCCCCGACGGCAGGTGGATACTCACCGTGTATCAAGGGGAGGGCCGCATGTACAACGAGGACATCGCCCTCATCAACGTGGAGGACGGCACTCTCATCGACCTTACCGACAGCGGATACTCAGATTCCGATTTCAACTGGGCCATGGGCGGAAAGGCCATGACCTGGGTGAGCGACAAGCAGGGCTACCGCAGCCACGGCAGCTGGGGTTCCGAAGGCGACGTATACGTCATGTTCTTCGACGACAAGGCCTTCATGGAGTTCTCCCGCGAGAAGGAAGTTGAAGACATAGAAAAGCTCCTCCAGGATCCCAAGGACAAGAAGAAGGAAGAGAAGAAGGAGGCGAAGGACAGCGCGAATGCCGCGAAAGGCAAGCCCGAGCCCCTCAAACTCGAACTCTCCCGCAGGGAAGACCGCATCGTCCGGCTCACCCGCAATTCCGGCAATATCGGCAACCATTTCCTGACCCCGGACGGCACCAAGCTCTACTACACCACTCAGCTCGAGAAAAGCATGGACCTCTGCTGCCTCGATATCCGCAAAGGCGATATCAAAGTGGTGCGCAAGGACGTCCGCGGCCGCTTCATTCCCTCGCCCGACGGCAAGAGCCTGTTCATAGTGGGCCGCAACATCGAAAAGTACGAACTCGCCTCCGGCAAATCCACTCCGGTGGCATTCAGCGGCGAGTACGAGTATTTCCCCGCAAAGGAGCGCGAATATATCTTCGAGCACTGCTGGAATCAGGTGGCGAGCAAGTTCTACGTGGAAGATCTCCACGGCGTGGACTGGCCCGCAGTAGCGGCCAACTATCGCCAGTTCCTGCCCTACATCACCGACAATTACGCTTTCCAGGAGCTGCTTTCCGAAATGCTCGGGGAACTCAACGGTTCGCATACCGGCGGACGCTACCGCGACGGCAGCGGGGTGCCGGTCGGACACATCGGTGTAATCTTCGACGATGCCTATGCGGGAGAGGGCCTCAGGATCAAGGAATTCCTGCCCGGCAGCATGCTCCTTACCGCGGAGCCTTCGCTCAAGCCGGGCGACGTTATAACCTCAGTCGACGGCAAGCCTGTCCCGGCGGGTCAGCGCTGGTACCAGGCGTTCGAGCGCAAGACCGGCAAGCGCATCCCGGTCGTGGTGACCGGAAAAAAGGTCTACGTGAAACCTGAGGCAAACGACAGCCGCGGCCTGTACGAGAGATGGGTGCGCGGCAACGAAGAGAAGGTCAGGGAGCTTTCGGGCGGCCGTGTGGGCTATGTCCATGTGCAGGGAATGAATTCCCCGTCTTTCCGTGAAGTCTATTCCAAGGCCCTCGGCAAATACCGCAATTGCGACGCCCTCATTGTGGACACCCGTCACAACGGCGGCGGCTGGCTCCACAATGACCTCGCCTCCTTCCTGAACGGCAGGCTTTACACCGAACGCCGTCCCCGAGGCGCGGCCGCATCTCCCGAGCCGTATGACAAATGGAATAAACCGTCCTGCGTGCTCATCTGCGAAGACAACTATTCCGACGCGTGCGGCTTCCCGTACGTGTACCGCTCGCTGGGCATAGGAAAGATCATCGGCGCTCCCGTGGCGGGCACCGCCACCAGCGTGTGGTGGGAGACCCAGGTCGATCCTACCCTCATCTTCGGCATTCCGCAGATCGGATCGTGGAGCATCATGGAAGGACGTTTCCTTGAGAACGACCAGCTCGAACCCGACATCACGGTGTACAACGACCCGGCCGCCGTCCAGCGTGGCGAAGACGCCCAGCTCGAGGCCGCCGTGGCCGAAATGCTGAAGGCCGCGAAATAATTACAGCGAAATAATTACAGCATCTGGCCGCCTATGAACTCCCGCATTATGCTTGTGGGAGGGATGGCGGCTATCTCATTGGGTTTGAGCGCCGTGAATACGGACAGCAGGTGCAGCAGGTCCTGCGCCTTCTTGTAGGCGGGGCTGGACTCCGTGATGCCGTAGAGCAGGGGCTCCGCATAATATTTGAGCAGCGGCACGTCGTACAGCGTGGAAGAGTTGAACACGACTTCGGCATTCTCCTCGAAGGGGAAGATGTTATTCGTCTCGCCGTGGCGGACGCTCGGCCAGCGGAGTATGGTTTCTTCGGGTGAAATGCCCCTCACGCGGTTGTCACGGACTATCCTCCGGAGGAGCCTTTTGTCGGTGGTGGATCCGTGCAGCTTGGTGCCGCCCTTCAGGGCAGAGAGGGCGGAGATATAGACGTCGAATATCTTGTCGTGGTCCACGTGCGGAGTGAGCGCGGGATTCAGGGCATGAATCCCTTCCATGAAGAGCATGTCGTTGGCTTCCAGCTTCATGCGCCGGCTTTCATCCATGAAGGAACGCCCTTCCTTGAAATCGAAACGGGGGATTATCACCTCCTTGCCGGCGAGCAGGTCGTTGAGGTCGCTGTTGAGGTGCTCCACGTCCATTGCCCCGAGGCATTCGAAGTCGTAATTGCCGTTGGCGTCCTTCGGCGTATGCTCGCGGTCGACGAAGTAATTGTCCAGTTCGATCACCCTGGGATTGATGCCGAGGACACGGCACTGCTGTGCGATCCGCAGCGAAGATGAAGTCTTGCCGCTGCTGGACGGGCCCGACATCATCACGATGCGGTTTTTCTTGCGGCGCCAGAAAATCTGGTTGGCTATTTCCGCATACTTGCGTTCCTGGCGTGCTTCGCAAAGGTTGATGAGGGCTATTCCCTGTCCTTCGGCAAGCACTTCGTTGAGTTTGGGGATGCTGTCTACGCCTACGGCCCTGCACCAGGCTTTGTATTCCTGTCTGGCCGCGTCGATTCTACTTTGTTTCATACAAGGATTGTTTCAGATATGGTGCGGTTACGGAAGCGGGATTCCCCGCCACCTCTTCGGGCGTACCCTTGGCGACTATCAGGCCGCCCCGGGCGCCGCCTTCGGGTCCGAGGTCGAAGAGATAGTCCACGCTTTTGAGCACGTCCAGGTTGTGTTCTATGATTATTACCGTATTGCCCTGGTCCACAAGCTTTTGAAGTACTTCCAGAAGTACCTTTATGTCTGCGGAATGCAGGCCTGTGGTGGGCTCGTCGAGGATGTATAGCGAATTGCCGGTGGCCTTCCTCGAAAGCTCGGCTGCCAGTTTCATGCGCTGGCTTTCTCCGCCGCTGAGAGTGACGGAAGACTGCCCCAGATGCACGTAGCCCAGACCCACGTCCACCAGGGCCTTGAGTTTCGGGGCTATCTTGGGATGAGTCTTGAAGAACTCGTATGCCTCGGAAACCGGCATGTCCAGTACGTCCGAGATGTTCTTGCCCTTGTAGTGCACGGCAAGGGTGTCTTCCTTGTAGCGCCTGCCGCGGCACTGCTCGCACGGGACGGTCACGCTGGGCAGGAAATTCATCTCGATGATCTTGAGGCCGGCACCCTTGCACTCTTCACATCGTCCTCCCGGGACATTGAAGGAGAAGTGCCCCGCCTTGAAGCCGCGCACCTTGGCGTCGGGGGTGTCTTCGAACAGTTTGCGGATGTCGTCGAAGACGCCGGTGAAGGTGGCGGGATTGCTCCGGGGGCTGCGGCCGATGGGGCTCTGGTCCACCTCGATGACTTTGTCTATGTTTTCGGTGCCCGTGATTTCGCGGTAGGGCAGGGGCTTTTGTTTCGAGTTGTAGAATACTCGTTTCAGGGCGGGCATGAGGGTTTCGTTCACCAGCGACGATTTTCCGCTGCCGCTCACTCCGGCCACGCCGACCAGGCATCCCAGTGGGATGTCGAAGTCCACGTCACGGAGGTTGTTGCCGCTGGCGCCGTGGAGGCCGAGGGTATGGCCGTTGCCCTTCCGCCTCTCGCGCGGGACCGGGATAGCCTCTTCCTTCAGCAGGTACTTCAGCGTTTCGGAGAGTCGGTGCTCCCCCTTCGGGAGTTCGCCCTTCGGGCTCACCCCACCATCCCTTCGGGACGGTCCCCCCGCTATCGAACCGCGGGTGTTACGTCCCTCAGGGGGAGTACCGCCCTCTCCGAAACCAGTACCAGCCTCTTCTGGAACCGGCCCGGCATAGACTATGCGGCCGCCGCGGAGGCCGGCTCCGGGACCCACGTCCACGAGGAAATCGGCGGCGCGCATCGTGGCCTCGTCGTGCTCTACCACTATAACGGTGTTGCCCTCGTCGCGGAGCTGCCGGAGGGAACTCAGCAGCTTGTGGTTGTCGCGCTGGTGCAGCCCTATCGACGGCTCGTCGAGGATGTATATGACATTGACGAGGCGGGACCCGATCTGGGTGGCAAGCCTGATGCGCTGGCTTTCGCCTCCCGAGAGGGAGCCGGTGGAGCGGGCGAGGGTAAGGTACTCCAGGCCCACGTTCATGAGGAAACCCACCCTGTCGTGAAGTTCCCTGAGGATGTCGTGCGAGACGGCCGCAGCCCTTCCGCTGAGCTTGTCCGGGAGCTGCCCGAGCCAGGCGTGGAGGTCCGAAATCTCCATTGCGGACACTTCGGCAATGGTCTTGCCGTCTATCTTGAAGTAATTGGTTTCTTCGCGGAGGCGCGAACCGTGGCAGACGGGGCACACCACCTTGTCTTCGACGTCGTCGACCACGCCGGGCCAGCTCACCATCTGCATGAGGTTGCCTTCGCCCACGCGGAAGAACTCGTCGGAACCGTAGATGAGCAGGTTAACCACCTCATCGGGGAGGGTGGCGATGGGGTCGTAAAGGGAGAAGTCGTATTTGCGGGCTATGGCCCTTATAACATCGAACTTCTTGTTCTCGCGCGGACGTCCGAGCGGGACTATCCCGCCGTCGGCGATGCTCATGTCGGGGTCCGGTATGATCGAGGAGGGATTGATGTCGGGAACGGTGCCGAGTCCCTTGCAGTGGGGGCAGTAGCCTTCGGGCGAGTTGAACGAGAAAGTGTGGGGCTGCGGCTCCTGGAGGGAAAGGCCGCTCTCCGGGTCTATCAGATGCTTCGAGAAGTGACGCAATTCGCCGGTTCCGTCATCCAGGATGGCCAGGGAACCCTTTCCGACCCCCAGAGCGGCGACTACGGAGTCGCGGATGCGCTTTTCGTCGCCTTCGCCCGGCTTGAGTTTGTCCACCACCAGTTCTATGAAGTGGATTTTGTAGCGGTCCAGCTGCTCCACATCGTTCAGGGCCAGCACTTCGCCGTCTATCCGGATCTGGGTGTAGCCCTTGCGGCGCATCTGGTCGAAGAGTTCACGGTAGTGGCCCTTGCGGCCGCGGACGAGCGGGGCGAGGAGCAGGCACCTGCGGCCCTCGTACTCCTTCATTATCAGGTCCACTATATGCTCGTCGGTATAGCGTACCAGCTCCTTGCCCGTGACGGGGGAGTAGGCGGTGGATGCCTTGGCATACAGGAGCCTCAGGAAGTCTGATATTTCGGTGATGGTGCCGACGGTGCTGCGGGGATTGTTGCCGGTGGTCTTCTGCTCGATGGCTATGATGGGGGAGAGCCCGTCGATGCTTTCCACCTCGGGCTTTTCCAGTATGCCCATGAAGTGCTTGGCATAGGGGGAGAGGGTGTTCATGTATCGCCTGCGGCCCTCGGCGTAGATGGTGTCGAAGGCCAGGGAACTCTTTCCGCTGCCGGAGAGGCCGGTTATCACGGTGAACTTCCCGCGGGGAATGTCGACGCTGACATTCTGCAGGTTGTGGGCTCTCGTACCGCGTATGCTGATGTATTCCTCTTTTGCCATCTGGAACTACAAAAATACGAAAATTATTGCGTATTTTTGCCGAACTATGTGGATTTGGATGACACTTGCGTCGGCGGTCCTGCTGGGCGTGTACGACGTCGCCAAAAAGAAGGCGCTGGCCAAAAACAACGCATTGTACGTGCTTCTTGCAGCCACGCTGGCCACCACGCTCATCCTTTTCCCGTTCCTGTTCTTCGGACCCGTGGCTCCCGGTGGTAACGCTGTCTTCTCAGCCCCGGCCAGGCACTATCTCTGCCTCATGCTGAAAGCCGTGCTGGTGTCGGTTTCCTGGTTGTCGGGAATGATGGGCCTCAAGCTTCTACCCATAACCACCGTCAGCACCCTCAAGGCTTCCAGGCCCATGTTCGTAGTGCTCTTCTCCATCCTTCTGTTCGGAGAAAGGCTCAATGCGCTCCAGTGGTGCGGCGTGGTGGTGGTGCTGGCGGCCCTGTTCCTGCTCAGCCGGACATCGGCGGGCGAGGGCATCAAGTTCAGCAGCAGCAAGGGGTTCTGGGCCGTGGTCATCTCAATCCTGGCGGGCGTTGCCAGTGCACTCTACGACAAGCACATCCTTGCCGGGCTCGACCTGGACCCGATGTTCGTGCAGTTCTGGGCCAATTTCTTCGTAACCGTCATACTTGCCGTGCTGGTCGTGATCAAGGCCTGTACCGGGCCTGCAGCAGAGCGCCCGAAGTTTACCTGGGACTGGCTTCTGGTATTCATCGCAGTGTTCATCACCCTGGCCGACGCATTCTATTTCTTCGCGCTCAAACAGCCCGACGCCATGCTCAGCGTTGTTTCCCTTGTGCGCCGCAGCAGCGTAATCGTCACCTTCCTGCTGGGCGCGTGGATCTTCAGGGAGAAGAACCTCCGCAAGAAGGGGCTCACCATGCTGCTCCTCCTCTGCGGCATCCTGCTCCTGGCGGCCGGCAGCCTCTGACGTGCGGGTTTCCAAGATGTTCCGTAACAATTCCATATTCCTTCTGACGGTGCTGGCGACATGCATCGCCTGCGGCCCCAAAGTCGCTCCAATCGCACCCCAGGTGACAGTATTCGAGAACTATTCCACCGGCGTCCCGTACAGAATTCCGGCGATAGACCAGAACCGGCGCGGCGAACTCGTGGCTCTGGCCGACTACCGCTACTGCCATTCCGACATAGGCTTCGGGCCGATAGACCTGCACATGGCCTTCAGTTCCGATCTCGGCGCCAGCTGGACGGCTCCGCAGCTCATGGCTGCTGGCGATTCGACACTTACCGGCAACGAGTTCAACTATGCTTTCGGCGACCCGTCGATAGTCGCCGACCGCCTTTCCGACGAAGTGCTGAGCATGTCGTGCGGAGGGCATATACCCTGGCCCTACTCGAGGCGCGACAGCCTGCAGTCCCCGGTGCGGCACCGCAGCCATGACGGCGGGCACACCTGGGAGGCGTCCGAAGACGTGGCGGAAAAGATTTACTCCATTTTCGACGGCCGCGAAGCCGGCCCGGCGCAGGGCATCTTCTTCACTTCGGGCCGGATGTGCCAGAGCCGGCAGATAAAGCTGGGGAGGTATTACCGCATATACACGGCCATTCCCACCCGGCCGGGAGGCATATATGTGTTGTACAGCGACGATTTCGGGGAGGAGTGGAAGGTGCTCGGCAGCATCGACGCCCCGCCCTCGGCGAGGGGGGACGAATCGAAATGCGAGGAGCTGCCCGACGGCAACGTGCTCCTGAGCATGCGCAGGAGAGGGAGAGGCCGTGGCTTCAACGTGTTCACCTACACCGACAAGGCAAAGGCTGAAGGCAGCTGGGGGAATGACGTGGACGCTCCCGTGATGGAGGAGGTCAACGCCTGCAACGGAGCGCTGCTGCTGGTAAAGGCGAGACGCGCCTCCGACGGCCGCAAGGTGTGCCTTATGCTCCAGTCCATCACTTTCCAGAGCAGCCGGACCGACGTGGGCATCTTCTACAAGGAACTCTCCGGGCCTGACAGCTATGACGAGTCGGAAGATTTCGCCCAGGGCTGGGAGAAGGGCATCATGCTCAGCGACCATTCCAGCGCCTACAGCGACCTTGTGCTGCTCCGCGACGGCACCGTTGGGGCCTTCTGGGAAGACGAACTCAAAGACGACGGCTTCGACCTCATCTACCGCCGTCTCACGGTTTCCGAAATTACAGGGGGCGCCTACCGCTGATCAGGCAAGCACTGAAGAAACAAGGGCTGCTATCCTTTCCAGCCATACTGCGTCCACGCCGTCGAAATTGGCGGGCTCGCGGCTGTCTATGTCGAGCACTCCCACAACCTCACCGTCCCTGAATACGGGTACGACTATCTCGGAGCGGGTCTCGCTGCTGCACGCGATGTGGCCCGGGAATTCGTCCACGTCGGGAACGACCACGGTGCGCTTTTCGGCCCATGCGGTGCCGCAGACTCCGCGTCCGTAGCGGATGCGCTCGCATGCGGGCGGACCCACGCTGGGGCCCAGCACCATCCAGGGGCCTTTGCCGGAGGGGATCTCCTCGTCCTTGACCTGTTCCGGAGCGACTCCGGTTTCGAGGTTCTTCCAATCGCCGAGCCTGTCTTCCACAATATAGAATCCGGTCCACCAGAAGCCCATTTTCTCCTGGAGGAGGGCGGCTGTCCTGGGTAGGATGTCCCTGTCCCGTTCCAGTGCCATCACGGCTATAGGCTCGATGAGAGCCCCGTAGGTTTCGTCTTTCATCGCAGAGGGTGGATTTCAATTCCGGGAAGGTCGGGGTCGAAAGGCTCTTCCTTTTCGTTGAAGGGCTCGAGGAAGGGGTTTGAGACCCTTTCGTGGCCGATGGTGGTGGACTCGCCGTGACCGGGATACACTTCCGTCGGGCCGGGGAGGGGCATCAGCTTGGTCAGGATGGACTCTATCTCGGCGTCATAGTCGCTGTAGGGGAAATCGCTGCGGCCGATGGTGTCGGCGAAGAGGGTGTCGCCCGAAAAGAGCAGGCCTTCGCTCTCGCAGTACCAGCAGATTCCGCCGGGAGTGTGCCCCGGAGTGGAAATGGCCCTGAAGCGGATGCCGGCGAGTTCGAGCTCTTCTCCGTCGGAGACTCCGGTATGGCTGAACGACGGCTCGAAGCCATCTATGCCCAGCCTTTTGGCGTAGATGACGTCTTCAGGGAGCACGGCTTCGTCGGCGAGGCTCATGTATACCGGCACGCCGAGTCGGGCCTGTATGGGCTTGACTCCGATGATGTGGTCGAAATGGGCGTGGGTGAGGAGGATGGCTTCGAGCCTCAGGCCTTCCGTCTCGAGATATTGATAAAGCTGCCGGAGTTCGGCTTCGCCGTGGAAACCCGGGTCTATCGCAACGCACCTTCCGGGCGTGGAAAGCACGTAGCAGTTCTCGTACAGCAGGTTGCAGGCGAACCGCTTAATCTTTATTGTCATGACGGGGCAAAATTAAGAAGAAATTGTTAAATTTGTATTCCCCAAAGGAATCGTAGAAATGCACATCGGAGTAGCAGGAAACATTGGCAGCGGGAAAACCACCCTCACCACTCTTCTGGCCAGTCATTATGGCTGGAAACCCCAGTTCGAGTCGGTCACTTTCAATCCCTACCTTGAAGACTACTACAAGGACATCCCCCGCTGGAGTTACAATCTCGAAACCTATTTCCTCGCCCAGCGTTTCAAAGACCTGCTCGAAATCTCCAGGAGCAAGGAAACCATCATCCAGGACCGCACCCTCATGGAAGGCGTGCATATCTTCGTGCAGAACAACCGCGAAATGGGCAATCTGTCCGAACGCGACTACGACACCTACATGCAGCTCTACAGCCTCATGATGAGCATGGTGAGGCCCCCCGAACTGCTCATCTACCTCAAGAGCAGCATAGAGCACCTGGTCGCCAACATCCAGAAGCGCGGGCGCGAGTACGAGCAGAGCATCAGCATCGAGTATCTGAGCGGCCTCAACCGCCACTATGAGGAGTGGATAGGCAACTACAAGGGCCGTCTCCTCATCATCGAAACCGACAACCTCGACTTCAAGAACAACCCCGAAGACTTCGAAAAGATAACCGACAAGATCGACGCGGAACTCTTCGGACTGTTCAAATAAATTTGCGTATATTTGTAAGATTTATAAAACCAAATAACATCATGCACATCGCCATAGCAGGAAACATAGGAAGCGGCAAGACCACGCTTACCAAGATGCTGGCCGCCCACTACGGGTGGATTCCTAAGTTCGAATCGGTAGACTTCAATCCCTATCTGGCCGATTTCTACGAAGACATGGAACGCTGGTCCTTCAACCTCCAGATCTATTTCCTGAACAAGCGCTTCAAGGATGTGGTGGACATCTCCAAGACCGACGACGTGGTAATCCAGGACAGGACCATCTTCGAGGACGCCAAGATATTCGCGCCCAACCTGCACGACATGGGCCTCATGAGCACCCGCGATTTCGAGAATTACTCCGACCTCTTCAATCTCATGATGTCCCTGGTCGGCTATCCCGACCTGCTGATCTATCTGCGTTCCAGCATTCCCAACCTCATCTCGCAGATCCAGAAGCGCGGCCGCGAATACGAGCGGAGCATCCGCATCGACTATCTCACCGGCCTGAACGAAAAGTACGAAGCCTGGATCAAGGATTACCAGGGCAACATGCTCATCGTAGACGCCGACAACATCAAGTTCGGCAACAAGCCCGAAGACTTTGAAAAGATCACGGACATGATAGATGCCCAGCTGTACGGTCTGTTCTCGCACCGCAAGGGCGCCAATCCCAATCCCCATCTGTAGTCCATGCCCGAAAGCAAGCGGATAACCATCATCGATTTCGTGGAGAGGTATGCGAAGGAATTCGCAGACCTCACCTACCTGCGCGAAAAGATCGATGGCGTATGGACGGAGACCACCTTCAAGCAGACCCGTGACGAAGGCCGCATCCTGGCCGCAGGCTTCATGGCCCTGGGCCTGCAGAAAGGTGAGAAGGTGTCCCTCCTGTCGGAGGCCCGCAACCTCTGGGTCATGACCGAGCTCGGCATACTCTATGCCGGCGGGGTGAACGTCCCCCTCTCCTACAAGCTCGCGTCCGACAAGGACCTGTCTTTCCGCATCAACCATTCCGATTCCGTATATGTGGTAGCGTCCGAGAACGAGCTGCCCAAGATCCGCCGCATCGTGGCGGAATGCCCGGCTGTCCGCAAGGTCATAGTGCTCGACAAGGTGGAGCTTCAGCCCGGCGAGATGTATGTGGGTGAACTCCGCGAACTCGGCGTCAAGTTCATAATGGCCCACAAGGACCTCCTGGACGCGCGCGTCGCGTCCGTCGGGCCCGACGACTACGCCAACATCTCCTACACTTCCGGCACTACCGCCGATCCGAAAGGCATCCTGCTCACCCACCGCAACTACACGGCGAACGTCGAGCAGGGCTCCAGCGTCATAAGCGTTCCCAAAGGCAGCACCATGCTCATCATCCTGCCGCTGGACCACTGCTTCGCGCATGTGGCCGGGTTCTACACCATGATGATGTACGGCGGCAGCATAGCCACCGTGCCCGTGGGCAAAACCCAGATGGCCACCCTGCGCAACATCCCGGGAGCCATCAAGGACGTCAAGCCCTATGTCATGCTCAGCGTGCCGGCCCTCTCCCGCAGTTTCAAGAAGGCCATCGAAGGGGCAGTCAAGGCGAAGGGCGAGAAGGTGCGGAAGCTCTTCGAATGGGGTGTCAGGCTCGCTATGGGCTACAACCGCGAATACTATAACGCCGGCAAGCCCGGCATTACGCAGTTCTGGAAGAAGCCCATCCTCCGGTTCCTCGACAAAAAGCTGTTCAAGCCCGTCCGCGAGGGCGCCTTCGGTCCCAACATGCACTTCTTCGTGGGCGGCGGGGCCCTGCTCGACATCGAGCTCCAGAAATGGTTCTGCGCAATCGGGGTGCCCGTCTTCCAGGGCTACGGCCTCAGCGAGGCCACTCCCATCATCTGTGCGAATTCCGAGGGTAACGCCATCTTCGGCAGCTCCGGCCGCACGGTGGAGCCGATGGACATCAAGATCTGCGACGAGGACCACAACGAACTGCCAGACGGCCAGACCGGCGAAATCGTCATCCGTGGCGAAAACGTCATGGCCGGATACTGGAAGAATCCCGAAGCCACCGCCAAGACGGTGGTGGACGGTTGGCTTTACACCGGCGACCGCGGCTATCTGTACCCGCAGAACCGCCGTTACCTCTACGTCACCGGGCGCTTCAAGAGCCTGCTCATTGCCGCCGACGGCGACAAATACTCCCCGGAGGGCTACGAGGACAACCTCACCAGCGTGAGCCCCTTCATCGAGCAGGCCATCATCCACAACAACCAGAATCCCTATACCGTGGCGCTGCTGGTGCCCAACAGGGAGCTTCTCCGGAGCTGGCTGGCAAAGGCCCGTCCCGGCGTCGATCCCGCATCCCCCGAGGGCAAGGAGGCCATGCTCCGCAAGATACAGGAAGAGACCGACACCTACCGCAGTGGCGGCAAGCACGAGGGCGCCTTCCCTGAAAAGTGGCTGCCCGCCGCGCTCATCATCTGCCCCGAACCCTGGACCGAACAGAACGGCCTGGTGAACAGCACCGCAAAGGTGGTCCGTGGAAAGGTGGAAAAGGCCTACGCAGACCGCATAGCATACGCCTATACGCCAGAGGGCAAGGCGCTGCTCAACGAAAAGAATATCAATTCAATTTAAAACAAAACCAATATGGCAAACGCAGAAAAAAAGCAGAACTACACCCCGGTTATCGTGGTGATGTTTGCACTGTTCTTCATGATCGCGTTCGTGACGAACCTCGCAGGTTCGATGGGCGTGGTAGTTACAAACCAGTTCGGTGCTTCTAAGGCCCTTTCCCAGCTCGGCACCCTCGCCAACTTCATCGCCTATGCTTGCATGGGTATCCCGGCGGGTATCATCCTCAAGCGCAAGGGCTATAAGTTCACCGCCCTCGCAGCAGTCACCGTAGGCTTCATCGGCGTGGGCATCCAGTTCCTTTCCGGCTATATGGAAAGCTTCCTGGTGTACGTGCTCGGCGCATTCGTGGCAGGTTTCTCGATGTGCATGCTCAACATCGTGGTGAACCCCATGCTCAACACCCTCGGCGGCGGCGGCAACCGCGGCAACCAGCTCATCCAGTGGGGCGGTTCCTGCAACAGCATCGGCGGCACCCTGGCCCCGATCCTCGTCGGCTGGCTGGTAGGCGGCTCGATCGAGAACGCCACCGTGGCCAAGGCTGCTCCCGTGATGATCATCGCAATGGCCATCTTCGCCCTCGCCTTCATCATCATCAAGCTCACCAACATCCCCGAGCCTCACATGGAAACCGCCGAAGAGAAGGCCGCCCGCAAGGCCGGCAATCTCGCGAAAGACACCCACAGCCCGCTGTCCTTCCGTCATTTCGTGCTCGGCGCCCTCGCCATCTTCTTCTATGTCGGCATCGAGGTCGGTATTCCCAATACCGCCAACGTTTACTACTCCGGTCTTGACTGGGTAGGTCCGGCCCTCGCCGGCACCATGATCGGCGGCTACTGGCTCAGCATGCTCATCGGCCGTCTGATCGGCGCATCCGTAGGTTCCAAGATCAGCAGCAAGGTCATGCTCTGTGTCATGTCCTCGGTTGCAATCCTCTTCGTCCTGCTGGCCATCTTCATTCCCGAATCCGTCCAGATCAAGGTCGGCGGCAACTCCATCCCCCTGTCTCTCGGCTTCCTCATCCTCTGCGGCCTCTGCACCTCCATCATGTGGGGCGCAATCTTCAACCTCGCGGTCGAAGGCCTCGGCAAATACACTGCTGCTGCATCCGGCATCTTCATGACCCTGGTCTGCGGCGGCGGTATCATCCCGTTCTTCCAGAACCTCCTGGCCGACCATGTCGGCTCGCTGCAGAGCTACTGGCTCATCATCGCCTGCCTGTTATACCTCGTGTACTACGCCCTGGCAGGCTGCAAGAACGTTAACAAAGATATCCCCGTAGAGTAATATGGCAAAGGATTACGTAGTAGGTATAGACATCGGCGGCCAGAGCAGCAAGCTCGGCGTTGTCGATGCAAGGGGCGAAGTGCTCGCCCAGAGTGTCATCAAGGCCAATCCCAGCGCGGATGCGACCGTGATTGTCAAGGAACTTGCCCAGGGTGTCATCAAGCTCGTGGCCCAGGCCGGAAAGCACGGCGAAATCCGCGGCATCGGCGTAGGCGCCCCCAACGGCAACTATTACACCGGCACCATAGCTTTCGCACCCAATCTTCCCTGGGCCGCCCACGGAAGCGTCGACTTCGCGAAGATGCTCTCGCAGGAGTGCGGCGGCATTCCCGTTGCCCTTACCAACGATGCCAATGCGGCCGCCATGGGTGAAATGGCCTACGGCGCTGCAAAGGGCATGAAGGACTTCATCATGATCACCCTCGGTACCGGTGTCGGCTCCGGCATCGTCATCGGCGGCCAGATGGTCTACGGTTCCGACGGTTTCGCCGGCGAGCTTGGCCACACCTGCGCAGTGCGCCACAACGGCCGTCTGTGCGGCTGCGGCAAGTACGGCTGCCTCGAGGCCTATTGCTCCGCCATCGGCGTGGCACGTACCGCCCGCGAATGGCTCGACATGAACACCGACGAGCCCAGCCTGCTCAGGGATATCCAGAACATCACCTCCAAAGACGTCTACCAGGCGGCAAAAGATGGTGACAAAATGGCAAAACGCATCTTTGAATATACCGGACGCATCCTTGGCGAGAAACTTGCAGACTTCGTTCAGTTCTCGGCTCCCGAGGCGATAGTGCTGTTCGGCGGCCTGGCAAGGGCCAAGGAGTTCCTGTATGAACCCACCCTCAAGGCCATGAACGAGAACCTCCTCCCGCTTTGGAAGGGCAAGGTTAAGATACTTTTCTCCCAGCTCAAGGAGTCCGATGCCGCCATCCTCGGCGCTTCGGCCCTCGCATGGGAACTTTGACATGAACTTTTTTAATTATTAACGTTATGAAAAACAAATTTTTGTTTGCCCTCGTTTTGGGCATTTCAGTGGTAGCCTGCCAGCCTAAAGGCGAGCAAGAGGCTACCGTAAAGGACAACGAGAACAAAGAGGCCGTCAAGACCCCCAAGGATTATGAGCCTTCGAAGGCCCTCGTGGATTCCGTTTCCTATCTTATCGGCATCAATTTCGGCAGCTTCCTCAAGAACTTCGATTTCGGCGACGTCAACTGGGGCCAGATCAGGAAGGGTGTCAACGACTACCTGAAGGCCAAGGGCACCCCGAGGGATGCCGACTTTGGCAAGCAGTTCAAGGTCGACCCCAACGAGATGAACCAGATTTTCAACGGCTTCCTCGAAATGCGCAACAACAAGCTGATGCTTGAGAACAAGATTGCCGGCGACAAGTTCCTGGAGAAGAACAAGGCCAAAGAGGACGTTCAGGTATCTGAAAGCGGCCTCCAGTACATCATCGAGAATCCCGGCAGCGACCTGAAGGCCACTTCCGACAAGGATACCGTTTATGTACGCTACAAGGGCACCCTCCTCGACGGCACCGTATTCGATGAGCAGCAGGCTGATTCAGTCCGCTTCGTAGTCGGCCGCGTGGTCAAGGGCTGGACCGAAGGTCTCAAGCTTGTCGGCGAAGGCGGCAAGATCAAGCTCTTCATCCCTGGCGAACTCGGCTATGGCGAGCGTGCACCCCGTGAGATCGGCCCGAACCAGACCCTTCTCTTCGACGTGGACGTCTGCAAGGTTCTGCCTTACCAGGAGCCCGCTGCGGTTGCTGAAAAGAAGTAAGCTACGCAGCTATCAACAAAAAGCCCGGCCATTTGAAAGCCGGGTTTTTTTATTCTTTTTCGTCGTAGATGAGCTCTTCCTCTTCCTTGTCTTCGTCTTCGGCGTCTTCGTCTTCGTCGTCTTCATCCTCGGGGCCTGAATTCCTGTCGAAGATAAGGTCTTCGGCGGTGAGGGGCGGTTTCTTCTTTTCTTCGGGGAGGTCTTCGAAGGCCACGTAGCCGTTTTCGAATTCGATGGGGAGGGGACCCTTGCTCTCGAGGAGCGTGGGGAGCGCCGCCTTTACGTCGCTCTGGCCTTCGAGCGTGATGATTACGCTCTTTTTGGAAGAAATGTCGTAAAAGTACACGAACTTCACCACTCCGGCCTTGACGGTGTCTTCGATGCTGACTTCGTCCACGGCCTTGAAGCCTATGTCGATGAGGGCATAGCGTGCGACGACTCCGTCATTTGCGTCCATGGCCTTGAAGAGGATCGGCTGGTCCTGCGGGAATTCAAGGTCAGCGCGGAGCTGCTTGTGGAAATGGTACAGGGAGTTGATTCCGTTTACCGCATACACGCGGAAGAAACCCTTTTTCCCTTCGAGAGTTACGCGATACTTGTAAAACATGATGCTAATATACGAGAAATTTGCTAATTTTGAATTACGTATGAACGATAAATTCACTTCCATTTCCGCCGTTTCACAGGGCCAGTTCAAGGACAAGGGCAGCCGTTTCATCGCCTATGCGTATCCCGTGAAAGACGTAAGCGAAGTGAAGCCAATACTCGAAGCCATTGAAAAAGAGCACCATGCGGCCCGTCACCACTGCTACGCATACCGCATAGCCAATTTCGGTCCGGAAGGGGAACTCTCTGCGGGCGGGGTGCCGTCGGTATGGAGGGCGAACGACGACGGAGAGCCGTCCGGCAGTGCGGGAAAGCCCATACTCGGGCAGATAGACTCCGCCTCCCTGATGAACGTACTGGTCGTGGTGGTGCGTTATTTCGGCGGCATCCTCCTCGGCGTTCCGGGGCTGATCAGGGCCTACAGGGAGGCGACGGCCCAGGCCCTTGCCGCGGCTGAAAGGAAGGAATGCACGGCCGTTGCCAGGTACCGCCTCCGCTTCAAGTACGACGCGATGCCTGCGGTGGAGAAAATGCTCAAGGATTTCGGCCTGCAGGTGCTCAGGAGGGACTTTTCGGAAGACTGCGCCATGGAAGTGGAAATTCCTTTAAGTTTAAATACGCAGGTGGATGAAGTATCAAAAAAAATGGCTATATTTAAAGACAAAATATAGCCAAATAAACATTTTTAAGAATTAATATCAATTACATTCAAATTTATAACCACTAATTAATTTTTTTAAAGTAATGGACAAAGTTCATGTTTTCAATGCCGGTCCGTGCCTCCTTCCTCAGGTAGTGTACGACAAATCTATCGAGGCTATCAAGGATTTCAAGGGCACGGGTGTGTCCCTCCTTTCTATCTCCCACCGTACCAAGGAGTGGGAGGCCACTATGGATGAAACCCGTGCGCTGTGGAAAGAGCTCCTCAACATTCCCAACGACTACGAAGTCGTATTCCTCGGAGGCGGCGCCAGCCTTCAGTTCCTGTATGTGGCGATGAACTACCTCGAGAAGAAGGCCGCATACCTCGAAACGGGCGTCTGGGCAAAGAAGGCCCTCAAGGAAGCTGCCGGCATAGGCAACGCATATGCGATCGCTTCGAGTGCAGACAAAAACTACTCCTACATCCCCAAGGGGTATGAAATCCCGCGCGATCTCGACTATCTGCACATCACCACCAACAATACCATCTACGGCACCGAAATCAAAGAAGACTACGACTGCCCGGTTCCCCTCATCGCCGACATGTCGTCCGACATCCTCAGCCGTCCCGTCGACGTGAGCAAGTACGAGCTCATCTACGGCGGCGCCCAGAAGAACGCAGGCCCTGCCGGTGTGATCTTCGCGATCATCAAGAAAGACAGCCTCGGCAAGGTCAGCAGGTACATCCCCACCATGCTCGACTACCGCACCCATATCGACAAGGGCAGCATGTTCAACACTCCTCCCGTGTTCAGCATCTTCGTCATGAACGAAACCCTCAAGTGGGTCAAGAGCCTCGGCGGCGTGGAAGCCATGCACAAGATCGACGTCCGCAAGGCCGAAACCCTCTATGCGGAAATCGACCGCAACTCCCTCTTCAGGGGCACCGCAGCCAAGGAAGACCGTTCCATCATGAACGTCTGCTTCGTAATGGCCGAGGGTAAGGAAGAGCTTGCCGATGAATTCATGGCATTCGCCAAGGGACGCGGCATGATAGGCATCAAGGGCCACCGTTCCGTGGGCGGTTTCCGCGCATCCCTCTACAACGCATGCACCCAGGAGGACGTCGAAGCCCTCGTCAAGGCCATGCAGGAATTCGAGAACCTCAAGAAGTAAGCAATTGTCATGAAGGTACTTATAGCAACCCAGAAGCCTTTCGCCGCAGTGGCGGTGGCAGACATCAAGAAGATACTCACCGAGGCCGGCCACAGCGTCGACACCCTTGAGAAATATGCCGAGCAGGCCGACTTCGTAAAGGCCGTGGCTCCCTACGACGCCCTCATCATCAGGTCCGACAAGGTCACCGCCGAGGTCATCGACGCAGCTCCCAACCTCAAGATAGTGGTCCGCGCCGGCGCAGGCGTCGACAATGTCGACCTCGAAGCCGCAAAGGCCCGCAAGGTAGTGGTCATGAACACTCCCGGCCAGAACTCCAACGCCGTGGCCGAGCTTTGCATCGCCATGATGATTTACATGAGCCGCTCCCAGTTCAATCCCACCACCGGAAGTGAAATCATGGGCAAGCGCCTCGGAGTGCAGGCCTTCGGCCAGGTCGGCCGTCTGGTCGGCAAGAAGGCCGAGGCCCT
>JAILQG010000094.1 GCA_024699055.1 Bacteroidales bacterium
TCACCTTCCAGCCTTACGGCCTCGAAGGTGGCATTTTTCTTCATGTAGATGTCTGTCGGAGTGGTCCAGGTGAGGGAGCCGGTCACTTTCTGCCCCTTTTCCGAAGGAATCTCGTTCAGCACCAGGACGAAATAGTCGGACATGTAATCCGTGGAGGCGCGGAATTCGCACCTGTCGCGGTTGAAGGAAAGCTGGCAGGTGAGCGGGTCGTACCTGAAGACGGTGTTTCCTTCCTGCTCCATGGTCACTACGTTCTTCTGGACGAACGGTTCTATGAAACGGTCGTCCACGCAGCTGCAGAGCAGCAGGCATGCGAGCGATATGATGAGCATCTTTCTCATTTCACCGTAACCTCCTTTATGAAAACGTCGTGGCTGCCGTCTTCCCAGTATACTTCCGCTCTGAGCGTTCCGGATTTCTCCAGCGTGTAAAGGCCGTCCCTTCCGGCCGAGATGTTCTGCTTGTCGAAGAACCACCTGATGCTCTGCGCCCCGGAGGAATTGAATACCTGCAGGGGTATGCGGGCACCTTTTGGGAAACTGCCGTCCGAATTCCGCGGACCGTTCTTCAGGTAGATGAACGGGGAGATGCCGCTCCTTTGGGTGAGGGTAGTGCCTGTGGTTTCGCCGGAGAAGATGATGTCGCCGCGGCGGTAAACCTGGATCAGGAGGCGGTATTCGGTATTGGGCGTGAGACCGCCCAGATTGCAGCCCCAGCCGCCCTCCTCGAGCCTGCTGCCCCTGTTCCCGGCAACCTCTTTGCCGCCCGAGAAGCACTTTACCAGGCAGCTGTCCACCAGCATGTCGATCTTCTCGTCGCAGGACCAGTGCATGATGAAGGAGTTCTGGAACGGGATGCATGATAGGATGGAGACGGGTTCTATCAGGGTGAAGGAGATGCTGTGGTCTGCGTCTCGAGTAATGTCGGTGAAGGCAAAAGAGGCGCCTTCACCGTTCCAGAAACGGAAGGCCGGGGTGGTTTCAGAACTGAAATCAGTATGGGTAGCGGTGGGGAAGAACGCCAGGTTATCGTCGGGGGATACCAGTTCCACGCACTGATGCTTCGGATTGCAGTTGACCTCGTTGTGCTCCCACCTTTTGAGGGCGGAAACGGATGATGAAAAGAAGTCGCTCCAGAGGGCGTCGCCCGTGGACATGTCCCAGTGGTAGATGAGCATGCCTTCCCCGCCGATATATGAATCCCAGCCGATGTTCGATCTGTTCTCGACGAGAAAGACCTCGTCCTCGTTGCTGCCCTTGAAGATAAGATACCGGCCCTCTTCGCTGACGGGGCGGAGAGTGTAGGATCCGGGTTTGTCTACCACTTCGCCACGGCCCTCTCCGAGGTAATAATAGTCGGCGGCGCTGAATCCCGGGGGGATATGCCCGCCGGCGTTGCGGTAGCCTTCGTCCATGATGGAAGTCACGCCCCAGAGCGCCCTCGCCCTGCCGCCGCTGCCCTCGCCGTCGGTATCGTACATGTCCTGCAGGCCGAGAATGTGGCAGTATTCGTGGGCCATCATGCCGATGCCGGCGAATTTGCCGTCCGGGCCCAGTTCGCATGCCAGGCCGTATTCGGTAATGCGCCTTCCGTCAACGGTCAGGCTGGAATTTTTCGAAGAGAGTGAAACATACTGCGGCCAGAACATGTCGCGGACTCCCGAATCGGTCTCGGAGATGCCGGGAACCATTATGAGAACGTCCTTGACGGAGGAGGCGGAGCCGTTCGAATAGGCTGTGAAATCGATGCTGTCAGCGGCAATCTTGCAGGCTTCTTCCACGCCCTGGTACATGAGGGCGTCGTAGGAGTCGGGGCTGTTGGCCCCGTAATAGGAGTGGTTCCTGCCCAGGGTCACTACCGGTCCCGCGTCGAACCTGAACTTCGTCTTTCCGAAGAACTGATCGCTGAAATAAAGGGAGAGGCTGTCAGTGAACGACTTGAACTCGTTTTTGCCGCTTGTGAAACTAAGGTCCTGGAATTGGACGAAAATCACTATCACCCTGCGCTCGGCGGCACCGGCCACGGAGCAGAACATGCATGTCAGCAGTATGAGTGACAAAAAAAAGCGTTTCACTGTTTTGGTCCTGCATAGATACGAAAAAAAGCCGTGAAACGCAAAAAAATCGAAGGGCCGAAAGCCTCGCGGCTGCCGACCCCCAGACGTGTACTAAAACCTAAACCTACAACATAGATGCAGAAAGGTTTGAAAACGTTGCGTATTTTTCAAAAAAAATATAAAAAATTACTTCTTGGCTTCTTCAACGGAAATCTTGCGGAATTCCTTGAGCTGCTTCATGAGCTCGAGGGCGGCCTTGCGGGCGCGTGCGCCGG
The DNA here is from genome assembly GCA_024699055.1 of Bacteroidales bacterium. Classification (GTDB taxonomy): domain Bacteria; phylum Bacteroidota; class Bacteroidia; order Bacteroidales; family UBA932; genus Cryptobacteroides. Next base: position 2,332 of record JAILQG010000094.1, read on the forward strand.
CAGCCTTGTTGCCCTTGACTACCTGAGCTTCTGCGTTAACCTTGAAGAGATCCATGTTCGCGTTGATGAGATCGACGAGTTTCTTCATTTCTTTGATGATTAATGGTTCGTATAAAAATGATAATGATATAGCCGATGGTTAGTCAACGCAAGATATTGATTTTTCGTTAAATAAACAATTATTCGCCGAAAAAATCATTTATTTTCACAATTCTTTGTGTTGACGAAGTTCATGGCCCTGTCGATCCCGGAAAGGATCCAGGTCTGGACGCCCTCTCTGGTTTTTGCACTCAGCTCAGGAAGCATTTCCCGTTGTGCGGCGTCGAGCTGGCCCAGGACGAAATCTATCTGCCCGCCTTCCTGGAAATCATGTCCCACTCCCATGCGCAGCCTGGCGAATTCACGGGTGCCGATGCTCTCGATGATGCTTTTGAGCCCATTGTGACCGCCGTCGCTCCCGTCCCGCCTGAGTCTGAGAGTGCCGAAAGGGAGGTTGATGTCATCGCATATCACCATGAGCCGCTCTTCAGTGACAGGGAGCTTCCCGAGCCAGTAGCGAACGGCATTGCCGCTCAGGTTCATATAGGTGGACGGCTTGAGCAGGTAGATGCTGCGGCCCCTGAAGGGGACTTCCGCCAGGTCGCCGTAGCGCCTGGTATAAAAAACGGCACCGGCCGCCTGTGCCCAGGCGTCCAGTGCCATGAAACCCATGTTGTGACGGGAGAGTGCATACTCGGGACCGATGTTTCCCAGCCCTGCTACGAGATAGCTTTCCCCCGCCATGGATAAAAGCCGTTATGCTACTCGGCAGCGGCCTCTCCTTCTGCGGGAGCTTCGCCCTCAGTGGAGGCTGCAGCGGAAGAGCTGTTGCGGGTTGCGCGAACGGTGCAGATGACGCTGTCCTTGTCGGTGAGGACCTTGACGTTGTCGACCTTCACGTCGCCGGCGGAAATCTTCTTGTCGAGATCGAGATTGCTGACGTCAAGCTTGATGTCGTCGGGAAGATCCTTCATGAGAGCGCTGATGCGCAGTTTGCGGAGGTTCTGGATGAACTTGCCACCCTTCTGCACACCCACGGGGTGACCCGAAACATAGACGGGAACCTCGATGGCGATGGGCTTGGTCTCGTTGACTGCGAGGAAGTCCACGTGGAGGCAGATATCCGATACGGGATGGAACTGGAGCTCGTGGAGCACCGCGGTCTGGGGCTTGCCATTGTCGAGAACGAGGTCGAGAATGTAAGATACGGGAGTGTTGATGACACTCTGGAGATCTTTAGCCGATACTGTGAAAAGTTTGGGTTCTACGCCGTTGCCGTAGAGATTGCAGGGAACGAGCCCTTCTTTGCGGAAAGCCTTGATGACGGCTTTGTTGCCGACCTTCCTGGTCTGGCCTTTAAGAGTGAAATGCTGCATAATAAAAATGTGTTACTCAATTCCTGGCTTCATGGGGCCGGAATCCCATTGCACAATGCGGGCGCAAAGATAAGCAAAAAAAATTATTTCACAAGACCGGTGGCGATATTCCAGTCGAGGCTCTTGTAATACTCTCTGAGTTTGTCGGTTCCGGTGGACGGAAGGAACATGCTCATGCCGCTGTAGGTCTTGATTTTGAGGTCCAGGAAACTGGCCGTCGCCGCCTTGTACGGGATGCAGCGGTCGAGCGCGTCGTTGAGCGCTTTCATGTCGGAGGCGTCGGCGCCGGTGTGCTTCAGGATATCTGCAAGGTCGTAGAAATAACTGTACCTGATCGTGAACGGATCGCGGAAATAGTATTGGATTCCGCTCTTGTCGCCCAGGGCACCGATCTGGGCCCTGTATTTCTGGAAAAGGGTGTTGCAGGTCTCGGCAAGTTGCTCCAGCATGGCGCAGTCCACGACGGTTATGGTGGCGGAACGGTAAGTTTCGCCGCGAGGATCGTTCAGATAACGCTGATAGTAGGCGTCGGAAAACTTCACCACCGAACCGCCGTCCGCAAGCAGGTAAGGCGACAGGGTCGTGTAGTCGAAACCGGTGCTCAAAATCTCCGTGGGGGCGGCGGAAATGAAATCGGCCACGTTCCGGAGCTGGTAGAATACTTCTACGCACCCCATGAAGCATGCATCGAACACTATCCAGTCCAGATGCATTGGGATGGCGTGGGCCAGATCGGCGATCTCGAGTTCCTCCGGGATTTCGGGCCCGTTTTTCATGTATCCCTCGCTGCCGAAACTCTTGCTGGGAGCCAGGACGTGATAATCCAGGGCATCGTCTCCCTTTGAAACATAATTCTTCGGGAGCCAGCCGGAACCATGCGAAGACATGATAAGCCCGTAGTGTTCGGCCGGGGCGGCCTGGACCACCTTTTCGAGAACCCGTCTGATGACCGCGGTTGAGAGTGAGCTCTCCTGCGGCGGCACGGTAAGGAGGGTGTCCACCTCCAGTGCGCCGGTCTGGTTGCGGTATGCATTCAGGAGGTAGCCGTTCACGGGCGTAGGATCGACATCCGAAAGGGCGCAGCGCGAATACACAAGCAGGTGCTTTTTGCTGCCGTACTGCGGTATGGAACCGCTGAATGCGGTTTCGATGTTCTGTTTGATGTCGGACGAGAGGTTGTTGAAAGCTTCGGCGTAGACTATGACAGAAACGGATTCGGTGGATTTGTCCGTAATGTGATAGCCCAGTTCATGCTTCTCGCATCCGGTAAGGAACGCGATCAGGATAGTAATAGTTGCAAACAACCTTCGCATACGGCAAATATAGGCATTTTTATTATATTTGCGATATATGGACAGCCTTGCCGCCATCAGGGAATATGCGTACTATCTGCGTATGGAGAGAAAGAAATCTCCCAATACGGTTGCCGCATATACCGGCGACGTGGCCGATTTCCTGGATTTCTATAAAGGCGACGTCTCCGCGGCTGCCACCGCCGACGTCGAGTCCTTCATTCTGGACCGTTCCGGAATCCTCTCCAAACGCAGCCAGGCGCGGGTGCTTTCATCGCTTTCCTCCTTTTTCGGATGGCTTATCCTGGAGGGGGAGCGGAAAGACAATCCCTGCGACAACGTGGACAGGCCTAAACTCGGTCGGTATCTTCCGGAAGTGCTCTCGGTCGGGGAGGTAGAGGCGATCATGAACAGCGTCGACCTGCGTACCTGGCAGGGCGTGCGCGACAGGGCAATCCTCGAAATCCTATACGGCAGCGGCCTGCGGGTATCTGAAGTTTGCGGCCTGCTCATCTCCCACGTCTACACCGGGGAGGGCTTCGTGCGTGTGGTCGGCAAAGGGGACAAGGAGCGTCTCGTGCCCATGGGGGGGATGGCGGCGGATGCTTTCACCGCCTATCTCGAGGTGCGGCCTGTTCCGGATTCCGCCGAATTCGACGATATCGCCTTCCTGAACCGTTTCGGAAGGAGCCTCAGCCGGATATCCGTGTTCAACATGGTCAAGAAGCAGGCCATGGTAGCAGGGGTGAACAAGGAGATATCTCCGCACACCTTCCGGCACTCGTTCGCCACCCATCTCATCGAAAACGGGGCGGACCTTCGGGTCGTGCAGGAAATGCTGGGGCACGAGAGTATCCTCACCACAGAAATCTACACGCACATAGACTCCGCTACCTGGCAGGCGGAGGTGCTGAAACATCATCCCAGGAGATAGCGGTTTGCTAGATCTGGTAGAACCCGACTTTCTTGTAGACTTTGCGGAGCGTCTTGCCGGCTACGTATGATGCGGCTTCGGCGCCCTTGCGGTAGACATCTTCGAGGTAGGCCTTGTCTTTGATGAGGCGTTCGGCTTCCTCGCGGATGGGACGCAGGGCCTCGACGACGGCTTCTCCCACGGCGGGCTTGAACGTGCCGTAGCCCTGTCCGGAGAACTCCGCCTCTATCTGTTCCAGGCTCTTGCCGGTAAGGGTGGAGTAGATGTTCATGAGGTTTGCTACTCCGGGCTTGGCATCTTTGTCGAATCTCACGCAATTCTCTCTGTCAGAGTCGGTTACGGCCCTCTTGAACTTGCGCCGGATATCGTCGGGGGAGTCCATGAGGAACACGCATCCGTCGGGCACCGACTTGCTCATCTTGGCGCCGGGGGTGGTGAGCCCGTAGATGCGTGCGCCAACCTTGTTGATGAGGGGCTCCGGCACTTTGAACACGTCGCCGTAGACGCTGTTGAAGCGCTGGGCGATGTCGCGGCAGAGCTCCACGTGCTGCTTCTGGTCTTCTCCCACAGGCACGTAGTCGGCCTGATACAGTAGTATGTCAGCGGCCATGAGCACCGGATAGGTGAAGAGGCCGGAGTTGATGTTGTCGGAGTATTTTGCGGACTTGTCCTTGAACTGGGTCATGCGGGAAAGCTCGCCGAACATGGTGTAGCAGCTCAGTACCCAGGCCAGCTGGGAATGCGCCGGCACATGCGACTGGAGGAACAGCACGTTCTTTTCGGGATCGAGCCCGCAGGCGATGTACTGCGCAAGCTGGTTGATGCTGCGTTTGCGGAGCTCGGCGGGATCCTGCCTCACCGTGATGGTGTGCAGGTCGGCCATGAAATAGAAGCACTCATACTGGTCCACCCGGTCCGCCCAGTTCTTGATGGCGCCGAGATAATTGCCGAGGTGAAGGTCGCCGCTGGGCTGTATGCCCGAAAGCATGCGTTTTTTCGTTACTTCTTCCATTGCTATTCACGCGTTTTCGCAGCCTCTTCCATCGCTTTGTTGTAACACTCGCGGCAGAGGGGTTCGTAAATGTCTTTTTCTCCCAGGACCACCAGTTTCTTGCTTTGGCTCAGACGGTGGGAATGGTTCGCCAGCGCCCCGCACTTGACGCAGATGGCATGCACTTTCTGCACGTCTTCCGCAACTGCGAGCAGTGCCGGGATGGGGCCGAACGGCTTGCCGAGATAATCGGTATCGAGCCCGGCCGCAATCACGCGGATGCCCCTGTTGGCGAGCTCCTGGCATACGTCCACGAGGTTGGGGCCGAAAAACTGGGCTTCGTCTATGCCTACGACCTGCACGTCCTTTTCGACCTCCAGCATCTGAGCGGCGTCCTTGATGGGCCTGGATTCTATCTTGTGGGCGTCGTGCGACACCACCTCCATGTCGGAGTAGCGGGTGTCTATCCCCGGCTTGAAGATGGCGATTTTCTGGTTTGCGAACTGGGCGCGGCGCAGGCGCCTGATGAGTTCTTCGGTCTTGCCCGAGAACATGGAGCCGCAGATGACTTCGATGCAGCCTGTTTTTTTGGAGTCTTCCAACATTTTGCTAAATTTGTGCTTGGCGAATGCAAAAGTAGTTATTTTTGGCGACATTCGCCAGAGCTCTATGAAAGGAACGTTATATATTGTGCCCACTCCGGTAGGAAACCTGGAGGACATCACACTCCGGGCCTTGAAGGTGTTGAAAGAGGCGGATCTGATCCTGGCGGAAGACACCCGCACCAGTTCCATTCTTCTCCAGCACTACGACATCCACGTCCCGCTCGCCTCGCATCATAAATTCAACGAGCACGGGACGGCAGAAAAATTCAAAGAGGCCGTTCTCGCCGGCAGGAACGTGGCCCTGATCAGCGATGCCGGCACACCCGGCATTTCCGACCCAGGCTTCTTCCTCGCCCGCAGCTGTGCGGCCGAAGGCATAGAGGTCGTCACACTGCCCGGCGCTACGGCCTGCATTCCGGCGCTGGTTTCTTCGGGGCTGCCTTGCGACCGCTTCTGTTTCGAAGGCTTCCTTCCCCAGAAAAAGGGCCGGCAGACCGCTCTGGAAGCGCTCCGCGGCGAGCAGCGCACGATGATATTCTACGAATCCCCCTACAGGCTTGTCAAAACCCTGCAGCAGTTCAGCGAAGTGTTCGGCTCCGAAAGGCAGTGCAGCGTGGCCAGGGAAATCTCCAAGATACACGAAGAGCATGTGCGGGGTTCCATAGGCGAGGTGCTGGAGCATTTCACCGCCACCGAGCCCAGGGGAGAGATCGTAATAGTTGTCGCGGGCGCACCGCAGCCGGCGCGCAGCGAACACAGGAACAAGTTCAGGAAAGAGGAGAGAGATGGAAGGGAAGGACAAGAAACGGAATAGCGCCGGAGGCGTCTTCAAGGTCGGCGCAATTGCGCTGGCATTCCTCATCACAGGCTATCAGGCTGCCCTTTTCATTACAAGGGCCGCGGTTACCAGAATAGTTGCCAATCAGGACCATCCCGACACCGTGTACGTATACGCACCGGCAGCGGCGGATTCGGCCGGCTCCGGTGCGGATGCACCTGCCGTGAGAGTCAGCTCCCCTCATTCCCCGGCGGCGAAAGAGACGGTGCGGCGGTATGCCGTGCGGAAGGTGGAGTCATTCCGCTTCGACCCCAACACCGTGAGCGTAGAAGACCTCATGCGGCTGGGATTCAGCGAAAAGCAGGCGCAGAGCATCGACAATTACCGCAAAAAGGGCGGCAGGTTCAGGCGGAAGGGCGATTTTGCCAAGTCTTATGTGGTCAGCGATTCGGTCTACGAGCGGCTTGCACCCTACATCGACATCCCCCTGGTCGACATCAACAAGGCCGATTCCGCGGCATTCGACACCCTTCCCGGGATAGGGGGCTGGTTCGCTGCCCGGATGGTGGAATACCGCAGCAGGCTGCACGGGTATTCGTGTCCCGAGCAGCTGATGGAGATATACAACTTCGATGAGGCCCGCTACAATGGCTTGAAAGACCTCATAACCTGCTCGCCGGCGGAACCTTATCCGCTGTGGTCGGCGCCTGCGGACAGCATCCGGGAGCATCCCCACGTGCAAAAATGGCAGACCGCCCGCGCCATCGTTCTTTACCGGGAAAATAACCCCAGGGAGAACTGGACCGTGGACGGTCTGCTAAAGGCCGGCGTCATAACGGAAGAACAGGCTTCCGGTCTGCGCCGCTGCAGGTTGAAATGAGGGCTGCTCAGTCCTTGACGTTCTTGAGGGCCTCGCGGATCTTAGCCTCGAGTTCTTCGGCGAGTTCGGGGTTGTCCTTGAGGAGCTGTTTGGTGCTTTCGCGGCCCTGCGCAAGTTTGTTGCCGTTGTAGCTGAACCACGAGCCGCTCTTCTGGACTATGCCGTAGTCTACGCCCAGGTCGAGGATCTCACCGGCACGGGAGATGCCCTCGCCATAGATGATGTCGAACTCGGCCTTCTTGAACGGAGGAGCCATCTTGTTCTTCACCACCTTCGCCCGGGTGCTGTTGCCCAGGGCCTCATCGCCTTCCTTGATCTGGGTAAGGCGCCTTACGTCGATGCGTACCGAAGCGTAGAACTTGAGGGCGTTGCCGCCGGTGGTGGTTTCGGGGTTGCCGAACATGATGCCTATCTTCTCGCGCAGCTGGTTGATGAAGATGCAGCAGGTGTTGGTCTTGGAGATGTTAGCGGTGAGTTTGCGGAGAGCCTGGCTCATGAGGCGGGCCTGCAGGCCGACTTTGTTGTCGCCCATTTCACCTTCGATCTCTGCTTTTGGGGTGAGCGCCGCGACGGAGTCGATGACGACTATGTCCACCGCGCCCGAGCGGATGAGGTTATCCGCGATTTCGAGGGCCTGCTCGCCGTTGTCGGGCTGTGAGATGAGCAGGGTCTCGAGATTTACGCCGAGGTTCTTGGCGTAGCTGCGGTCGAAGGCGTGTTCCGCGTCTATCATCGCCGCTATGCCGCCGAGCTTCTGGGCTTCGGCGATGGCATGGATGGCGAGGGTGGTCTTGCCGCTGGATTCGGGACCGTATATTTCGACGATCCTTCCGCGGGGATAGCCCCCGATGCCGAGTGCATGGTCCAGCGAGATGCTCCCACTGGGGATTACCTGGGCGTCGCTCCATTCTGGCTGGTCTCCCAACTTCATGATCGTTCCTTTCCCATAATCCTTCTCAATTTTGTCGATCGTGGCCTGCAATGCCTTGAGTTTCGCGGCATTGATGTTCTGGGCCTGGTTTTCTTCAGCTTCTTTAGCCATAATGTTGTTTTTAAAAAGTTAGTAAAGTCTTCCGCTCTGCGGAGTAGACAAATATAGGTAATTTTTAGTTAAATTCGCAGTATGAAAGAAAACTTGCTGGGGAAAAATCCGGAGGAGCTGAAAGCCGTCGCCGTGGAGTGCGGCCTCAAGCCTTTCGTGGGCAGGCAGCTTTCGGAATGGCTCTATCAGAAAAGGGTCTCCTCCTTCGGGCAGATGACCAACATTTCCAATTCTGCGAAGGAAATACTCGCCGAAAAATATGCCATCGGCGCGGCCGCGCCGTCTGGAAGGGCGGTGTCGGCGGACGGCACCGTGAAATATCTATTTCCGGTAGAATGCGGAGGCGAAAAGTCAGCCGTGGAGGCTGTCGTAATCCCTGAGGACGACCGCCGCACCCTATGCGTCAGCAGCCAGGCCGGCTGCAAGATGGGATGCCGGTTCTGCATGACGGGGCGCCAGGGCTGGCACGGCAACCTGAGTCCGGCGGACGTCCTGGGCCAGTTCCTTGGCGTGGACGACCCCCTGAGCCTTACGAATGCCGTCTTCATGGGAATGGGGGAGCCCCTCGACAATTACGACACCCTTTCGCGCGTGCTTGAGGTGCTTACCGCAGACTGGGGTTTCGGCTGGAGCCCAAAGCGCATCACCGTCTCCACCATAGGCGTCATGCCTGCGCTCAAGCGCTTCCTGGATGAACAGCGCTGCCATCTGGCGGTGAGCCTCCACAATCCTTTCCCGGAAGAAAGGGTGCAGATGATGCCCGTGCAGAAGGCCTTCGACGAAAAGGACATCGTCGCCCTCATCAAGCAGTACGACTTCACCGGGCAGAGGCGCGTGAGCTTCGAATATACCATGTTCGGCGGCTGGAACGACTCCAAACGCCACGCCGACGCCCTCATCCGGCTGCTCCGCGGACTGGAGTGCCGGGTGAACCTCATCCGCTTTCACAAAATCCCCGATTTCCCCTATGAGTCCTCCAGTCCCGAGGTCATGGAGGCTTTCAAGTCACGCTTGAACAACAACGGAATCACCTGCACCATAAGGGCTTCCCGCGGCGAAGACATACTGGCTGCCTGCGGCATGCTCGCAGGAAAACACGATCTGCAATGAACGATTCCCAGAAAAAGGTGCTGAACGCCCTGGAGGCCCAGTGCGCAAAACGCGAGTACTGTACTTCGGACATCCTCAGGAAGGCCGTCATGCGCTGCGAAGGCGACGCTGAGGCAGCCGCAGAAATAGTGGAGTCGCTGAAAGCCGACAGGTTCGTGGACGATGTCCGTTACGCTTCCGCCTTTGCAAGGGAAAAAGCTTCCCTCACCGGCTGGGGGCCGGTCAAGATAAGGTTTGCCCTCAGGGCGAAACGCATTTCCGATACGGACATCGACGCTGCCCTTTCCGAAATTGACGCTTCTTCCGCCTCCGACAGGATGGAAAGGCTCCTGCGCTCGAAATGGAAGACGCTGCAGGGGGACGGGCAGGCCCGGCTCAAACTTCTGAAGTTCGCCCTCACAAGGGGGTATGAGTATTCCGCCGTGGAGTCGGTAGTAGACAGGATCACCCGCGATGGACAGTCTTGACCTGGTCACGGTTTATGCCCGCAACTGCAGCGTGAAGGCCATCCCCAGGGCTGTCGCCGAACCTTTTTTGGAGGCCAACCACAGGATAGGCTACTGCAAGAGCCGCTATCGTTTCGGGCTTTTCGTCGAGAGGAGCACCGGAGCGGGGGAAAGCTCCTTTCCTCCCGGTACGCTGGTCGCTGTGGCTTCCTTCTCCAATCCTCGCAACATGACGGAAAAGGGCGGATCCGCGCGTTCTTTCGAATGGCTCAGATATGCTTCTCTGGAAGGTGTAAGGGTGGTCGGAGGCATGAGCAAGCTGCTCAGGACTTTCGTAGACGCAAAGCACCCGGACGATGTCATGACCTATGTGGACGCCTCGGCATCCGGAGGGGACGCTTATATCACCCTCGGTTTCGAAAATGAGGGTTTGTGCGGGGGTTCGGGCTACAAAAATTACAAATACCGAAAAAAGTTTCTATATTTGGACAACCAAACCGTATCGAAATGAAAAAACTAGTCCTCACACTTCTGGCGGCCCTGAGCTTAGTGTCCTGTTCCGAGACTTTCAACGCTGCTCGTCTCATGCAAGGTGGGTCAAAGGTCATCTCCGCCCTGTCGGTCAGCAATGAAGAAATACAGGCTTACGTAACCCAGTCGGTACAGCAGCTGGACGCCCAGGCTACAGTGCTTCCGTCGTCAAACGCTTATGTCAAGAGGCTTGCTAAGATTACGAACGGCCTTAATTCCGTCAACGGCATTCCCCTCAACTTCAAGGTTTACAAGACCAACGACATCAACGCCTTCGCGTGTGCCGACGGCTCCGTACGCGTCTACACCGGGCTCATGGATCTCATGGGAGACGACGAGGTGCTCAGCGTCATAGGTCACGAAATAGGCCACGTGGCTTTGGAGCATTCCCTCCGTGGGTATAAGAAGCAGCTCCTGACTTCCGCCGCCATCGATGCGATTGCATCTACCGGCAGCATTGCGGCGTCGCTTTCCGACTCCATCCTCGGCCAGCTGGGCGAAAGCATGATCAATGCAAAGTTCTCCCGCGCGCAGGAAACCGAGGCTGACGACTACGGCTACGAGTTCCTGAAAGCCATGAAAAAGAATCCGTGGTGCATGGCTGCAGCTTTCGAAAAACTGCTCAGCACGTCCAACTCCGGCGGTCAGAGTTCCAGCCGTGTGGCGGAAATGTTCTCGTCGCACCCCGACACCCAGGCGCGTATCCAGCGCGTAGCCGAGAAGGCTACCGCTGACGGCTATGCAAAGCCTACGAAGTAGTAAGGATTACTCTATTTGAGGTTTTCCAGAGCGCTCCGGAGCATGGTCTTCGGGGCGCTCTTCCAGTTTGTCCTCCTGAAGTCTCTGCCATTCCTGACGGTGGCGGTAGATGTCCATGGCGAGGAAAATGGAAGCGCGCATGCTGCGGGGATCGGCCTCGTCGCGGCCTGCGAGTTCGAAGGCGGTGCCGTGGTCGGGGGAGGTGCGTACCACCGGAAGCCCCGCGGTATAGTTGACGCCGTCCTCGAAGGCGATGGCCTTGAAAGGTGCCAGCCCCTGGTCGTGGTACATCGCCAGGGTGGCGTCGAAGTTCTCGTACCGGCTCATGCCGAAGTAGCCGTCGGGGGAGTAGGGGCCGAATGCCTGGATGCCCTCTTCAGTGGCCTGCTTCAGGGCAGGGATTATGATTTCAGCCTCTTCCTTGCCGAGGAGCCCGCTGTCCCCGCCGTGCGGGTTGAGGCCGAGCACGCCGATGCGCGGATTGTCTATGCCGAAGTCCTGCTCGAGGGATGCCTTGATGAGACGCAGCTTGCTGAGTATCTTTTCGGTGGTGATGGCCCCAGGGACATCCTTGAGCGGAATATGCCCGGTGACGACTCCGACCTTGAGGCGCTGTGAAATCATGAACATGGTGACGTCGCTGACGCCGAAAGCCTTTTCGAGATATTCGGTGTGGCCATGGAAACCGAAGCCTGCGTCCACTACCGATTTCTTGTTCATGGGGCCCGTGACCAGTACGTCTATGTCGCCGTTCTTGAGATCTTCCACGGCCCGCTCCAGGCATGTGATCGCCGCCTGGGCCGAATCTGCCGTGGCCCCTCCGGGCTCGGCGAACACGTTTTCGGGAAGGCAGTTGAGGATATTCACGCGCTTCGGATGCGCCTCGCCCGGATTGTTGATCACGTTGGTGTCCATCTGCTCTATGTCGTGGATCGTTTTCCGGTAGAAGCCGAATACTTTCGACGAACCGTATACGACCGGGGTCATCATATCCAGGATACGGGGATCCGCCAACGCCTTGATGATAACCTCGTAACCTATGCCGTTGCTGTCTCCCTGCGTTATTCCTACTGTGAGTTTTCTTCTGTCCATGGTATCTCTGATAATTTTTCTTCTTTGTTATAACCTTCGTCTTCCGGAAGCCCGGGCCTGGAGTACGCCTCGACCGCCATACGGTCGCAGCGTTCGTTCTCGGGATGGCCGGCGTGGCCCTTCAGCCAGTGGAAACCCACCCTGTGCCTGCGGTAAAGCGGCAGGAAGCGGAGCCAGAGGTCTTTGTTCTTCTTTTTCTTGAAATCCGTCGCCAGCCAGTTGTCGAGCCAGCCTTCGGTAATCGCCTTGACCACGTAGGAGCTGTCGCTGTACACCTCGACGACGGCATTGTCCCATTTGACGGCTTCGAGGCCCTTGATCACCGCAAGCAGTTCCATTCTGTTGTTGGTGGTGAGAGCGAAGCCCCCGGACATCTCTTTACGGAGAGAGCCGCACTTGAGCACGACGCCCCAGCCGCCGGGACCGGGGTTGCCGCTCGCCGCTCCGTCCGTGTAAAGGTAAATGACCGGTCTGTCTTCCAAAATAAACGATGTTTCAACAAAAATAGTTAATTTTGTGAGATTATGGAAACGAAAAGACTCAATGTTCTTGTAACCGGTGGCAACGGACAGCTCGGATGCGCCCTTCGCGAAGCGTCCACCGGGGCCCGCAACCGTTACATCTTCTCGGACGTGAACTCCCTGCCCGGAAAGGAAACGGTCTATCTCGACGCGACCAACCCCGACGCTGTTTCCATAGTCTGTGATTCCGAAAAGGTAGACGTGATCGTCAACTGCGCCGCTTACACAAATGTGGACAAAGCCGAGGACGACACCGCCTTCGCCGCCATCCTCAACCGGGACGTGCCGGCAAACCTGGCGGCCGCCGCCCGCAGGAGCGGTGCCACGCTCATCCAGATATCTACCGACTATGTCTTTCCCGGAGAGGGCTGCGTCCCCATCAGGGAAGATGACACCCCCGCGCCGGCGAGTGCGTACGGGGCGACCAAACTGGCTGGTGAAAAGGCCATTCGGGACAGCGCCTGCAGGCATATCATCATCCGTACGGCGTGGATGTTTTCCAGGTTCGGAAACAACTTCGTGAAAACCATGAGGCGCCTGACTTCTGAAAGGGCGTCGCTGAACGTGGTATACGACCAGGTGGGCACTCCTACTTTCGCAGACGATCTCGCCGCTTTCATAGTGTACGTCATAGAAAGCGGGCAGCTCGGCAAAACCGGAACCTATAACTACACCAACCTGGGCGTAACCAGCTGGTACGACTTCGCCCTGGCCATACGCGACCTTTCCGGGAACAGCTGCCGCATCGAACCGTGCCTCAGCTCCGAGTATCCCCAGAAAGCCAACCGCCCGCATTATTCGGTTCTGGACAAGTCATTGGTACAAAAGACTTTCGGTGTTACCATCCCGCACTGGTACGATTCCCTGAAAAAGTGCGTGGAACAACTTGAAGCAAATGGAAATTGAGCATACAAACATTCCGGGGGTGGAGATAATCCATCCCAGGGTATTCGGCGATTCGAGAGGCTATTTTTTCGAATCGTGGAACCGGCGTGAATTCGACCGTATGATAGGTCCCGTGGATTTCTGCCAGGACAACGAAAGCCGGAGCAGCTACGGCGTGGTGCGCGGCCTGCATTTCCAGATAGGGGAGCATGCGCAGTGCAAACTGGTCCGGGTGGTCGAGGGAACGGTCCTGGACGTGGCGGTGGATATCCGCAGGGGTAGTCCGACTTTCGGACAGCATACCGCCGTCGTCCTGAGCGGGGAAAACCATCTTCAGCTCTTCATCCCCCGCGGGTTCGCCCACGGTTTCAGCGTGCTCAGCGAAACCGCACTGTTCCAGTACAAGTGCGACCGCTTCTACGCTCCCTCCTCCGAAGGAGCCATCGCCTGGGACGACCCCGCTATCGGTATCGACTGGATGATCCCCGCCGACAGGATTATACTATCTGAAAAAGACAGGCACCATCCCCTTCTGAAGGATTGCACCTGTCTCTTCGATTTTGACGGAATTCTGTAACTCCCTTATTTGACCTCGATGGTCTTCTTGGTGTCCTGGACGGACACCCTCTTGATCTTCGGGATGCTGACCTTCAGTTCCCCGTTGATCACCTTGGCGTCTATTTTTTCACGGTCGGCGTCATCGGGAAGAAGCATGGTCTGCTGGAATTTGGTGTAGGAATACTCGCGGCGGAGGAAGTGGCCGTGCCTCTTCTCCTCCTGTTTCTTCTCCATGTTGATAACAAGGTCGCCGTCGTTGTCGAGAGTAACCTTGAAGTCTTCCTTGGTCATGCCGGGGGCTGCAAGCTCGAGCTCGTAGCTGTTCTCGGTTTCTAATACGTTGATTGCGGGTGCGGTCGCATTGCTGCGGACCATCCAGTCGTTGTCGAAGAAATCGTTGAATACGTCAGGAACCCACGGATTGTTGTAATGCTTTGACGGTAACATGGTTAAAACCTCCTATTATTTAATTTTACTACTCTTTGTCCGTCCCGCCCACCGGCGGGAACAACTCTGGAAAAGGCAAAGGATATACCAGTGACAAAAAGTCCTTCAAACAGGACAATTTGACAGCATTTTTCGCTAATTTCGCAGTTATGAAAAGAGTATTGAACCTGATCCTTCTCGCATGGAGCCTGTTCCCCCTGGCGGTATCCTGCGGGGTGCAGTATCCTTCAGTCAAAGCCAAATACCTCATCCTGGTATCTATGGACGGTTTCAGGGATGACTACACCTCCTGGTATGAAACTCCCACGCTGGACGACATGGCCGTGACGGGCTGTTCCGCCGTGATGAGACCGTCGTATCCTGCATCCACGTTTCCTAACCACTACACGCTTGCAACCGGTCTCGTACCCGACCACAGCGGAATCGTGAACAACAGTTTCTGGGATCCGACACTCAGGAAAAAGTACTCGATGGGCGGCGAAGCGAAGTACGACCAGCGTTTCTACGCCGGTGAGCCGATATGGAACACTGCCGGCAGGCAGGGCGTCAGGAGCGGCGTGGTATACTGGGTGGGTTCCGACCTCCACGTGAACGGCAAGGACCCGGACTACTGGTTCCCGTACGACAACAGCAATCTTCTGACTTATCAGGCAAGGGTCGACACGCTCCTGTCTTTCCTCAGGTTGCCGGAGCAGCTCCGCCCGCATCTCCTCATGATTTACTTCGACGAACCCGATCATACCGGACACGGGTTCGGGCCTGAAGCCAAGGAGGTCGGCTACGCCGTCAGGTCGGTGGACAGGATGATTTCCAGAATCCGGGAAGGACTCAGGGAACTTGGCCTCGCAGACCAGACCGACCTCATAGTCCTGTCCGATCACGGAATGGCCGAAGTCTGCGAAGAAAGGACGGTCAGCCCGTCGAAATACCTGAAGCGTGAATGGTCCTCGCGCATGATCTACGGTACCCCCACCTTCATCTACAGCAACAGCCCGGCCTGCCGCGATTCGATAGTGAACGCCCTCAGGGACGTGGAACACATTAGCGTATGGCGGTCAGGGGAAGTACCGGCCGAACTTATGTACGGCACCAATCCCAGGGAAGGCGACATCATAGTGGCTCCCGACCTTGGCTGGCAGTTTACCGACAAGCCCAAGCAGCACGGCGGTGCGCACGGTTATTCTCCGTTCGAAAAGGAGATGCAGGTGGTTTTCCGAGCCGAAGGCCCCGATTTCAAGAAGGGCTTCAAGGCCGGGAGTTTCCAGAACGTGGACATTTATCCGCTTGCCTGCCATATCCTGGGAATAAAGCCCGCCCCGAACGACGGTTCGTTGAAGAAAGTTAAAGAAATGCTAAGATAGAATGCAGTACGATTTTATTACGGAAGGGGCCCCCAGGGGCACAAATTCGGTGAAGTGGGACCTGAGGACGGATGTGCTTCCCATGTGGGTGGCCGAGATGGATTTTCCGGTGGCGCCATTCATAACGGACGCGGTACGCCGTCGGGTCGATAAGGGTATTTTCGGATACACGCACATTCCGGAATCGTACTATCAGAGCATAATCGACTGGTTTGGCCGCCGTTACGGATGGAACTTCACCGCGTCGCAGATAGCGCCGGTCTGCGGCATAGTGCCGGGGGCTTCCATAGCCGTGAAGGCGCTCACGTCCCCGGGCGAAAAAGTGGTGTTCTTCACCCCGGCGTACAACTGTTTCTTCAAGAACGTCACCAATCCGGGTGCGGTGCGGAGCGAGTCTCTCCTGGTGTGGTCGGAGGAAAGGAAACGCTACGAGGTGGACTGGGCCGACTTCGAAGCCCGTATCGCCGATCCCGCCACCGGGGCGTTCCTGCTCTGCAACCCCCACAATCCCTGCGGCCGCATGTGGTCGGAAGGGGAACTCCGGCGTATGGGCGACATCTGCCTCAAGTACGGGGTGCCGGTAATCAGCGATGAGATCCATTGCGAGATAGTAGCTCCCGGAACCTCCTACGTGCCTTTCGGCCGCCTGTATCCGGAGAACAGCGTCACTTTCGTGTCTCCCACCAAGCCGTTCAGCATTCCCGGCCTTCAGGTAGCAAACATCATTACCGCCAATCCCGATTTCTTCGCCCGCATCAAACACGTCATGGACGTCTGGGAGCACGGCGAACTGAATCAGCTGGGTATAGTGGCACTCGAAGCCGCATACAGCCCGGAAGGGGAGGAATGGCTGGACCAGATGAACGAAGTGGTGCACGGGAATTTCCTGCTTCTCCGCGACCGATTTGCGGAAGAGTTCCCCAGGGTGCGCGTGGCTACGCTCGAGGCCACCTATCTCGACTGGCTCGATTTCGCTCCGGTGGGTCTCACCGGGAAGCAGATCCAGGACCATCTCCTGGAACATGAAAAGCTGTGGATAAACGCCGGCGATATCTACGGTGGGCCTAGCTGCATGCGAGTCAACCTCGCCTGCCCGCGCAGCACTGTGGAAAAAGCCCTGGACCTCTATTGCCGGGGCCTCCGCGAGCTTCTGGCCTAGCGGACTTCGATCCTGCAGTCAGCAGGTTCCTTGATATTGGAATCCAGGATTATCTCGCCGTAGGCGTCCGCCACGATGCGGCCGGTGCGGGGATTCTTGACGCTGGTGACGCTCCCGCGGATGTCGGCCTGCACGTCCGAGTACTCGAAGGCCAGGTCGGCGTCGGGGCCGAAGGTGCAGTTCTCGAGGACCAGGTTTTCCGCATAACACAGCGGCTGAGTCTCTTCGATACGGCAGTTCACAAGCCTGAGGTTTTTGCTGTACCATGCAAGGTATTCGCCAATGATCACTGAATCATAGACGGTTACGTTCTCGCTTTCCCAGAAGGCGTCTTTGGTGCGGAGGATGGAGTTCCGGATCTCCACGTTCCTGCAGTACTGGAAAGAGTAATTGCCCTGCAGGTCGAGCCTGTCTATCTTTATGTCATGGCTGTGCATGAACAGATAGTCGCCTTTCTGCACCTGCACGTCTTCGAGAACCACATCGCTGCATCTCCAGAGGGTCTCGGCGGCATTCGGGATGCGCACCCTGCGCAGGGTGAGAGAGTCCATCTCGCGGAACATCTTCGGGGCCTCCACCAGGGTGTCTTCCATGAGGAGGTCGCTGCTGTACCAGAGCGCGGCGCGGGCCCCTTCGGTGAACAGGCAGTTCCTGACTTTGAAGCCCCTGCATTCCCAGAAGGGATATTTCCCCTCGAAGCGGCAGTTCACGGCCTCGATGTCCGAAGTCTCCTTGAGGGAGGATTCCCCGGCGTGTATGGTGACGTTCTCCAGTCTGAGTCCGTGCTCGCAGTAAAGGGGCCTCTCGCCTCCGAATTCCTGGTTCGTGATGGTTTTCATGATGTCGTTTCAGATTAATACCTTTTTCATCCATGCATTGCCTTTGACCCGCATGGCGAACATTATGCCGCGAACGTTTAGCTCTATGCACATGGCAATCCAGTATCCGGTGAGCCCGAATCTGGGGGTGAGAATGAGTGCCAGCCCTATGCGGACCACCCACATGCTGGCGAAGTTCAGGACCGCGGGGACCATGGTGTCCCCGGCGCCCACGCAGGCGCCGTATCCGACTATGGAAACGCCGTAGAACAGTTCGGCGAAGGCTTCTATCCTGAGGCACTTCACTCCAAGCTCTATCACTTCCGGGTCGGAGGTGAACAGGCCCATCATCTGGGGGGCGAAAATGAACATCAGCACGGCCAGGAAGCTCATCATTCCGGCGGCGATGCCGATGTTGATCCAGGCGAAGCGTTTCGCCAGCTCCTTGCGCTTTGCGCCCAGGCTCTGCCCCACGAGTGCGGTCACGGCGTCCTCCATGCCGTATCCGGGCATGTAGCAGAGACTTTCGGCAATGACGGCGAACGAGTTGGCCGCGATCGCTATGGTGCCCAGAGGCGCCACTATCATCGTTCCCATGACATATGCCCCGCGCATGACGAGGTTCTGGATCCACAGCGGCCCGCTTATGCCCAGGGCTTTGCTGAGGGTCTGCCTGTCCGGCCTCCAGTCCCCGTGCCGTTCATTCCTAATGTTGAGTTCCCTGGACCGGGAAAGCAGATACCACAGGGTGATGATCATGGTTATGAATTCAGATGCGCCAGTCCCGAGTGCGGCGCCCGTCACCCCCATGTGCAGCACATAGATGAACAGGTAATTGAAAACGACATCCATCGCGCACATCGCCACGTAGATGATGGCCGGCACCTTTGTGTTGCCGCTGGCCGCCAGGAAGGTGGAAGCGGTCCACCCGACCTGCATGAACGGGATGCATGCTGCGTAGACCAGCAGGTATGAAGTGGAATCTCCGACGATATCCGGCTTGCCGCCGAGCCATACCGGCAGCGGTTTGCAGAGGGCCAGTCCGACAAGTCCGAGCAGCAGCGAGAAAATGAACACGCTCACAAGCCCCTTGCGCATCACGGCGCGCGCCCTGTGGAATTCCTTCGCCCCGATGAGTTGGGCCACCTGCACGGAAAAACCGGAAGTGGCGGCCATGCACATGCCCCCGAACAGCCATGTGGTAGTACTGACCAGGCCTATGGAAGCGGCCTGCGCGGCACCCAGATGCCCGACCATCGAGGCATCTATGTATTGCATGAGGATGTTGGAGAGCTGTGCCAGAATGGCCGGAACGCCCAGCGCGAGCGATAGGCGCAGCTGCTCCTTTCCCGTCATCGGGAAGCCGCTGCGGATCTTGTCGAGAAGGAGATCCTTTGTGAGTGCCATCTAGTCCTGCTTGATATGAACGTCCGTTTGCGGGAACGGTATGCTTATACCGTTTGCGTTGAGGGTGTTGTAGATTATTTCGTTTTGTCTCCCGATCAGGGCAAACTTCTCTTCCACCAAGGCGAACTGCTTGATTTTCAGGTTGATGCTGCTCTCCGCCATCTGGTCGAGAACTATCTGGATTCCATATTTGGGCTCTATCAGGTCGCGGCCGAACCGGTCTTTTTCCATGGTCTTCTGGAGGGCCTGGAGCAGTACCGTGCGAGCCTTTTCCACGTCCGTGCCGTAGCTGATGCCCACGATGACGGGCGCGTACTCGTAAGGCGAATTCCGGGTGAGGTTCTTGAAATTCTTGTTGAAGAGGGTGGTGTTCGTGAAGGCTATCAGCGAGCCGTCCAGGGCCGCTATCTGAGTGGTCTGGTATGAGATGCTGTTAACCCTGCCACGGATGCCGTCACATTCTATCATGTCGCCGACGCGAAGTCTTCCGCTCATGAGCTGGATACCGTAGATGAAGTTGTTGAGGATGTCCTTCATGGCGAGTCCGAGGCCGGTGGCAAGGCCTGCGGCGATCAGCGACAGGGCGCCCACGGGAATACGGAACACCACGACGAACATGACGATGTATGCGCCCCATACCAGGAATCCGATGATGTTGTTGGCAAGGGTGAGGTTCACCTCATTATCGCGGACGTATTCGACTTTGCGCTCTTTCTTTTCGCGCCTGATCTTGTATTTCTTGTAGAAAGCCCTTCCGGCGTATGCGAAGTAGCGGAAGATGAAGAACAGCGCGGTAACAACCACGATCCTGTCTGCGGAGAGTTTGAGGATCACGTTCCCGTTGGAGTCGGGAATGGAGAAGAATACGGTGGACAGGAGGGATTTGAAGAGGGCAGTGAGGTCGAACACTCCGGCTGCCCAGTAGATGCAGATAGGAATGGATACCACCGTGAGTGCGGGCACGAGCGCCGTCTTGATGAAGTCGAACAGCCAGGTATGGCTGATGAATTCGCCCTTTCTGAGCTCCTCCTTCGTGAAGTGCCTGCCCTTTTCCTGCAGGCTGCGGATGATATGCTGCTCCTCATAGCGGTCCATCAGGTCGTGGATGGCGGTGAGGGCGCAGAGCGCAGTGAGTTGGAAGAGCCACCAGATGAGCAGCTGTATGCTCATGAGCACGTATCCCATAAGCGCCATGACCAGTGCCGCAACCATTATGAACAGGGTGGTCCCGGAGTATGCTATGTCGTTGACTTTCACCAATCTGCTCTGTGTCTTCACGAGCACTGCCTGCCAGATTATGAAAACCAGCAGGATGGGAGCCAGGATGAGGTTTACCAGCCTGTTCGGGATGAAGATGATGCGGAAGGTAATGACTACCAGCCCGAGCATGATGATGGGCGTGTACAGCTTGATGCCGCCGCGCACCTTATCGGCGTCCATGTGGATGAGGAGCGATCCCAGGATGGCGATGAGCAGGGCGGCGAAGATGAGAAGCAGCTTGCTCGCCTCGATAAAGAAATTCTGCTTTACGAACAGGCCTCCGATGATGACCGTGAGTGTAAAGAGGATGGCTCCGAGGAGCAGGATGAGCACCGGTCTCCGCTGCCTGTTCTCCTCAGTCTTGAACGCCTTCGATTTCCTGCCCAGCAAGCCGACTATGAGGGCGCTGAGCGCGGATGCGATGGCCAGGAAGATGAGAACGTAGATTATGAACCAGGTGACGATGGGGCCGCGCCAGTCGCTCTTGGTGCCGGACGAATAGCCTCCGAAAGTGGTGTCGTACTTGTTTCGGGCCTCCTGGAAAGCTCTCGTGGAATAGCGGCCGAACTGTTTGAGCACCTTGAAGTAATTGTCCTGTCCCTGTATAAAGATGCGTTTCTGGAGCGAACGGTAACGTGTCTGGGCGTAGTCGTACGATTCCCTGAGCCGGCCCGCAGTTTCGCTGTAGTGCGTGCTGTCTATCATGACCCGGACCTTCGCGCTCTTGTACATAGCCAACAGGTTACCGGCGTACAGCAGGCAGGAGTCCCGGTCCGCCCGTTCGAGGGAGTCGAGCGTGAACGGATTTTCGGTGACGTCGGACTCCCTTGTGAGAGGGGTGACGGCGCGCCTGACCGTGTCGCCTGGCAAAAGCGGGAGATACGCTTTCACGCTGTCTTCGAGCACGGGCATGTCGGGCCTGTCCGTGATTTCGGGAGGAAGCCTGCGGAGCGACTCGATCAGTCTTTCGTAACGCTCTATCTCTATGTCGAGGCGCTCGGTTATCTCGTTGAAGGGCATCTGCCTCTTGCTGAATTCCTCATATTCCCTTGTGGCCTGCCTGAGCGAATACGTGACATCGAAGGTGAAGTCCTGGTTCTGGGAGTACAGCATGAGTGAAAGCTCGTTGCTGCGCTGGATGAGATCGAGCATGCGGGCGTGCTGGTTGCGGTTGCTGGAGTTCAGCAGGCTGCGGGAATGCTCCATTCTGGCGTTCTGGCTGCCGAGTTCGTTCTTGAGAACCTCCAGGGTCTGGCTGAGGCTGTGCTCGTTGAGCACCGCAAAGGCGGCAGTTCCAAGCAGCAGGGCGGCTATGGTGGTGAGCAGATGTCTTCTTTTCATGGAATGCAGTTGTATTCCGCAAATATAAGATTTTATTCCGCAAATCGAGACACTTGCATTATTGACGCATAAAGGCTCAAAAAAGTTATGAAATACAACGAAAATTCAAAAAAAAGTAGTAATTTCGTAGCAATCACATAAAAACACTTCAGACAACCATATGGAAGCCCCCATAACTTTGAATTCCAAGCCGGTAAAAGGCAATGTATTAGTCGTCAATACAGGTTCCACCTCAAGCAAGTTCGGCTACTACAAAGACGGCGTCCTTGCATGTGAGGGTAAGTACGACCATCCCAAGTCGGAGATAGATAAAAATCCGTATTTCGCCGACCAGCTTCAGATGCGGTACGATACGGCGATCCAGTTCCTGCATGACAACAATGTCCCATGTACCGAAGTGGACATAGTGATGGGCCGGGGCGGGCTCTTCACTCCCGTCATCACCGGTATCTACGACGTCAACGCCGATATGCGCGAAGTGCTCATGAGCGGCCGCGACGGCAAGCATGTCTGCAACCTCAGCGCCGTCATGGCGGATGAACTTGCAAAGGAGGTCAATGAGGCGCGTGCCGCCGAAGGCGTCGAGGGCCCCTACGGCCCCTGCCGCGCCTATGTCGCCGATCCCCCCATGGCCGACGAGATGCTTCCCGAATGCCGTATGGGCGGCATCCCCGAACTCCCGCGCCAGACCCTTTTCCATGCCCTCAATTCCAGGGCCATCGTACGCAGGTATGTCGCCGAGATCGGGCACGACAAAAACGACGTAACGGCGATAGTCTGCCACATGGGAGGCGGGGTCACCATATCGCTGCACCGCAACGGCCGGGTGATCGACACCAGCCACGGCCTGGGAGGCGACGGCCCGATCACTCCCGAAAGGGCCGGCTCATGCCCCCCGCTGGCGCTCGTAGACATGTGCTTCAGCGGCAAATACACCGAACAGGAAATCCGCCGCAAACTCGTCGGAGGCGGAGGCGCCGTGGCTTATTTCGGCACCAGCGACATGCGTGTCATCGAAGCGAAGGCCATCGAAGGGGTTCCCGAATACAAACTGTTCATGGGCGCCTTCACCCTCACCATATCCAAATACATCGCCGCCGAAACCGCAGATGTCTGCGGCAAGGTGGACGCCCTGCTTTTCACCGGAGGCATCGCCTACAGCAAGTATGTCACCGATGCGATAATCAAAAGGGTCGGTCACCTGTTCCCCGACATCAAGATCTACCCCGGTGAGAACGAAATCCGCTCCCTCGCCGAAAACGGGTATATCGTGCTTTCCGGCAAGGCAAAGGTCCATACCTACAACAAGGACAGACTCATTGAAGACTGAAATACATAATCAATACACTAAACGTAATTGAACCAAAAATGGAGAAAATCGATTTTTCTAAAAGATCTTTCGCTTATTATCCGACCGAAGCCATCGTCGTCGCCAAGTTCGAGAATGGCGCGTGGGGCAAGCCGGAGGTAACTGACAACTTCTATCTCTCGGTGCATTGCTTCGCCGGTGCGTTCCACTATGCTCCCGAATGCTTCGAAGGCCTCAAGGTGTACCGCGGCGTAGACAACAGGGTGCGCATGTTCCGGCCGGACGAGAACGCAAAACGCATGCAGAGCAGCGCGACATACCTCGACATGGCCTATCCCAGCGAGGAGATGTTCATCGAAATGTGCAAGATGTGCGTACATGCGAACTGGCGTTTTATACCTCCGTACGAGTCAGGCGCTTCGCTTTACCTGCGTCCAGTGCTCTTCGGCAGCAATCCCCAGCTCGGCATCCGCAACGCAAACGACGTCACCTTCGTGGTGATGTGCTCTCCGGTAGGTACATATTCCGGCGCAAAGGCCCTCATGCCTGGCACGGCGGTGCTCTCGCGCGACTATGACCGTGCCGCGGTATACGGCTCGGGCCACTACAAGCTCGGCGCCAACTACGCCCAGAGCCTGCATGCATACAACCTCGCACACAAGCTGGGCTACCGCGAGCTGCTCTTCCTCGACACCGCCACCCACACGCACATCGAGGAGTTCGGATCGTCCAATTTCTTCGGCATCAAGAACAACACCTATGTCACTCCCGATTCCGGCAGCGTGCTCCCGTCCATCACCAACAAGAGCCTCCGCACCGTGGCCGCCGACATGGGGCTGAAGGTTGAGATGCGCAAGGTCTACGTCGAGGAACTCGCCGAATTCGAGGAGGTCAACTCCTGCGGCACCGCCGTCGTAATCACTCCCATCTGCGAAATCGACGACAAGCCAGCGCTCGAATCCGAAGAAGTCACCAGGAAGTATCTCATCGGCAGCCCCGACAATTGCGGACCGATAAGCCGTGAGCTCTACAATACCATCGTCGGCATCCAGAAAGGCCTTATCCCCGACAAATACGGCTGGATCCAGTACCTCGAGGAGAAATGACGGAAGACGAAAGGGAATACAGCCTCGGCCTGGAATGCCGCCGGAAGGGGGATTGGCAAGGTGCCATGAACCACTTCCTCGAAGCGCTTTCCATCAATCCCGACAGCCCCGCAAAAGGTGCTCTCGAAATGATTACCGAGATCCTGGATTTCTACAACAAAGACATATATAACCCGTAAAATTATAGACTATGGCTAAAATGCATGGGGCTGTGGTAGTCGATGTGGAGAGATGCAAAGGTTGCAATCTCTGCGTCGCCGCCTGCCCGCAGAAGGTCTTGGAACTCACTCCCAAGACCGTCAACACGAAGGGATATCACTATTCCCAGCCCGTCAAGGAAGAACTGTGCATCGGCTGCGCCAGCTGTGCAATAGTCTGCCCGGACGGATGTATCACAGTTTACCGTAAAAAAGAGGAGTAAAAGTTATGGCAGAGAAAGAAGTCAGCCTTATCAAAGGCAACGAGGCCATTGCCCTCGCAGCGATTCGCTGCGGATGTGACGGATATTTCGGATATCCCATCACCCCGCAGAGCGAAGTTCTCGAAACGCTTGCGGCTCAGAAACCCTGGGAGACCACCGGCATGGTAGTCCTTCAGGCCGAAAGCGAGCTTGCTTCCATCAACATGGTTTATGGCGGTGCAGGCACCGGAAAGCGTGTCATGACCTCATCTTCCAGCCCCGGCATCTCCCTGATGCAGGAGGGTATGTCCTATCTCGCAGGCGCCGAACTGCCCTGCGTGGTGTTCAACTGCATGCGCGGCGGCCCCGGCCTCGGAACCATCCAGCCCAGCCAGTCCGACTATTTCCAGACCTGCAAGGGCGGCGGCCACGGCGACTATCGCCTGATTACCCTCGCCCCCTCGTCCGTGCAGGAGATGGCCGACTTTGTCGACCTCGCGTTCGAGCTTGCTTTCAAGTACCGCAACCCCGCCATGATCCTTGCCGACGGCGTTATCGGCCAGATGATGGAAAAGGTGGTCCTTCCCGACTTCAAGCCCCGTCGTACAGAGGAGCAGATCATCAAGGAATGCCCCTGGGCGGCAACCGGCCGCATGGGCCGCAAGACCCCCAACATCATCACCAGCCTCGAACTTCAGAGCGAGGTGATGGAGCAGAACAACCTCCGCATCCAGGAGAAATACCGCAGGTGCGAAGAGAACGAAGTCCGTTACGAGGAATACAAGTGCGAAGACGCCGACTACCTTATCGTAGCCTTCGGCTCCGCCGCCCGTATCGCCAAGAAGACCATCGCCCTTGCCCGCGAAGAGGGCATCAAGGTGGGGCTCCTCCGTCCAATAACGCTCTGGCCGTTCCCCACAAAGGAAATCGCAAGGCTCGCGAAGAACAAGAAGGGCATCCTAGTGCTCGAGTTCAATGCAGGCCAGATGATCGAAGACGTCAAACTCGCGGTTGAGTGCAAACTCCCGGTAGAGCATTACGGCCGTCTCGGCGGCATCGTGCCCGATCCCGACGAAGCCCTCGACGCCTTGAAGAAAATGATTAAATAGCCAAGGCCATGACAAGAGAAGAAATAATCAAGACCGGCGATGTAGTATACCGTAAGCCGGAACTCCTCAACGATACCCCGATGCATTATTGCCCGGGCTGCCCCCACGGTGTAGTCCACAAGCTGGTGGCGGAGGTCATAGACGAAATGGGTATGCGCGACAAGACCATAGCCGTATCCCCCGTGGGATGCTCGGTGTTCGCATACCGTTATATCGACGTAGACTGGGAAGAGGCCGCCCACGGCCGCGCCCCGGCACTTGCCAGCGCGATCAAGAGGCTGTGGCCCGACAGGCTCGTGTTCACCTACCAGGGTGACGGCGACCTCGCCTGCATCGGCACTGCCGAAACCATCCACGCCCTCAACCGCAGCGAGAACATCACCATCATCTTCATCAACAATGCCATTTACGGCATGACCGGCGGCCAGATGGCTCCCACCACGCTGCTCGGCCAGAAGACGGTGACATGTCCTTACGGCCGCGAAGTTGCGCTCCACGGCTATCCGCTGAAAATCGCGGATGTCGCCGCAATCCTCCCCGGAACCTGCTATGTAACCCGTCAGACCGTCGATACTGTTCCCGCCATCCGCAAGGCAAAGAACGCCATCCGCAAGGCGTTCGAATATTCCATGCAGGGCAAGGGCTCCAATCTCGTGGAAGTCGTATCCACCTGCAACTCAGGCTGGAAGATGTCTCCCGAGAAGTCGTTCGACTGGATGAGGGAGAACATGGTTCCGTTCTATCCTCTTGGAGATTTAAAGGACACCGGTAAAGAATAAAGCCATGACAAACGAAATAATCATTTCTGGATTCGGAGGACAGGGTGTCCTCTCCATGGGCAAGATACTCGCTTATTCCGGCCTGATGGAAGGCAAGGAAGTTACCTGGATGCCAGCATACGGCCCCGAGCAGCGTGGCGGTACCGCCAACTGCACCGTGATCGTGGCGGACGAGGAAATCGCATCTCCGGTGCTCAGCAGCTATGACGTTGTGATAGTGCTCAACCAGCCTTCGCTCGAGAAGTTCGAGCCCAAGGTCAAGAAGGGAGGCGCCATCATCTACGACAGCTACGGCATCATGAATCCTCCCACCCGCAAGGATATCCGCGTGTTCAGGATCAACGCGATGGACACCGCCGCCCAGCTGGGTATGACCAAGGTGTTCAACATGATAGTTCTCGGAGGCCTTCTCAAAGTGTGCCCGATGGTCACGATCGAGAGCGTCCTCAAGGGGCTCCGCAAAACCCTTCCCGAACGTCACTGGAACCTCATTCCCATGAATGAGGAAGCCATCCGCAAGGGAATGGAAATAATCGAGGAAGTGAAGTAGCGGGCACTTTCCGCCACTGCGTCGCTCAACTTCGTCAGACTCCGCCGACAAGGCCGGTTCCCTCATGGGAGAACCGGTCCCGTCGGCGGATGTTTTTGTTTGTTCCGGAAACAAAAAATATTTTGTAAATTTACAAACTGACAGCATCTTGCCATGGAACGCGAATTCGTAGACCTGTACACCCTTCAGTGCGATTTGAAAGAGGGCCTGACGGACCTCTTTCCGGACCATATATGGGTGAAGGCCGAGATAGCGTCGCTCAGCGTGAAGTCCGGAGGACACTGTTATCTGGATCTCGTGCAGAGCGACCGGGGCATGGTCGTGGCCAGGGTGCGTGCCATCATCTGGAGCAGTTACTACACCCTGCTTAACGCCAAGTTCCTCAGCGCCACGGGCAGTGACATCACTGCCGGCATGGAAGTGCTGGTCAGGGCCATGGTAAATTTTCACGAAGTGTACGGCCTTTCCCTGGTTATCGACGACATAGACGCTTCGCTCTCCGTTGGAGAACAGCAGCTCAAACGGAAACAGACCGTCGAGAGGCTCACTAAGGAAGGCCTGATGAAAAGGCAGAAGGGCCTGAGGCTCGCCGATCTGCCATATTCCCTGGCGGTGATATCGGCCGAAGGGGCGGCAGGTCTCCAGGACTTCCGCCGCCATCTGCTTGAAAACCCCTGGGGCTACGCCTACCGGCTGAATTTCCATCCTGCGGTGATGCAGGGCGAAGACGCCCCTGAATCCATAATAGCGGCGCTTCATGATATAGAGGCGTCCGGGGAAGTATACGATGCGGTGCTGATCCTGCGCGGCGGAGGTTCCGACATGGACCTCGTGTGCTTCGACGACTACGAGCTCGGGGCGGCGATAGCGCGGTTTCCGATGCCTGTGATAACGGCCATCGGTCACGACAAGGATTTCCACGTCGCCGACATGGTGGCCTACGACTATGTGAAGACCCCTACAGCGCTTGCGGACATGTTCCTCGACCTCACCGCCGCCGCGGACTCCCGTATCACCGCCTATGAAAACCGTCTCGCCCTTGCTTTCCGCGGCCGTATAGTCGCGCTCGAATCGCGCATGGACCTGGCGGTCAAGGGTATACAGGCAGCGGTCAGGCAGCGGCTCACCGGGGCTGAATACGGGGTGGCCATGCTTGAGCAGAAAATCGCCGCCACCGATCCGCGCAACGTGCTGGGAAGAGGTTTTTCCCTGGCGCTGGATTCGCGCGGAGTCAGGCTCGCCGGAGCCGCGTCCACCAGTCCGGGTGAAACTATTTCGGTAATGTTCGCGGACGGCCGCATCGGCGCCAGGGTAGAGAGCGTAAAATTAAAACAGTCATAGTTTTATGGGTAAGAAATTCGATTATGCTAAAGCCATGGCAAGGCTTGAGGAGATTGCCGTCAAGGTTGAGGATCCCAAGACCAGTCTCGACGACATAGCCGGCCTCGTGAAGGAGAGCCGCACCCTCATCAAGGACTGCCGCGAGTATCTGCGGGGCGTCCGTGAAAGCATAGAGAGCGTTGAAAATGAATGACGGAACGGATATGGACAAAAAGATGATATATGAGCTCGACCCCTGGCTTGAACCTTTCAAGGGGGTGATAGATGCGCGCCACTCCAGCATAGATGCGGCTGCTGCGAAACTCATCTCGAACGTGGGCGGAAAGACCATTTCGGATGCGGCCAACAACCAGCTCTTCTACGGCCTCCACAAGACGGACGGGGGAGACTGGATATTCCGTGAATGGGCTCCGAACGCCACCAGGATGTATCTTATCGGCGATTTCAACAACTGGAAACGCACCGATGCCTACAGGCTCAAGCCCGTGGGCGGCGGCAACTGGGAGATCACAGTTCCGGGCATGTTCCTGCGTCACGGAGAGCTGTACAAGCTCTGGATAGAATGGCCCGGAGGGGCGGGGGAACGTCTTCCGTCCTATGTCACCAGGGTGGTGCAGGATCCTGCCAGCAAGGTCTTCAGCGCCCAGGTATGGGCTCCGGAGAAATCATATGAATGGAAGCACAAGGGGCCCGGAAAGCGCGAGCATCCCTTTATCTACGAGTGCCACATCGGCATGAGCAGCGAAGAGGAGAAGGTGGCGGGTTTCGACGATTTCCGCAAGACCGTGCTCCCGAGGGTCAAGAGCCTGGGCTATGACACCTTGCAGATCATGGCGCTCCAGGAGCATCCCTACTACGGCTCGTTCGGCTACCAGGTGAGCAATTTCTACGCCCTGAGCTCCCGCTTCGGCACTCCGGAGGAATTCAAGGCCCTGGTGGACGAGGCCCATGGGATGGGCATTGCCGTAATCATGGATATAGTCCATTCCCATTCGGTTTCCAACGAAATCGAAGGACTCGGCCGTTTCGACGGCAGGGAAGACCTCTACTTCTACCCCGGCGCCGCAGGGTATCATCCTGCATGGGGGAGCCGCTGCTTCGACTACGGCAAGGACGAGGTGTTGTACTTCCTCCTGGGCAACTGCAAGTTCTGGATGCAGGAGTATCATCTGGACGGATTCCGTTTCGACGGGGTGACCAGCATGCTTTACCGCGACCACGGCCTGGGTACGGACTTCGGCAATTACGAAATCTACTTCGGCCGCGGCGTGGACGACAATGCCGTCATCTATCTGGCCCTTGCCAACAGGCTCATCCACGAGCTGAATCCCGACGCCATCACTATAGCTGAAGACGTCAGCGGAATGCCCGGCCTTGCCGCACCGTTCGGACAGGGCGGCGTGGGATTCGACTTCCGCATGGCCATGGGAGTCGCCGACCACTGGATAAAGTGGATAAAGGAAAAGAGCGACGAGCAGTGGAGCCCGGGGGAAATATGGTACGAACTCACCAACAAGCGTGCGGACGAACAGACCATTTCCTACGCGGAGTGTCACGACCAGGCCCTGGTGGGCGACAAGACCATCATCTTCCGCCTGATCGACAAGGAGATGTACTGGAGCATGAACAAGGGGTCGCAGAACCTCCTGATAGACAGGGGAATAGCCCTTCATAAGATGATCCGTCTCGTAACCGCCGCCACTGCCGGAAACGGCTACCTGAACTTCATGGGCAACGAGTTCGGGCATCCCGAGTGGATAGACTTCCCACGCGAGGGCAACGGCTGGAGCTTCAAGTATGCCCGGCGCCAGTGGAGCCTGGCCGACAGGGACGACCTGCGCTACGGGAACTTGCAGAAGTTCGATGCCGACATGGTGCATTTCCTGAAAGAGAACGACGTGCTCTCCGACCGTCCCGTGCTGCTTACGGCGGATGAAGAGAAGAAAATACTGGTTTTCCTTCGGAAAAATTGTATCTTTGCACTGAATTTCAATCCGACGCAGTCTTTCCAGGAGTATGGATTCGCTGCGCCGGAGGGGGAGTGGGATATGGTCCTGAACTCGGATGATGCCGTCTATGACGGTTTCTCGCGGCTTTCCGGTGGCGGAGTCCACGTGGCGCTGGCGGAGAAATCGCCCAATGGCAATCCGGACATGGACCACACGCTGTACCTGTATCTGCCCAGCAGAAGCGCGATTGTACTTAAGAAACTTAGATAAGTCATTGATATATGGCCTTTTTGAAATTTAACAAAGCGGAGCTGGTGAATCTCTCGTACTCGTTGAAGAGGGAGATCATCAGCGCCAACAAGACCGGTGCATATTGCAACACCAGCATCGTCACCTGCAATACGCGCCGCTACCACGGTCTTCTGTCCGTTACACTGGACCGTTTCGGCGGGGACAAGTTCCTGCTTCTTTCGGCTATCGACGAGTCATTCATCGTGAACGGAAAGCAGTTCAACCTCGGAATCCATTGTTACGGCGACATTTACGAGCCGCGCGGCCACAAGTATGTGATTGACTTCGATGCCGATCCGGTACCGACAATCACCTACAAGGTTGGGGAGATCGAGTTCCGCAAGAGCCTCCTGCTCATGCCCGACCAGGACCGTATCCTCATCAAGTACGAGCTCGTTTCATCACCGGCCAAGGCTACGTTGCAGCTCAGGCCCTTCCTGGCTTTCCGCAACATTCACGCGCTCACCCAGGAGAATTCAACCGCCGATACCGGCTTCACGCCGGTGGAGGGCGGCGCCTCCTTCCGCCTCTATCCGAACTTCCCCGACCTGGTGCTCCAATGCAGCCGTTCGGGCTTCAAGTTCGTGCCTTCCCCTGACTGGTACAAGGGCATCACCTATTCCGACGAGTATCGCCGCGGTTTCGACTGCAAGGAAGATCTCCTGGTGCCCGGATGGTTCGAAGGCGGCATTAAGGAGGGGGACAGTCTCATCGTGTCCGCCTCGCTCACCGAAGAGGCTCCCGCAGGCTTCAAGCGTCTCTTCGACGCCACTGTGGCGAAGATGCCGGCCATCCAGGGCAACCGTGACCAGCTCGTCCACTGGGCCGACCTCTTCATCTGCAACCACAACGGCCGCAAGAAAGTCACCGCCGGCTTCTCGTGGATGTATACCGGCCTTCTCCGCGAAACCCTGATAGCGCTTCCGGGCCTCACCCTTTACGCAAACGGTGACACCCATGCTTTTGAGGAGATCCTCGACAACCTCATCGCCGACGAGCAGGACCGCCTGTTCCGGCGCACTACCCAGGTGGAGGCGCCTCTCTATATGGCCAGCGTGCTTCAGGCCTATATCCGCTTCGGGGCCGATCCCGCAAAGGTCTGGAAGAAATACGGCCCCACCGTTAAAGGCATCATCGAGAGTTATCTTCCCGGCTGCCGCAAGGAAGTCACGATGCATCCGAACGGGCTTCTCTGGGCCCAGATGGACCGCGTCGCCCTCAGCTGGATGAACGCTTACATCAACGGCAATCCCGTGACCGAGCGCGCCGGCTACCAGGTGGAGACCAACTCCCTCTGGTACAACAGCATCTGCTTCGCTCTCGAAATGGAGGGCAGGTTCGGCCGCAGCAAGGATTTCATTTCCAAGTGGACCCCGATAAAAGACAGGGTGAAACTCAACTTCCAGCCTACTTTCTGGAATGAGGACCGCGGCTGCCTCGCCGACTACGTGGACAATTACGGTCAGAATCTGGAAATCCGTCCCAACCAGCTCGTGGCTCTGTGGGTGGAGTATTCTCCGCTCGACGAGATGCTGGAACCCTCCGTCTTCAGGGTGGTCTCCAACGAGCTGGAAACCCGCAGGGGCATACGCACCCTCTCCCCGAGGGACGAAAAATACAAGGGCATCTACGATGGCTCGCAGATCGACCGCGACCTGGCCTATCATCAGGGCAGCACCCGTACTTTCCTGCTCGAGCACTATGTGAAGGCAGGCTTCAAACTTAACGGACCTTCCTTCTGCAACAAGGCCGAGTGGCTCATCAAGTCGTTCTACGAAGATCTCGGAAAGCACGGAGTGGGCGCGTTCAGCGAGCTCTATGACGGAGACCCGCCACAGGAGCCGCACGGTGCAATCGCTTCGGCGCTCAGCACCGCCGCGCTTCTCGCCGTGGAATATATGATAAATGAAAACAGGGAGGACAGGCCATGACAGTACTAATGTTCGGCTGGGAGTTTCCCCCTCATATCGCCGGAGGTCTGGGCACTGCCTGTGAGGGCATAGTAAAGGGCCTGGCCCATAATGGCGTGAAGAGCATCTTCGTGATGCCCTCGGCCAGCGGCGACGAGGATCAGACCAGCACCACGATTATCAACGCCAGCGACGTTGCGGTGGAGTCGTTCGA
This sequence comes from Bacteroidales bacterium, assembly GCA_024699055.1. Taxonomy (GTDB): domain Bacteria; phylum Bacteroidota; class Bacteroidia; order Bacteroidales; family UBA932; genus Cryptobacteroides. The sequence goes on from JAILQG010000094.1 coordinate 34,922, forward strand.
AAACTCGGTTGACGAATTCCTCGACAAAGTGAAGTTCATCCACATCGGCTCGAACCTCATCCCCTATGCCGATCCCGAAGAATTCTCCAACATTGTGGACGAGGAACGCGAGCGGCAGGTGAAGGATTTCCGCATTTCCTACGGGCAGAAATACAAGTTCAGCGGCAAGTACGGTTCCAACCTTCTCGAAGAGGTTGCCCGTTACGCCATGGTGGGCGGCACCATAGCCATGCAGCACAAAGACGAATTCGACGTCATCCACGCCCATGACTGGCTTACTTATCTGGCCGGAATAGCGGCCAAGGAACTCACCGGCAAGCCGCTTGTCGTACACGTGCACGCCACTTCCTTCGACCGCGGCACCGACGACATGGTGGACTCCCGCGTATTCGCCATAGAAAAGCGGGGCATGGAGGAGGCCGACCGGGTTGTGACGGTCAGCGACCTTACCCGCAACATCGTCATCAACCGTTACGGCATCGATCCTTCCAAGGTCATCACTGTCCACAACGCGGTAGACTTCAGCGGCAGGGAAAATCTCAGCGTCGAGAGGGGAGTGCGCGACAAGGTCGTGACCTTCCTCGGCCGCATCACTTTCCAGAAAGGCCCTGAGTATTTCATCGAGGCCGCCGCAAAGGTGCTCAAACGTACGGAAGGCGTGCGCTTCGTGATGGCCGGCAGCGGCGACATGATGAACCGCTGTATCAGGATGGTCGCCAGGCTTGGAATCAGCGACAGGTTCCACTTCACCGGCTTCCTCCGCGGAGCGGACGTCCAGAAGATGTTCGCCCTGTCCGACGTCTACATCATGCCTTCGGTCTCCGAACCGTTCGGCATCTCCCCGCTGGAAGCCATGCGCACCGGCGTACCCTCTATCATTTCGCATCAGAGCGGCGCCTCCGAGGTGCTGAAGTATGCTCTCAAGGTGGACTTCTGGGATGTCGACGCCATGGCGGACGACATTTACGCCCTCCTCACTTACCCGGCCCTCTCGAAATTCGCCGAGAAGGAAGGTTTCGACGAGGTGAACGCCCTGAAGTGGAACAACGCCACCGCAAAGCTCAAGAAAGTTTATGAATCAGCAATAAATCAGTAAGCCATGAAAAAGAATATCTGTCTGTACTTCCAGGTGCATCAACCTACAAGGCTCCGCCTCTACAGATTTTTCGATATAGGCAAGGATTCGCATTATTACGACGATTTCGCCAACCGCACCATTCTGCGCAGGGTGGCAACCAAGTGCTATCTGCCGATGAACGAGCTGCTCTACAAGGCGATACAGGAAAACAAGGGGAAATTCAAGGTGGCGTTTTCCATCACCGGCACAGTACTCGAGCAGTTCGACCGCTATGCCCCGGCCGTGATCGACAGCTTCCGCAAGCTCGCCGATACAGGGTGCGTGGAGTTCCTCTGTGAGACCTACAGCCATTCGCTGGTATCGCTCAAGAGCTTCAATGAGTTCAAGCATCAGGTCACCCGGCAGAAGAACACCATCGAGCAGTACTTCGGCCAGACCCCCAAGGTCTTCCGCAACACCGAGCTCATCTACTCCGATGAAATCGGCACCCAGCTCTACGAACTGGGCTTCAAGACCGTGCTCACCGAGGGTGCCAGGCACATCATGGGCTGGCGCAGTCCCAACTACCTGTACACCAATTGCAGGCAGCCTGCGCAGAAACTCCTCCTCCGAAACTACAAGTTCAGCGACGACATAGCGTTCCGCTTCTCCAACAGGGGCTGGGATGAATGGCCCCTGACCACCGACAAGTTTGTGAGCTGGCTTCTTGAGGAAGAAGGCGAAATCTTCAACCTGTTCATGGATTACGAGACCTTCGGCGAGCACCAGAGCGTTGAAAGCGGCATCTTTGACTTCATGAAGTCTCTGCCCAAGGCCGCCCTCGGCACCAAGGAGCTTGCGTTCGTCACTCCGTCCGAGGCCGCCAAGAAGCTTGACGCCGTTTCCGAACTGGAAGTGCCGGCTCCCATTTCCTGGGCCGACGAAGAAAGGGACGTCACCGCATGGCTGGGTAACGAACTCCAGCAGGATGCCTTCAACAAGCTTTATGACCTGGTGGAGAAGCTTTCCATCATCGACGATCCCGTGCTTTGGGGGGACTTCGCCCACCTTCAGGAAAGCGACCACTTCTATTACATGTGCACGAAGTATTTCTCGGACGGGGACGTGCACAAGTATTTCAACCCCTACGACACCCCGTACGAGGCGTTCATCAATTACATGAACGTCCTCAGCGACTTTATTATAAGAGTAAACGAAGCATATGCTGCAAAGAATTGATATCGATTCTCCGTCCTGGGAGAGCGTACGCGTGACGCGCCATCTTCCGGGTGAAATCAGGGACCTCGAGACCCTTTCCAGAAATCTCTGGTGGTGCTGGAACGACAACGCGAAGGCATTGTTCAAATACATAGATTACGAACTCTGGCACAACTCCGGGCATAATCCGATGGAAATCCTGGACAACGTGTCACTCAAGCGCTATCGCCAGCTTGCCCAGGACTCCACGTTCCTCAGCAACCTGCACTCCGTGATGGACGAGTTCAACGGCTACATGGCCGAGAAACAGAAGAGGGGTACCCCTTCCATAGCCTATTTCTCCATGGAATACGGCTTGGATGCCTGCCTCAAGATCTATTCCGGCGGCCTTGGCATACTTGCCGGCGACTATCTCAAGGAGAGCAGTGACATGAACGTGAACCTGGTGGCCGTCGGCCTGCTGTACCGGTACGGCTATTTTACCCAGAGGATTACCCCTCAGGGTAACCAGGTAGCCGAATACGACGCCCAGGACTTCCTTAAGATACCCGCCGATCCCGTTACCGATGAAAACGGCCGCTGGATCACGATATCCATGCAGATGCCCGGGCGCGAGATGCATGCCCGCATCTGGAAGGTCGCCGTCGGCCGCACCGACCTTTACCTCCTTGACACCGATTTCGAGGACAACATCCCCGAAGACCGCGAGGTGACGTATCAGCTTTACGGCGGCAGCTGGGAGAACCGTCTCAAGCAGGAGATCCTCCTCGGTATCGGCGGAATCAGGGCCCTGCGCGCGCTTGGTCTCAATCCCCAGGTCTATCATTGCAACGAGGGCCATGCCGCCTTCATAGGGCTCGAGCGTCTCCGCGAATTCATGCAGGGACAGAAGCTCAGTTTCTGGGAGGCCATGGAACTGGTCCGCGCGAGCGGCCTGTTCACGACGCACACCCCGGTTCCGGCAGGGCACGACGCCTTCGAAGAAGAAATGCTTTCCAAGTACCTCGGCCATTATCCCGCCCGTTTCGGCATCGAATGGAAGACCTTCCTCAGCATGGGCAAGATTAACGTGGACGATCCGGGCGAGCGCTTCAGCATGAGCATCCTGGCGGCGAACTGCTCCCAGAACGTGAACGGTGTTTCCATGCTGCACGGTAAGGTATCCCAGAAGATATTCGCCAAGATGTATCCCGGCTATCTTCCGGAGGAACTGCACGTGAGCTACGTCACCAACGGCGTCCATTACAACACCTGGGCGTCCAAGGAGTGGAAGCAGATCCATTACCGCGTGTTCGGCCCCGAGTTCTTCACCCACCATTACGACAAACGCTGCTTCGGCGGCATCTACAATGTAGGCGACGACGAAATCTGGAATACCCGCAAGGTCCTCAAGCATGATCTCATCCGCATCATCAACGACCGTCTGGGCAAACCCGAACTCAGCGCCCACTACAGCCCCGGTGAAGTGGTGGCCATAAAGGACAGGCTCAGCGAGAACGTCCTCACCATAGGCTTCGCTCGCCGTTTTGCCACCTACAAACGCGCCACCCTCCTGTTCACCGACCTCGACCGTCTCGACAGCATCGTCAACGATCCCGAACGCCCGGTACAGTTCATTTTCGCTGGCAAGGCGCATCCCGCCGACGGCATGGGACAGGATCTCATCAAACAGATCATCGAAATCTCCAAGCAGCCCCGTTTCCTGGGCAGAATAGTTTTCGTGCCCGGTTACGACATCTCCCTCGCGAAGCGCCTCGTCCAGGGCGTGGACGTGTGGATGAACAATCCAACCCGTCCGCAGGAGGCTTCCGGAACGTCCGGCGAAAAAGCCTCGATGAACGGCGTCATGCACTTCAGCGTGCTCGACGGCTGGTGGGTCGAGGGCTACAAGGAAGGCTGCGGCTGGGCTCTCCCGCAGGAGCGCACCTACGACGACCAGCAGTATCAGAACGAAATGGATGCCGCTACCATCTACAACATCATCGAGAACGAGATAGCGCCGGCATACTACGACATCGACCCCGCTACCGGCCGTTCAGCCGAATGGGTGGCGTACATCAAGAACACCATTGCGCAGGTGGCCTGCAACTTCACCACCAACCGCATGATGGAGGACTACTGCATCCAGTATTACCAGCCTCAGTTCGACCGCTACAATATGCTTGCGGCGGACGACAACCGCAAGGCCAAAGAACTGGCGGCGTGGAAGAACGGCGTTGCCGAAGCCTGGCCCAATCTCAAGGTGCTTTCCCGCACCACTCCCAACGCTTCCTACGTGCTATCGCCATCGAAGATGCTGGAAAGCGAGATAGTGCTCGACCTGGCCGGCCTTTCCCCGGAGGACATAGGCGTGGAGATCATTTTCGCGACCTCCGACAAGAAGGGCGAACTCCATATCCAGGAGAAGTTCGACTATTCGCTTGCCAAGTTCGAAGACGGCGTGGCCACGTTCAAGGTCTACGTTCTGCCTGAGCGTACCGGTATGTATCAGGTCGGAACACGCATCTACGCGAAAAATGCACTCCTGCCCCATCGCCAGGACTTCCCGTTGGTAAAATGGCTGTAGTCGCTACCGGATTCTTCGACGGTGTGCACATCGGCCACCGTATGGTTATAGAGACTCTCGTCAATGCTGCGCGTGAGCGCGGGGAGGAGAGTCTCATTATAACCTTCTGGCCCCATCCCAGGATAGTACTTCATAGCGATGCCATCAGCCTCCGCCTTCTCAACACCCTGGATGAGAAAATAAAACTCCTGAAAAGTCTGGGTGTGGACAGGGTGGAGGTACTTCCGTTCACAGAGGAGTTTTCCCGCCTCACCACCGTGGAGTACCTGAAGGGCACCGTAATAGACCGCTTCGGCGGTACAGCGATGCTGCTGGGCTACGACAACAGGATAGGCCATGATTCGGGCACGCCGGAGCAGATAGCCGAGATTGCCGCCGGTCTGGGACTGCAGGTGATAACGACGGAGAAGGTGTCGGCGGTAGGCCTGGCCGTGAGTTCCACCAAGATACGCAAGGCCCTCCTTGCCGGAGACGTTTCCGCCGCCTCGGTGTATCTGTGTTATGACTATGCTATCGAAGGGGAAGTGATCCACGGTCGCAAGCTCGGCCGGACGATAGGGTTCCCCACCGCCAACCTGGCACTGTACGAACAGATGAAACTCGTTCCCGCGGACGGGGTGTATCTGACCAGGGTGCATCTGGGTGACGAAGTCTTCTACGGCATGACGAATATCGGGAACGGAATCGAGACACATATTTTCGATTTCAACGAAGAGATATACGGCCGCTGCATGAGGCTGGAATTCCTGCGCAGGGTGAGGGATGAGAAGCAGTTCAATGATTTGATGGAACTGCGCGCGCAGCTTTCTGCGGATGAAGAATCTTGCAGGAATCTGTTGGGAAATCTTAAATAATATTCGTATATTTGCACAAAGAACAGGGTTCTGCCGTATGGCGGAACTCCTTTTTAATTGACTATAAAATGCCACAAGTACACTACATGAGCCAGGAAGGGCTCGATGCAATCAAGAAAGAACTGGATGAGGCCCTGGCCCAGCGTCCTGTAATAGCTGCGCAGATAGGCGAGGCCCGTGAGAAGGGAGACCTCTCGGAGAATGCAGAATATGAATCTGCCCGTGAGGCACAGGGGCTGCTGGAGCTCAAAATAGCCCAGCTGCAGGATACTATAGCCAATGCCAAAGTTGTGGATGCTTCCCAGATCAATACCGATAAAGTCCAGATGCTCAACAAGGTGAAGGTCAAGAACCTGAATGCCGGTGCGGTCATGGAGTTCACCATCGTAGGCGAAAAGGAAGCCGACTTCGCGCACGGCAAACTTGCCGCCACTACGCCCATCGCCAAGGCCCTCCTCGGCCACGGCAAAGGCGAAGTCGTGGAGGCCACGGTTCCCGCAGGCGCCATCAAATTCGAAATACTCGAAATCTCATTCTAAGCTGTAACGGCCATGGCAACCATTTTCACACGCATCGCCGCAGGCGAAATACCTTCTTACAAGGTGGCTGAGAGCAAAGACTTCTATGCCTTCCTCGACATCAACCCCCTCGCTCCCGGCCATACCCTCGTTATTCCCAGGACTGTGGAGGACGATTACATCTTCAACCTGGACGAAAAAACCTACGAAGGGCTCTGGGCCTTCGCCCGCAAGGTCGCGCAGGCCATAAAGGCCGCGGTTCCCTGCAAGAGGGTGGGAGTAGCCGTACTTGGCATGGAAGTGCCGCATACGCACATCCACCTGGTGCCCCTCCAGACCGAAGGGGACCTCGACTTCCGCAAGGAGCGTCCCGTCGTCACCGACGAACAAAAGGCCGCAATAGCAAAAGCCATACTCGCTGAATATGAAAAACTTGCTTAGGTTCATCCTCCCGCTGGCGGCCTTGCTGCCTATCGCGTGCACTCCCAAGGCGTCCGTCCAGGGTACTGTCAAGGACGCGCCCGGCCACAGTGTGGAAGTCAGGGAGCTCAACATGAACGCGTGGACGGTACTCGATACCATAAAGACCGATGCATCAGGTGCTTTCAAGTACAGCATGTCCGTCGAAAAGGGGCAGCCCGAGTTCATCTATCTGTTCCATGACGGCACCAGGATCGCTTCCCTTCTCCTCAAAAGTGGAGACAAGGTGACGGTTGCGGCCGACACCCTTGGCAACTTTACGGTCGAGGGCTCCGATGATTCCGCTTACCTGGCGGAAAACGAAAAGCGTTTCGCCGCGTTCGCCTCCGGCATGAAGGCTTTAGACGAGCAGGGGGGAATGAATTCCGAGATGGCCAGGCTCTTCGTCGCCCATTACCGCGAGTGCGTGAATTTCGTGCTTGCACATCCCGGAAGCCTGGCATGTGTGCCCGTTCTCTACGAAAGCCTGAACGAGTACTCGCCAGTTTTCAACCAGCTTACCGACGCCATCATCTTCCGTAAGGTCTGCGATTCGCTCACGGCAGTGTATCCCGACTCGCGTTACGTCAAGGCTCTCCAGAAAGAGACCGAGCGCCGCGAAAACCTGCTCTCCGTACAGAACAGGGTGAACAATGCGGAAGAGATGGACTATCCCGAGCTTTCACTTCCCGGCATCGACGGCAAGGAGGTTTCGCTCTCCGGTCTGGCGGCCAAGGCTGTGATCGTCCACTTCTGGGATCCTTCCGATGCGGAACAGAAGATGTTCAATCTGGATGTCCTGAAGCCCCTCTATGAGCGCTGGCATTCCCGCGGGCTCGAAATCTATTCCGTAGGCGTGTCTGCCTCCAAGCCCGATTGGGCATTGGTCGTCAACAGCCAGAAACTGCCCTGGGTGAATGTCTGCGACGGACTGGGTGCGGCATCACCGGCTATCCTGCGGTACAATGTGGGCCAGCTCCCGACTTCGGTGCTGATTGCCGGAGAAGACGGTATAGTAGAGGTGAACGGCGGTCTCCCCGGGCTGGAGAAAACGCTGGCGAAAGTGTTAAAATAGCTTTTTGCTGCTGACGGTGGCTATGAATTCCTTCAGGTAGAAGGGTTCGAAATAGGCCACGTCACGGTAGTTTTTCTGCTCCATTTCGCGCATTGCGGGGTGGAGCATTCCTTTTGCCTCGGGGAATGTCTGGACGAATTTTGCAGATGAAGGCAGTATCTGCCGTGATTTTTCCGCCCCGTCGCCTATGACCAGAACCGGTCCGAGGGCGAACTGTTCGGCAAAGCTGTCGGGAGTGAGCACAAGCGGGGCGATTTCGGTAAGTCTTTCTCCTTCAGGGGAGTAGACGCAGGTGTAGACCTCCATCCTGCGGGCGTCCAGCATGGGCAGGACGGCCTTGCAGCCTTCCGGCTGTTCGGAAAGGCCCTGCCAGAAAAGCGTCTCGAGGGTGCTTACCGCCAGCAGGGGCAGACCGGCGCCGAAGCACAGGCCCTTGGCCGTGGACACTCCCACGCGCAGACCGGTATAAGAGCCCGGCCCCATGCTCACGCACACCGCATCGCAGTCCTTGGCGGTCCAGCCGCATTCGTCCAGCATCTCCTTAACGAAGGGCGCGGTCATGGAGGCATGCACCCTGGGTTCCGCGGATTTGCGGGAGGACACTATCCTGCCGTTCTCCGCAATCGCCGCCGAGCAGAGGGAAGTGGACGTTTCGAGAAGTATGATCCTGTCAGCCATTTCAGAGTATTGCGCCGGTGACCGCCGTAGAGTCGGCCGCAGCTGCTGCGTCGATTGCCGGAGCGGCGTTGCCGCTTATGAATTCCTTGAGGTAGGGGAATACGTTTTCAGCTCCGGTGCGGAGGGTGGAATAGACTATGGATTCGTTGAGGGTGTCAGGATTGATGAGGCTCCACTTATCGTTGAGGGAATCGAAAAGATAAATGAGGAGGCCTATCACGAGGGCCGCTTTTAGAAGCGCGAACACCAGCCCCAGCAGGCGGTTGACCCAGCTCAGCGAGGCCACCTTGAGCGTGCCTGTGATAAGCTTGCCGAGCAGGTTGAGGATAAGGACGGCCAGGACGATGATCACGATGAAGGAAACGACCTGTAGTACTTTCGGCTCCAGGGTGATGAAACCGGAGGCCCAGGTGCTCAGGGGTGTGGAGAACTTGAAAGCCAGCCATGCCCCCAGGATTATTGCCACGATGGCCACGAGCTGTTCAACGAAGCCTTTCTGGATACCCCTTACGATAGCAGGGATGAAACATATCAGAAGTATGATGTCCAGTGTTCCCATAATATTGCTAAAAACCGCAGAATTCCTTATCTTTGCAAACTAAACTATAATGCAAATTTAGAGAAAAAAAATGAGTTTCAAAGAATATAAACGTCTGGACCTGGTGGCCACTGCCGGCGAAGTGCTTGACCGCTGGAAAAAGGAGCATGCTTTCGAAACCTCCATGAAACTGAGGGAGGGTGCCCCCGAGTTCATATTCTTTGAAGGTCCCCCCAGCGCCAACGGCATGCCGGGCATCCATCACGTGATGGCCCGTAGTATCAAGGACGCCATCTGTCGTTACAAGACGCAGACCGGTTTCCTGGTACGCCGCCGCGCCGGCTGGGACACCCACGGCCTCCCGGTCGAGATAGGCGTAGAAAAGAAGCTGGGCATCCATAAAGAGGATATCGGCACCCGCATTTCCGTAGAAGAATACAACCGCACCTGCCGCTCCGAGGTCATGAAATATACCAGGGAGTGGGAGAATCTCACCGAAAGGGTAGGCTACTGGGTCGACATGAACGACCCGTACATCACCTACGACAACAGGTACATCGAAACCCTCTGGTACCTGCTCAAGGAAATATACAAGAAGGGGCTTCTCTACAAGGGCTTCAGCATCCAGCCGTTCAGCCCGTCCGACGGCACCGGCCTCAGCTCCCACGAGCTCAACCAGCCCGGCTGTTATAAAGACGTCACCGACACCACCTGTACCGTCCAGTTCGAAATGATTCCGGACGAGGCCCACAAGGCGCTTTTTGCGGACGGCCCCCTCTACTTCATGGCCTGGACCACCACTCCGTGGACCCTCCCGTCCAACATGGCGCTCTGCGTCGGACCGAAGATCAACTACGTCCGCGTAAAGTCGGCCAATCCCTACAGCGGCGCCCCCGCCGTATATATGGTCGCCGAAGCCCTGGTGGACACCTGGTTCGGCAAGCTCGAGCACGAAGTGCTTCCCGGCACCGTAAAGGGATCCGCGCTGGTGGGCATGAGCTACAAGCAGCTCATCCCGTGGTTCAAGAGCGCCCAGGAAGGCAAGTCATTCATCGTAATCCCCGGCGATTATGTCACCACCGAGGACGGCACGGGCATAGTCCACATTGCAGGTACTTTCGGCGCGGACGACAAGCGAGTGAGCGAGGCAAACGGTGTCGCCGCCCTCATGGTGCGCGACAAAGACGGCGTGCGTCAGGCCCAGGTGGACCGCCTCGGCCGTTTCTATCGCCTGGAAGATCTCGATCCCGCTTATGTCAAGTCTTCCGTGGATCCTTCCTATAAGGAGTTCGCCGGACGCTTCGTCAAGAACGCCTTCGACGATTCCCTGCCCGCGGACGCTCCCACCCTCGACGTGGACCTCTGCGTAATGCTCAAGAACGAAGGCAAGGCTTTCAAGATTCAGAAGCACGTCCATTCATATCCGCATTCCTGGCGCACCGACAAGCCTGTGCTCTATTATCCCCTCGACGCCTGGTTCATCAAGACCACCGCAGTCAAGGAGCAGATGGTGGAGCTCAACAAGCAGATTACCTGGAAACCGGAATCCACCGGTACCGGACGTTTCGGCCAGTGGCTCGAGAATATCCAGGACTGGAACCTCAGCCGCAGCCGTTTCTGGGGTACGCCCCTTCCCATCTGGCGCACCGAGGACGGCTCCGAAGAAAAGTGCATAGGCACGGCACGTGAACTCTACGACGAGTGCGAAAAGGCCGTGGCGGCAGGTATCATGCCTTCCAACCCGCTTAAGGACAAGGGCTTCGACCCGTCCGACATGAGCCTCGCCAATTACGACAGGATTGACCTTCACAGGCCTTACGTAGACAACATATACCTGGTGTCCGAATCCGGACGCAAGATGACGCGTGAAACGGACCTCATCGACGTGTGGTTCGACTCCGGCTCCATGCCTTATGCGCAGACCGGTCTCCGCGGCCTCGGCACCCCGGATTTTGGCCCCACGGCAGATTTCATCGCCGAAGGCGTGGACCAGACCCGCGGGTGGTTCTATACGCTTCATGCGGTTCACACCATGGTCAGCGGCACTCCCGCCTTCAAGCGCGTCATCTCCAACGGCCTTGTCCTCGACAAGGACGGGAACAAGATGAGCAAGCGTCTCGGCAACGCCGTGGATCCCTTCTACGAACTCGACAAATACGGCGCCGACGCCCTCCGCTGGTACATGCTTACCAACGCCCAGCCCTGGGACAACCTCCGTTTCGACGAAGTTGGGGTAGACGAAGTGCGTCGCAAGTTCTTCGGCACCCTCTATAACACCTATTCGTTCTTTGCGCTTTATGCGAACGTGGACGGATTCGACCCGTCGGCAAAGCAGGTGCCAGTTAAGGACCGCCCCGAAATCGACCGTTGGATTCTCTCGCTCGGGAACAGTCTCGTCAGGGACGTCCGCGCTGCGTACGAGAACTACGACATCACCCTCGCCGGCCGTCTTATCCAGGACTTCGTCTGCGATCACCTCTCCAACTGGTACGTCCGCCTGAACCGCAAGCGCTTCTGGGGCGGCGGCCTTACGCAGGACAAGCTGGCGGCATATCAGACCCTGTACGAGGTGCTCAAGAACATAGCGCTGCTTTCGGCGCCTATCGCTCCGTTCTTCTCGGATCAGCTGTGGCTCGATCTCGTTCCCGGTGCCGAGTGCGTCCATTACGAACTCATGCCCGAGTCTGATCCCGCCCTGATCGACACCGATCTGGAAGAGCGCATGGCCCTGGCCCAGAAAGCCACGTCGCTTGTGCTTGCCCTTCGCCGCAAGGTGAACATCAAGGTGCGCCAGCCCCTTGGCAAAATGGTCATCCCGGTGCTGTCCGAGAAGCTCCGCACGCAGCTTGAACAGGTCAAGAACCTGGTCCTCACCGAGGTGAACGTGAAGGAGGCGGAGTTCATATCCGACACCGCGGGCATCATCACTAAGAGAATCAAGCCCAACTTCAGGAGCCTGGGCAAGAAATACGGCCCGCGCATGAAAGAGATCGCCGGTGCTTTCGCCGGCATGGAACAGTCCGTCATCTCTGCAATCGAGATGGCCGGCACATATACTCTCGCACTCGCAGGAGGCCCCGTCGAGCTCGTTCCGGAAGACTACGAAATCTCTTCCGAGGATATGCCCGGATGGCTCGTCGCCAGCGAAGGACAGCTCACGATAGCCCTGGACGTGGAGGTCACCGAATCCCTGCGTCGCGAAGGCACCGCGCGCGAGCTCATCAACCGCATCCAGAACATCCGCAAAGACAACGGATTCGACGTTACCGACAAGGTGGACGTCCTGATTCACGCAACCGGAGACGCACTGCAGGAGATTACTTCTTCCCTCGAAGAATACAAGGATTTCATAGCTTCGCAGACGCTCGCGCAGTCCATCGGCCTGTCTACGGCCGACGAGGGCTCGGAAGTCGAGTGGAACGAAGGGTTCATCAGAATAAAAGTAACAAGAAAATAATAACGATTATGGCAGAAGAAACCACAAAGACTCGCTATTCCGATGAGGAACTTGAGGAATTCAGGGGCATCATCGAGAATATGCTCGCCAAAGCCAGGGCAGAGTACAATACTTTGAGCCAGGTGGTCATGCACGGCGGCAACAATGACATCGAAGACACTTCACCTTCCTTCAAGACGGTGGAGGACGACGGTGCTAACCAGCTCACCAAAGAAGAAGCCAGCCAGCTCGCACAGCGCCAGTACAAGTTCATCAAGAACCTCGAGGCTGCGCTCCTGCGAATCGAAAACAAGACCTACGGCGTGTGCCGCGTGACAGGCAAGCTCATCCCCAAGGAGAGGCTCCGTCTCGTTCCGCATGCCACACTTACCGTAGAAGCGAAGGAAATGCTGGCAAAGCAGGGTAAGAACTGATTTCATGAAAGTATCCAAGGGCGCCAAGCTCATCATTCTCGGAATTGCTCTGGTGGTCATTGACCAGGTCATAAAGGTCCTGGTCAAGACCAATATGTCCCTGGGTCAGCAAATCCCGGTAATCGGCCAGTGGTTCCGCCTCTGCTTCATCGAAAACGAGGGCATGGCTTTCGGCATGAAGTTCGGCGGCATGGTTGGAAAGTTCATCCTGAGCCTGTTCCGCATATGCCTTTGCGGGGCCCTTGTATGGTGGATAGCTTCCCTGAATAAAAAGGGAAAGGCTCCAATGGGCGTGCTCGTGGGCCTTACGCTCATCACCGCCGGAGCCTTCGGGAACATTATCGACAGTCTGTTTTATGGGCTTATCTGGGACTATGCCCCCTTCATGTTCGGAAAGGTGGTAGATATGTTCTACTTCCCGATAATCCGCTTGGGAGAAAGGGTGATATTCTTCAGCCCCGTGTTCAACTTCGCGGACAGCTGTGTAACGGTAGGAGCCTTCTACCTGGTCCTTTTCCAATGGAAATTCTTCTCCAAGGAAGAAAAAAAGGAAGAGGATAAAAAGGAAAAGGAGTAATCAGAACAGATACGACAATCCGGCCTGCATATTCAAAGTATGCAGGTTTTTGTTTGCATAGCCCGACCTGTCGAGCAGCCCGTAATATGCACCGACGTGCAGGCGCAGCTTGCCGAACAAGTCTACGCCCAGGCGGCCTCCGGCAAGGATGTCGAAGCGCGAGTATTCGGCGAAATTGCTTTCAGGGGAAAGATAACTCACATTCCGCTCCACTTCGGCTCCGAGGTCGTCCGCCCAGAAAGAATAAGATCTGGAGTCGAGGCAGCAGGTGAAAACGGGGCCGAGGCTTGCGTGAAGCCCGATGGCTCCTCCGAAAGGCACGTTTATGCCTGCACTGAGCGGAACGGCGAGATAGTGCTCTTCGTGGGAGTTCTTGCCGAATTTGGAGACGATGTCACAGACCGGGTCGTTCATAATATACGGAAAGGCCGTCCCTTTGCCTCCGATATGATAATAGTACATCCCCGTGCCGATTGCAAGCCCATAGGGGAGGGCACCGTAGGAATATGCGGCACCGGCAAAGAATCCCTGTGAATCAGCCCTGGAGCCGTCGCCGTAATCGAAAAGCATCGAGTAAACGTAACCTGCATCGGCCGTGACCTGTGCGCGGGCACCGGCCGATGCAAGTAACAGGAGGGCGGATATTATGATAAATGCCTGTTTCATGCCCCGATTATCATTATTGGGCTAGAAGATATAGGAGACTCCGGCGAAGATTTCAGAACGGTGAAGGGAGCTGTTCTCGCCGGCGTCACGGTCGAGCAGACCATAACGGTAGCCGCCCTGGATGCGGATGACTCCGAAGAGTTCGGTTCCGAGGCCGCCGCCCACCATGACGTCGAATGGCTTATAGTCTTCGTCCAGTTCGAAATTGTTGAGGGTGTCTTCCTTTGAAATGGCGCCGATTACGGGAAGATCCAGGGATGCGTTATATCTGGTGGTGGAAGAAACGCAGTAGCTGAGCGAGGGACCCGCAAAGGCGAAGAGTTTGATGCCGTCGGCGACGAATGTTCCGAATCTGAGGTTTATAGGCAGGGAGATATAGTGCTCGTTCAGCCTCAGGTCGTAGCTGCCGTTTATGTCGCCTATGATGTTGGCGGAGTCGGAATCGTTGGAAGTGAGATAGTTGTAATACAGGCCGGCGTTTACGTCAAGCCCGTTGGTGAGATTGTACGTATAGGAAGCTCCGACATAGAAGCCCTGGGATGAGGCGTCGATGACGTTCGAAGCTATCATTTCCTTGTTCATGGAATACAGATAACCTGCGTCGATGGACGGCTGTGCGATTGCCATTCCCGCCGCTGCGGCGAGGACGGATAAAGTGATGATGACTTTTTTCATATCAGTTTGGTTATAAAGGTTATACAATCAGAAAAGGATACCGAAATACCACAGGCAGAAGGCTGCCGCCGCCAGAAGTACAAGCACAGTTATGATTATGGCGCGGGTGCGACGCCGCCTCTTTGCGGCTTTTTCGTCCACTTCGGACAGAAGCGGGAACTTCGCGAGCTGGGTGAGCGTCTTGCCAAACTTTACCCGCACGTACGAAGCGGCATTCATGGCCCATCCGTTGGCGTTGAGCACCGCTCCGAGGTCGCGGTGGCGGAGATGTATCCAGGTGAGGATGACTGACGGCAGGCTGATGATGAGCATGAGGGCGAGCAGGACCAGCAGCAGCTTCCAGGGCCAAAGGGACACGGCTCCCTTTATGAGGGCGTTGAGCGCAACTCCGATGGCACCGATGGCGAGGCCTATGGCAGCGAAAATACCGGCGTACTTGGCAATGTCGAATCCGCTTGCCGCAGGGGCGGCGCCGGGTGCGGCCTGGGCGGTTGCCGTCATTCCTGCCAACGCCTTGTCGTCCTTATCTTTCATCTTCTTGGAGAAGAGACCGCTGACCCATTTGCCGAATTTGCGGTATGGGGCCCAGAAAGCCTGCCTGAGGCTGAGGGGATTGTCGATGATCTTGGTGACCGTGGCGTCGTAAACCTCTCCGTCGCGGTCGTAGAAGACGGCGTTCTTGCCGACCCTCAGGCCCCTGGTTTCGCCGTTGGTGACCACGGCCGCTATGTCGAAACTCTTGTTGCTTGTCTTTGAAGTGCAGGCCAGGTAAAGGATATACATCCAGCTCAGGCCGGCCATGTCGCCATGTTTGCCCATGTCGTCGACCTTGATGCACAGGTCGCAGCGGCGCTGGTCGATGAAGAGTTCACCGGCCTGGAACACAGCTTTTCCACCAGGGACGTAAAACTCCTTGAAGCTTACGTAGTTGCAGAGGAAGCTGTAGAAATAACGGTAGAGGTGCAGGACTTTGTCTACGGTCTCGATGGAGATGGCTTCCTGCTCGAGGGCCTTATCGGAATCTATGAGGGCGAGGAGATCGTCCTTGCGGGAATCCTTCAGGACGCCATTGACCGCATCGAGGCCGAGCGACTCCACTTCGCCGCCTTTCTTTTCCGCCATCCAGGCCCTGTAGGGCTCGAATTTGGCGAGGACTGCGTTCCATTCGTCTTCGGTGACGGACTCTTTGCCTTCAAAGTCCTTAACCAGCGAAGCCACGGTCGCAATGCGTGACGCCCATGCCGGGTTGAGACCCTTGGCGAGGGGGAGTCTGCCGCCGGCTTCGGGACGGGCGACTGGATACTCGGACAGCTCTTCTTCGCGTCCTGCCAGATCATGTGCGCCCAGCACTTTCAGCTTTTCTATATCGACGTCCACGGCTGCGACGGCATCGGGGTCGAAACCGATCAGTTTGCAGCGCATGAAATAGTCTTCCACCTTGGCCTTCACGGCATCAACCGCAGCAAGGGCTGCGGGGGTGTCGGCGTAGGGCTTGGTTTCCTTTCCGGCCGAGGCCTGCCATGCGGCGTAGTCGGCGCATGCGGTGTAGAAAGCCTCTACCTGCTCCTGGGTTATGCCCTGCTCGCCGCAGCGGTCTGGCGCACCTCCCGATATTTCGAGAATGGTTTTGACGAGAGCCTGGAGCCCTTCGTCTTCACCGGTGGAAATCAGGGTGATGACGCCGTCGCCGTTGAACTTGCTGCCTGCGAAGATGCGAGCGTTGTCGGAAGTGTCTTCCAGGCAGATGCTGTCTTTCTCGAGCCCCAGGTTCCGGAGAATCTGGCGGGCCGATTTCTGCAGGGTGGCGCCTTCGGGATTGTCGGTGTTGAAAGCCTCGAGGGAAAGCTCGGAACGGCCTTCCAGCAGCTCGTCAGGATTGCGCAGTATGCCCGTAATCCACTGTGCTGCAGCTATCACTTCGTCGACATGGATGATGCCGTCGCCGTTGGAATCGATGATTCCGAGGGTGCGGCGGTCGAATTCGAGATCTTTTACGGGAGCGCTCAGCACCGTCCACATTTTGCGGTCCAGTTCGCCGAGCCTGGCGATGTCTTCGCCGCTCCGGATTTCCACGCGGGCGGACCCGCCCGTTTCGGCAAATTTGAATTTATATTCCTTGTTGTCCATATCTGAAAAATTCCTTGATTTTGGCCAGGAGCTCCTCCGGGGTGGCCGCCACGATGAAGAGGTCGAGATCTTCCCTTCCCGTGAAGGCGGCGTCGGTCATGTTGCGGATGAGCTGCAGCAGGGGATCGTAATAGCCGTCGACGTTGAGTATAGCCACGGGCTTGTTGAAGCGGTCGAGTTCGTTCCCTTCGAAAAACGAGAAGAATTCGTGCATGGTGCCGTAGCTCCCGGGGAGGATGATGCATATGTCGGCCATCTGCTCCATCATCCTGATCCTCTCGTCGAAAGTGCCGGCTTCGAGATAGGTGTAGTTGCCGTATCCTTCGCCCTTCTGCCGGACGTCCAGACCGTGGCTGGCGTATGTCTTGCGCCCCTTGAACCCTTTCGGGAACACTCCGGTAATCTTGCCGCCGGCCTCCATCACGCCTTCGGACATGGCGCCCATGGTCCCTACCCTCGCGCCTCCGTAAATCACTTCTATGCCTTCGGTTGCCAGAAGCCTGCCCAGTTCACGGGCGTTCACGACGTATTTGGGATCGTTCCCTGGGTTAGAGCCAAGATATACGGCTGCTTTTATGCTCATGTGCCGAAATGTATTGATTCGTGGCCCTAAGTTAGCAATATTTTTCTATCTTTGAAAACGATGCGCAAATCATTCCTCCTCATGGCGCTGCTGTGCATGCCGGTGGCCCTATACTCTCAGAACAAGACCCAGTGCGGCAACCCTACCGGGCAGGAGCGTTTCCCGCTCTACAGTTTCACCGAACTCCCGCGGCTCGCCGGGCCTTCTCCCGCCGAGTGGAGCTCTGTCAAGGGGACGCAGGTCTCCTGGGGGAGTACCGACGAACGTTATGCCATGCATTCGGTGCCGCTTGCAAAGGCTGCCGGCGCCCTGACCCTGAACGCCTGGAGGGGTGAAAAGGTGTCCGCCCAGGCAGTTGTGTGGACGGCGGAAGGCCTGGATGGCCTCAGCTTCGAGTTGACGCCCCTCACCGGGCCCGGCGGCGCGACGCTGGAAGCTGAAACCGGCTTCCTCCGATACGTGATGACCGATGGCATTCCCGAAGGCGAAGACAACGGGTGCGGCGAGCGCTATGACCATACCCAGTTCGACTCTTCGATGGTGGCGGACTGCATCGATCCCTACCTGAAGGTCAAAGACCTCACTCCCATGGAGACGGCGTCCGTCTGGGTGGGCGTGCGCCTGCCGAGGGATATCCCCGCCGGGAAGTACAAAGGGAAACTGGTCTTCAGAAGCGGAGATGAGCCGGTAGGAAGCCTCGACCTCACGGTCAAGGCATCCGAAAGGGTGCTGCCCCCGCCCAGCGAATGGAGTTTCCACCTCGACCTGTGGCAGAATCCGTTCGCTGTCGCAAGGTATTACCAGCTGCCGCTGTGGAGCGAAGAGCATTTCGCGGCCATGCGCCCCATCATGGAAAGGCTGGCCGCAGCGGGGCAGAAGGTCATAACCACGAGCATCATCGACAAGCCGTGGAACGGACAGACGGAAGATCCTTTCAAGTCGATGATAAGCTGGATACGCCGTGCCGACGGCAGTTGGGAATGGCGCTACGACGTGTTCGACAAATGGGTGGAATTCATGATGTCCTGCGGCATCGACGCCCAGATCAACTGCTATACCATGGTACCATGGAGGCTGTCCTTCCGGTATTACGACCAGCTCGAAGACGATTTCAAGGAGGTGGTGGCGGTCCCCGGTTCCGAGGCTTTCGAAGCCCACTGGCTGCCGTTCCTGAAGGATTTTGCCGCACATCTCAAGGCGAAGGGCTGGTTCTCCCGCTGCTGCATCGCCATGGACGAACGTCCCATGGAAGACATGCTCCTTGCCATCGGAGTGGTGCGCAAGGCCGATCCCGGTTTCAAGGTTGCGATGGCGGGAGGCTATCATCCCGAAATCGAGGAGTACCTGTTCGACTACTGCATCTCCCTGAACTCGGAATTCCCGCCTGAGGTGCTGGAGCGGCGCAAGGCGGAGGGAAAGGTGTCCACATACTATACCTGCTGCCACGAACCGCATCCCAATATCTTCACGTTCTCACCTCCCGCCGAAGGCGAATTCCACGGAGTGAACATGGCCGCGAGGGGAGTGGACGGATATCTTAGATGGACGGTGATAGGCTGGCCCCTGGAGCCGCTGCTCGATTCCCGTTTCCGCACCTGGCCTGCAGGAGATACGTACACCATCTATCCCGGAAACCGTACCAGCATCCGTTTCGAACGTGTCATGGAAGGGGTCCAGGATTACGAAAAGATACGCCTGCTCCGCGAGGAATACTCGCGCACCGGCAATAAGAAGGCCCTGGTCCGGCTAGAGGAATGCCTTGCGCCCCTCGGCGATCCCGGGATGGATCCCGCAGCCATGGCACCATCCTTGAAAAAACTTAAATCGATGTTTTAAACTCAATTGTCATGAATACATTTTCCCTGCGCAGACTTGCGCCCGCCATTTTGGTTTCTATCCTGTTCGTCTCATCCTGCGGCACTCTCACCAGGGTCGAGACCGACACCATGCTCAAGAACAACGAGTGGAGGCAGATTCTTGCAAACGATCTCGAAATCAGGTCCACACACGGGGTGGAGTACGGCATATTCCTGGAAGATTTCGTGCATGAAATCCACAGGACGCCGGATTACGAAGAATGGTATGTTGGATTCCGCTCCTACAAACGCACTCCCGAAGGCGCCCTGCTTCTTTTCTCGCTGCGCGACGGCTCCGAAATCCGCCTCGGCTGCAATACTCTTAACACGGTTGGAGAAAACAGCAGCCGCGGTGTGAGGTACACGGCACTGTTTGATATAAGGCCGGAGGAGCTTGACAGGATCATCTACACCGGAATATCGAATATCCGGATTTCCACGGGAACGGGATTGTCGCACGAAGATTTCCGCGGCAACAGGCCGGCAAAGGTACAGAAGTACTTCCAGAAAGCCCGTACGAGCATCATACGGCGCCGTGACCACGCCCATCCGAGGAACAAATAGGAACAAATAGACGATAAATTGCTACATTTGTGTCAACGACTAACTAAAATCACGCATTATGGACATTGTGAACATTCTTCTTACCCTGCTCTTCGGAGCCATCGCAGGCTGGCTGGCCGGTTTCTTCGTAGTTAAAGACAAAGGCGGCCTCATCTGGAACATCATTATCGGCCTGCTCGGCGGTCTCG
>JAILQG010000014.1 GCA_024699055.1 Bacteroidales bacterium
GACGGGAGACCTCTCCGCGAAGTCATCGCTCAGAGCAGGAACCGACAAATCGGCGAACATGCAGGATCTTCTTGCCTTTATCCCGGACGAAACTCCGCACGGCACTTACTTCAAGGGGATTCCCTTCACGGTGAACGCGGGGGTCCGCTACAAGCCTGCGCGGATAGTCACCATCGGCTCCCGAGCCTGCTGGCGCCACGGCGAAGGCTTCAACATGTGGCATTTAAGCGCCGGTGCAGGGCTCAATCCCTGCAGGGAGTTCGGCCTCGCGGCCAACACGTCAATCGGCAACGACGGCTTCCGCGCCGGAGGCTCGATGTGCTTCAAGCTGGCGTTCATCCAGTTCTTCGTCTCCGCGGAAGCTACGCTGACGAAGTTCACCTACAGTCACATCCCCATCAATCCTCCCGGGGTCATCGTTGCCACGGGGTTGTCGTTCACTATCAAACGGAAATAGCCTATGCAACACGAGTTTAAATTTGAATCAGGTGAAAACATCTGGTTCACGGCAGACACGCACTTCTGCCACGACAAAATCGTTCGTTTCAGCGGCAGGCCGTTCACCGACGCGGCTGAAATGAACGAAGAACTCATCCGGCGCTGGAACGAGACTGTGCCGGAAGACGGAATCGTATTCCACCTTGGCGACTTCTGCCTGGGCGGCTCAAGGGACTGGAACGATATCATGTACCGGCTGAACGGGAAGATATACCTGATTCTGGGTAATCATGACATGAAGACTATCAAGCAGGGCTTCATGCAGCGCTTCGAACTTGTAACCCAGCAGATGTCCATCCGGATTGGAGGCCAGAGCATCATCCTGAATCATAATCCGTTCCTGTGCTATGGCGGTTCTTACAGGGATGTCTGGCAGCTGTTCGGTCATGTGCACAGCGGTCCGCTATCCAAGACTGGGCTTGACGTGCCGCGCCTGAAGATGCTGTTCCCTCTCCAGTACGATGTAGGCGTGGACAACAATGACTTCCGCCCGGTTTCCTTCGCTGAGGTGAAGGCGAAGATTGAGGCGCAGGTGGAAGCTGCCCGCGAGGCCTCGGGCCTCAGCGACATACGTGGCACGGGCGGAGACCGCCGCATCGTTTTCCTCGACCCGGCAGTCGCTCCGACGAGTTCTGCACAGAAAGCGGCATTCAGACGCCTGCAGGCCGTGGCAAGCGACATCGTTGAGATTTCCGTGAGCAAGGGGCAGTCGCTGAAAGAGGCTATCGGCAGGCGAGTTGCCCTCCTCTCGGGAAACGTCCGCTACGTATACGTAGGCACTCAGGCACTGGAAGACTTCCGGCGTGTGACGGTTGATAAAGCTGCCGGTATAACGGAGGACGTTGTCGATTCTGCAATTCAAATCCTAAAGTAGCATGATTATCATACCTGACGTTCACGGACGGGATTTCTGGAAAAAGCCCGTCCATGACAACCTTGGAAAGGAACATGTCATTTTCCTCGGTGATTATACGGATCCGTATGAGGACGAGCCCATTACAAATGCGGATGCCTACACGCAGTTCGAGAAGATAGTGTGGCTTAAGGAAAAGCATCCGGACAGCGTCATGCTTCTTCTTGGCAACCACGATATCCATTACCTGACCGAAAAGGGACGCGGAGGGCGGTATGACTATGTACGGGCCGCCCAAATCAAGAGCTTAATCCTTGACCATTCCGGTTTGTTTCAGCTGGCTCATACGGCGGAAACCGGCGGGAAGAAGTTCCTGTTTTCACACGCCGGCATCCTTGCAGGGTGGATGGACTACAATAAAGAGTATCTGGACCATGTAACCCCCTACAGCATTGTTTCCGTCTTGAATGAAATGTGGGCGCACAGGTCGTCCCGGCCCGTGCTCTTTTCCCTTCTTGCCGATGTGCCGGCAAGCCGCTGGGGCAGGGCCGTGTACGGCAGCCCAACCTGGTCCGACGTAGACGATATGCGCACCGATGCTCCTGAACTCCCCGGTTATTACCAGGTTTTCGGTCACTCTCAGCAGGAGGCCGACCCGGTTATCACTGATCACTTCGCCTGCCTGGACTGCCGGAGGGCTTTCAGGCTTACCGATGACGGAGATATTGTTGAAATCGTCTGAATGTGTAAAAGAAAGGCTTTGCACCAAATAATTTAATGAGAATGGACACGAATAAATACATACAACTAGCGGATCTGGATTGGGGGTTTAATCAGGATGCACAAAACATCTACCGTTATTTTGCAGACCGCAAGACTCATGGCCTGGAGGAAAAAGACAGGGTCGTGCTTACCGCTGAATGTAAGGACGTATCCCAGCTGGGCGAGGTTCTAAAGGTCGAAGAGGACGGACTGCTTATTCACACTGACGAATGGCTTGATATCAGCGAAGCATATTCGATAGAGGCTATAAAAATCTGACAATCAATGGAAGTAAAAACGTACAAACTGCGCACCGATATGATGTGCTCCTTCATTAAAGTGATGTTCTACGATGGAACCAATGTCGAAGAAATAAAAGATTTCTGCGGAGACAGAGTTCTTGACGTGAAAGGTGAGGATATTTTCATCCTCAACATGAGCGACGATTTCTTCAACGCGTATGCCGGACCGCAGGACATAATAAACGGAGTTGAAGTCCAGCGCTATACGGACGAGGTACAGACCCTCAAGCCGGGGATGTGTGCCGTGCGGCTTGCTGCAGATGGAGACATAATCGTGACGACAAAAGAACAACTCTACCGTGAAGCATATCCATTTATAAGTAGAGCTCGGATGATGCAGACATTTAAAGTTGTGTACAATGCCGCCGTGAGCGGCGGACTCCATCTTTCCGAGAAAGCCATGGATTGGCTCAAAGAGCATGGAGTGGAATTCAAGGTTGAATCCGGTAATAACTACGGTCCGTTCGTGGACATTCCACGCCATGACAGCCGTCTTGTCGAGTGCATTGAAACCCTGGGCAAGGATGCGAATGGCCCCGCAAATGGTTGGATTCCGGAAGCCGATATTCATGTTGTTGAGATTACCGGCAATTATTACTATATAGACAACCATGATGGCGGCGGAGAAGAGGTAATAGACGTCAATAAAATGAAAGACGCAACTGAATGAAGAAAGCTCTATTTCTTGACTTTGACGGTGTACTGAACACCGAGAAATACCAGGAGGATTTGCGCTCTTCCGGCAAGAAAGGGTGGGACGGCTTCGGGCCCCTGTTCGACCCGGAGGCCGTCGAAAACCTGAAAATGGTTCTCGACGCCGTACCGGGCGTGCTTCTGGTCATCATCTCATCCTGGAAACTGGAAGGCCAGGCCCAGATGAGGGCGCTGTGGAAAGCAAGGAATCTGCCCAGTATAGTCCATAGTGTCACGCCTGATTATGCGCTGGACCTGCTGAACATCGACCTGGAGAACTTCAACAACTTTGCCATGCTTGCGGGCAAGGGCAACGAAATCAAACAGTGGCTCGCCCAAAACGCCCCGGACGGTTGCGCATACGCAATCCTTGACGACGTTCCGGATTTCCTTCCGGAGCAGAAAGAGCATTTCGTCTGTATAGATCCCCGTGTCGGCATTACTATGGAAGATGCCGTTAAAGCTATCAACTTGCTGAAATAATGAAAGTACAATACGCATCCGACCTGCATCTGGAATTACACGACAACGCAGTTTTCATCGCCCGCAATCCGTTCGAGGTTGCCGGCGATATTCTGGTGCTTGCGGGGGACACGCTCCCTCTCAGGGAGTTCGACTCCTACAAGCGCCACAGGTTCTTCGACTGGTGCGCCTCCAACTACAAGGAAACGTTCCTCATTCCGGGCAATCACGAATACTACGGGGATGACATCGCCAAGTATTCCGATTCGTGGCGCAAGGTACTCCGCGACAACGTCTCGATGTGCGAAAACGTATGCGTGACGGTAGACGATACCGATTTCATCCTATCCACGCTGTGGTCGCACATCCCGTACGCCATGTGGCTTACCCTGAAGAGCGGAATGAGCGATTTCTCGCTCATCAAATACGACAGGAAACCGCTGACCGCTGCGCCGTACAACGCCCTGCACGAACGCGACCTGGCGTTTATCAAGTCGGCCGTCGCGGACAGCCATGCCGCCCACAAAGTGGTGGTGACGCATCACGTTCCGAGCAAACTGCTCGTGGCGCCTGCGTTCAAAGGCTCGAGCCTCGAGTGCGGGTTCACCGTAGACCTGACCGACTACATCGCATCCTCCGGCATCGATTTGTGGGTGTACGGACACTCCCACATGAGCATCGAGACGGTCATAGGCGATACCCGGATGGCATCCAACCAGGTCGGCTATGCCGCCTATGGGGAGTACGGCAAGAATTTCTCCGGGAACCGGGCCGTAGACCTGGATGCCCCGAAAGAGGGCATAACTGGTTAGTCTAAAGCCAAGACAGAAGATAATCAACTGCGGCCGGAGCATTAAACTCCGGTCGCAGTTTTTTAGGGGATTTTATTAAAACGAAAAAAGAATGTCAATCCGAAAAATGGTAAAAGCCGCATGTCCGAGCAAAGTGGCTGTGGAATATGCAAAGAGTCTTATAGCTTATGCCGATACCGCACCCGTTAAGCCATGGGCGCTGCCCCGTCCCATCCCCAAGTGCATATCTCTGCGGGAAGCGCGCAAAATCCTTTGGGCATTGGTGAATAACGGCGTATTCGTCCGTCGGCACGGCCACTTGGATTTCGTCAACTCGTACTGGCGCAAGGAGTTCTCGGGTAAGATTTCCGAGAACAATTCGCTGCAACGCAGGCTCACTCAAGCCAGGCGGGAACTCGCATCAGTCACCAGCGATTTGGAATTCTACCGGTGTCACGATAAGTTGATGAATATATGTAATGAAGTAGATTTAGATATTGATTTCAACCTGACAAGTGATTCGGAGTGGCTCGGCTCCATAATGAACTGCTGGGATGGACGGACATTCAGCGAAAGGGAAAAAGAGGCGCTTTTGAAGTGGAAAGCGGACGAGTGGGGGCCGGAAGAAGTGGCCGCGTTCGCGCGTCTCGGGCAGAACTTCGAAAAGAAGTTCACCGTGCCTTTCATCCTTGATGAAGAGAAAACCGAAGTCAACCTTGACCGCGCCGTCGAAAGGGGCTTTGCGTCTGTGGTTGTGTCCGAGGGAGATCACAACACGGCCGTGGGGTATATTTTCTCAATCCCCTTCGTGTCCGATTTTTATCGCGGCCGCGAAGACCTCATCCGAAAGGCCGTCATCGACAGGTATGCAAACGTCATCATGCCGTCCGAAATCGATAGGAAGGAACTGTACTTTTCGGGGGAAACGGCCCGGAAGATGACGCGGCTCATGAACGTCGTCAGCCCGGAGCGTTACGAAAAAGTGCTGGAGCGGCAACGGCAGCGCGGCAGGCGCGGGGCGCTCCTCTTCCTCTTCGACGGGGAGCCCGGAACCGGAAAGACGGAGCTTTGCAGGCAGATGGCCCTTGCTTCCGGCAGGCCTCTCATCTGCGCCGATTCCTCCAAGCTGAACGGCTGCTGGAACGGAGAGTCGGAGAAAAACTACAGGGGCCTTTTCCGTGTTATCCGGTACGTGACTGCCATCAGCGGCGTGTCACCCATTGTGCTTTTCAATGAAGCGGACGGTATCATAAAGACCAGAAACGCCGATGCGCGTCAGCCTCGTGAGCAACTGAACAACACGGTCCAGAGCATCCTACTTGAAGAGCTCGAGCGCTTCGAGGGGGTCTTCGTCGCTACCACGAACCTGAAGGAGTCGATGGACCCGGCTTTCATGAACCGCTTCGTCGACAAGATCCACTTCCCCATGCCGGACGCTGCGGTTAGGCTCAAGATATGGAAGCAGCAGCTTCCGCAGCTTACCGACGACCTTGCCGGCGAGCTGGCTCGAAGGTACACACTGTCCGGGCGCTCGATAGTGAACATCGCCTCCCGCTGCGACACCGACGATATTCTGGAGGGGGTGTTCCCCCCGCGGGAGCGGATACTGTCGTACTGCGACGAGGAAACGGTTCCGCAGTATCATGTGGAGCCGTCAGAACCGCATCTGGCAGTAAAGGTAAACCTTGACGGGGTGAAAAGCTGAGATGTGCAAAAAAACGACCGATAGCGAGAGGAGCGGCACGATTCCAGGTAACTCGTCAGCTATCGGTCTGTCCTCGGGGGGAAAGGTGCGCCTCAAACCGTTGTTCCTTATCATACCCTTCGGATGGTGCAAATATAGCTTTATTCTCTCTAAATTAAGTATATGACAATGAAAAAGAAATCTTTAACGGTGCCGCTGATGGAGCGGGCCGGGCACGGAAGCCGGGGTCTGGGCGGGATAAGTGTAAGCGGCAGGTCACGTGAGCTACTGCTGGAGATTCGGGATTTGCTGGACGTGTTTGCGCCTACCGGAGATGACAGCAGGCGCTCGATGTGGATTGAGGTGCCGCGGGGAAAGCCGTCGGACTGGGCGTCGTTCCGGGATATTAAATGCGTGAGCGAGGACATTGAGACGCGCGCAGATTATCTGAAGGCGTGGGAAGATTACTACCCTCGGGAATCGCAGTGGTACCGCATTACGGTTAGCCAATACAACGGGCACACGTACCTCTATTTGACGAACGGAGACTTTTGGTCGCGCCAGGTTCACGATGATGATGAAGATGCATATCAGGAGGGTATGGCGTGGCTGCTGGAGCCGCTGGCGGAATTCCTGCGGAAGAAGGTGCCGGCCATTGCAGCCGATGTGGAGGCGTACAACCGCTATGTGGAAGAGCATCTGCCCAAGCGGCAGCGAACAGGGCGGATTGCCAGAAAAGATTTGGACCGGATTGTGCCTTGGCAGCGGAAACGCCCAAGGAAGTTCAAGCAGGTCATCAAGATGCTTAAGGAATGCATAGCCAATGAGAAGGTTTATCGGCAGGAAACGTCACAGTTGCCGGCATGCTACCGTGAGCCCCTGCCTCACATGAGTATCCGTATCTATGCAAAGTACTTCAGGGTGGCATATATTGCTTATCGGGAGCACTTCCGGCATCTGATGCGGCAAAGCCGTCAGGAGCGGGAAGCTTATGCACGGTTTACAGAAGAGTCTGCGGCGATGACGGATATTGAGTTTTACCGTTATTACCAGCACGGTAATCACGGTGAAATAACGGACGATACTGATTTCGACAGCGAGGAAGCGTTCAAGGAAATGGCCTTCGACCATTATGGGGAACTGGGGCTGTCACGCAATAATGTGTGTGCCACTAAGCTCTATACGCCCGGCAAGTGGCTGATTACCTTTGATGTCAGTTATTCGGCCTGGGTAGACGCAGGGTGCGAGATTGCGCTGGCGCTTTACGAGGCGGGAGCACCGCTGCTGGTATACGATGCGCAGAAGATGCTTGACATCCTGGAGGGGCGGGATTATGTGAAGCTTACACCGCAGACCTACCATGATTACCTGAACCACCACGAAGAGGGAAGTGTCTTTGACTTGCCGTATGAGTGCGACCTGGGCAGCGACGATGGGATTACACGTGAACAGTACGACGAGATTGTGTCGCGGGCTACCTGGGAGCCGGAGAAGCAACTGGCGCTGGCCGGGACAGGTCCTTTGGTTTGAGAAATTTGGCCAAAAAGGTATTTTTTTTACTATTTTGGCCCGATTTTAAATACGCATATAAAGATAATTACTATTTTTGTATCAGGTAATTAGCATAAATATGAACCCATATTCAGTTATAGGCAGAGCAGAAGAACTTGCCACCATCTCAAGACTTTACGAATCAGCTCGTTCTGAATTCCTGGCACTTTACGGCAGGCGTCGTGTCGGTAAGTCGTTTTTGATTGAGGAAGCCCTTGAAGGCAAATTCTCCTTCATGACTGTCGGTCTGTATGTCAAAGTGGACAAAGACGATCCCGAGAAGGTGGAATCCTGTCGTCAGCAGCAGCTCCGACATTTTTACAGCAGTCTGCTGGAATATGGGCTCCCGGAGGAAGGGAATCCGGCACCCACAAATTGGCTGGATGCGATGAACCTCCTGAAAAAACTCCTTCTGAGCAAACGCTCCCGCCGAAAAGTGGTATTCATTGATGAATTACCGTGGCTGGCCGGTCCTCAGTCCACAGAACTGGTCAGTGAACTCGGTTTCTTCTGGAACCAGTGGGCCCGCAAGCGTAAGGACATTTTCCTCATCGTCTGCGGTTCAGCCACCAGTTGGATGATTGATAACGTCATCCGCGAATACGGCGGCCTGTACGGAAGAACTACGGAGACTATCGCACTAAAACCCTTTACCCTTGCCGAGTGTGAGCGCTATTGGGAGAAACGAGGCTTCCACCTTTCCAGATACGAAGTTGCGCTCACATACATGATTATCGGCGGAGTACCATATTACATGGACCGTTTCAGACCCGACCGTACCATGGCCGACAATGTCAACACCATTTACTTTGGCAAAGACAGGGCCCGCCAGGAATTCAAAGATGTGTACGCCGGTTTGTATTCAACGTCCGACGTTTACATCAAAGTCATCCGTCAGCTTGGCAAGTATTTTTACGGCATGTCACGGTCGCAGCTGCTGAAAGCCCTTGAGAAGAAAGGTGGAGGCAATTTCTCAGAAGTCCTTGAAAATCTGATTGATTCCGGAATCATCCGGAGCTATACCCTGTACGGTGGCCCGCGGAAACAAACCATCTACCAGCTGATGGACTTCTTCACCTTGTTTTACCTGCGTTTCTGCGAGAATCCTGATTATACCTCCTGGCGTTCCGTACAAAGAAGCAGGCCTTTCTATACATGGGCAGGCAACACGTTTGAACTCCTGGTGATTGAACACATGCCCCAACTGGCCGATACTCTACGCATTAAAGAGTATTCCACACCTTTCAGTTGGAGCGGAGAAACGCCTGGTGGTGAAGGCGCACAGATAGACCTTGTCATCCCGGCCACGGCCGAACGGGCCGACTATATCTGCGAAATGAAGTTCTCGGAGGGAAAGTATGTCCTCAAAGAAGAGGATGCCGAGGATATCACAAGACATATAGAAGCGCTGATGAATTCGAGCATCCACAAACCTACTCACTCAGTTTATGTGGCGCTCGTTACCACGTTCGGCCTGACAGAATCCAAGCACAGGAGTCATATCAATGATCTTGTAACATTAGATTCTTTGTTTTTCCAGCATAATCGCATATAAGGCTCTCAATACAACCCTGCGGGAAGGTCCAGGACCAGCTCTTTGGCAGAGGGATCGGCGGAGATGATGAAATCGGGGTGGAGGGGGATGAGGACCTCGGCGGTGCCGTCCCTGCCGGGGCCGGAAGCCAGCTGCACATAGAGGCAGTAGTTCCCGGGGATGGGCTCGTCTCCAATGACCTTGCCCACGAAGACAGACGCAGCGGAATGGCCGAAAGTGGCCGCATCCCCGCCGTCGAATACGCTCCAGCCGGTGAAATCCTGCTCGTCGTCATCTTCTGCCGAGACGTCCGCGAAGACTTCGCGGCCTACCATCTCCTCGGCATCTTCGAGAGTCGTAACATCGTTCAAATAAATGATATAGCGCGACCCGCGCTCCCGGCAGGACTGGACGAAGAACGGAACGTCGAGACCTTCGAAGGGGATGTAGACCGGCTCTGAAAAGTCGAGGGATGCGAAATCCACCCCGGAACTGATGAGCAGTCCGCCGTCGGTCCCGTTCGACTTGAGTATCTTTGCGACGAGCATCATGTCCGGCTCCTATTTTGCGTAAAGCTCCGGAGTTTCCAGGTGACCGGTGTAGGAAATTTGTTCCCGTTTCCGCCCTTTGACAGATAATGAAGCGGAGCCGTTGTCGAAGACGGTGAGGTAGTATAAATAGACGTCTTCTTCGTTATCGACCAGGATCTGGATAACATGGCTGTCCTTCCCTGGGGTATCGGAGTATTCCTGGATGTCAGCCTCGAAATTGAGGCCCTTGCCACCTCCGTAGGGGGCGTCGTACGCCACGCCGAAATAGGGCAGGTAGGAGATCAGACGGTTGCCGTCGACCTGCAACGAATAGCCCTGGATGTTGCGGACGGTGCCCCGCAAGGGCGTCATCCTGTCGACGCTGATGGTAAACTGCTGATTCTGAATCTTCTCTTCCACCAGCTGTTTCTGCCTTGCCTCCTGTTCAGGGGTCATACGCAGGGCCGCGCAGCCCGACAGCATCAGGACGGCGGCGACGATTGCAAATAT
>JAILQG010000019.1 GCA_024699055.1 Bacteroidales bacterium
ATCTTCTCCACGATGCCGCCTTCCTGCGGGCTCAGCTGGATGGTGGTCATCGGCTGCACACGGCCGCTGATGCGGATATAGTCGTTGAATTCGCCTTTGACGGCACTGGAGATAGTCACAGTGTCCTTATCGACCCGCAGGGTTTTGTTATTGGGCCTTGCAATCAGGTAAATCACAAACACCAGCAGCAGCGCTCCCAGCCACCAGGGCAGGGCCTTCTTCGTGAACGCCATGCGCCATCCGGTTTTCTTCTCAATAATCTTATCCATAGTTTCTTACTGATTTACATATTCAACACCATTGTAGTAGCGGACAACCGCCTGTTTGATGAGATACTTGAACAGGCTGTTCATCTCGTCGGCCTGGGCCTTGAGGAAATTGTTGTTCGCGGTCTGGAACTCCAACGGGGAGATGAGGCCCTGTTCCAGTTTCTTAAGATTCAGCGTGTAGGCCTCGGCCTGCACCTCGGCCTTGCGCTGGGCCTGCTGATAGGCCGTAGCCGCACCGTCACGGTCCTGAATGGCCCGGCGGACTTCGATCTCCACATCACGCCGCTTCTGGTCCAGTTCGGCAGTGGCCTTGTCCAAGGCGTGCTGCTTCCTGGAAATCGTGGAATGCTTGCTGAGGCGGCTCCAGATAGGAATCGACAACGAAAGCTCCACATATTCACCGCCGTTATTCTTGAATTGATTCCAGAAAGGATTGGTGGTGGAACCCTGATAGGTATAGTAGCTGGTGCTCCAGCCGGCATACAGGCCAAGAGTGGGGAGCAGCGACCACTTGGCCGTACTCAGCTCGCGCTTGGCGTTAAGCTCCTGCCAGCTGGCAATCTGGATGCCCGGATTATGCTCCAGGGCGAAATCCACCACGGACTCCGTGGCCACCGGCTCAATCTGCCACACCGGCATAGATGTGTCGATATTCAGTTCCTCATCCACCGGCCAGAACATGAGGTCCGCGAGGGTCATCTTCTGGTCCTGATACATATTGTACGTATTCGTCAGGTCATACTGGCGATCAGCCAAATCGGCCTCCATCTGAATCACATCGGCGTGCCCCTTCTGGCCCAGCTCTTCCTGGCGGCGGGCCTTGGCCAGCGCCTGCTCGGCCACCGCCACCTGCTCCTCATAAACGTCGCAGAGGCGCTTGTAGTACACCACGTTGTAGTACGCCTCCATAACAGCCAGGCAAATATCAGCTTCCACCTGCTTCTCCTGGGAGTCGGCAATCAGCATTCCCGTCTTGGAAATCTTGTAATTATTCACCGCCTTGAAGCCGTCGAAGAGGTCGTACCCTGCACTCACGCCGTAATTGTTGTGGAACGACGTGGTATTGAAGTACGTATTGGTCTGCGGGTCGATGCTGCGGCCGAAGTTGTAGTACGCATAGGTCTGCGCACTGATCTGCGGGGTAAACAGTGCCAGGGAGGCATCCCGCCGGTCAATCTGCGCGTCGCCGATGGCAGCCTGCTGGATGCGGATCTTTGTAGAGTTTGAGATGGCGTACTCCATGCAATCATGCAGGGTCATAGTAGTCTGGCCGCTGGCGCTGACTGTCTCAGCAAGCGCCAGAGCCGTAACTACACAACTAATGAAAAGGTTTCTCATGTCAATACTTATGTTTAACCGTGCCAAACATAAGCACCCGCCGTGCCAAATGTGACAAAGCATTGATAATGAATCAGAAACGATTGCGACCGGATACGAAAAAAGTGTAAAGTTTACAGTACACTTTACACTTTCTGGCTTTACACTTTACAGTTTTCTCCTACGGAGACTACCTGAACCGGAGCTCAAATACGGTCTGCTGAGCATCGCTACGCAGCAGTTCAATGGTGCCGTTATGATTCCGCATAATCTGGCGAGAAATGCTTAGGCCAATGCCGGAGCCTTCCTTTTTGGTGGTATAGAACGGGACGAAGATTTGCTCCTGGGCCGAGACAGGAATAGGCTCGCCATCATTGGCCACCTGGATAATCACGTCGTCATCCTTGCCCATCCGGGCGGTGATGTTGATATGCTTCGCGCCCGCTTGCAGAGCGTTCTTGATAAGATTGATGAGAATCTGCGAAATCTGGACCTCATCGGCGTAAATCATCAGATCATCCTCCTCCGGCCGATATTGGCAGGTAGCGCCGCAGCTGGCCGCAAACTCGCTGTTCAGACCGATGACGCTGTCCATCAGTTCCCGCAGATCCAGCGCCTTGCGAATGGGCCTGGCTACACCGGAGAGCTGGCGGTATGTCTCAACAAACTTGATGAGATTCTTGGATGAATCGCTGATAGTGTCCAGCCCAGTCTTTACATCCAGCTCGCTGTGCCCATTCTCATCCATGGACTTGGAGAGTGCATCGGACAGCGAGGCAATTGGAGACACCGTATTCATAATCTCGTGCGTGAGCACGCGTATGAGCTTGGTCCAGGAATCCTGTTCGTGCGCCTGCCGCTGCTTTTCAAAGATGGTCCGGATGCGGTTGAGAGTCCGGTTGAACTTATTTTTATCCTGGAAGCGGAAATTCAGTTCACCGTCCTCCAGGGCGTCCATCATATATGCCACCTTCCTGATATCCTTCTGGCGCGTCCGGATAGTAGCAATCACCGCCACCACAATGGCAACGATAACAGCAACTCCGATGATATGCCAGAGGGTAAAAGTCATAATCCGTACTTCTTTAATTTGGCATATAGCGTCGGCCGGCTCACACCCAGCATCTTGGCTGCAGCAGAGATATTGCCATCCGTGCGGTCCATCGCCTCGCGGACCAGCCGCTCTTCCTCGGCCTCATTCACGGCCTTGATGGTAGTCCCGGCCGCTTTAGCCACCGACTCCAGCTGTATGTCTTTTGCCGTAAGTTCGCGACCCTCAGAAAGAATGACCGCTTTCTCGATGCAGTTCTGCAGCTCGCGGATATTGCCGCTCCAGCGGCCCTCCGTCAGCATCGCCGCCGCATCCGGAGCGATCCCCGTCAAAGGGCGATGATATTTCTCTGCGAAGCGCTCCAGGAACAGTTGCGCCAGCGGCACGATGTCCTCTTTCCGCTCCCGAAGTGCAGGCAAGACGATGTGGACGGTATTGATGCGATAGTAGAGGTCTTCACGAAACCGGCCTTCCCGGACCAGTTGCTCCAAGTCCATATTGGTTGCGCAAATCAGCCGGATGTTCACGGGAGTGGCCTGGGAGCCGCCCACACGAACTACACTCCGGTTCTGAATCACCCGCAGCAGCTTGGCCTGCAGGTGTAGGGGAATATTGCCGATTTCATCGAGGAAGAGCGTCCCTCCGTCGGCCTGCTCAAATTTGCCCACGTGGTCTGCGTGAGCATCGGTGAAAGCGCCCTTGACGTGGCCGAAAAGTTCGCTCTCGAACAGTGTCTCCGTGATGGCGCCGGCATCCACCGCTACCATCGGCTTCCCGCTCCGGAGGCTGTGGGCGTGTATTTCCCGCGCCAGTACATCCTTGCCGGTGCCGTTTTCGCCGGTAATGAGCACGGTGGCGTCCGTGGGCGCAATCTTTTCCAGCGTCTTCCGGATGGCCGCCATCGGCTTGGAGGAGCCCCAGAACATAGATCCTTCGCTGCGCTCAGGATGACAAGCATCTCTCCCCATCGCCTTCCTGGCCTTGTCCCGGGCAGCCGTGAGCGTGTCCACCAGTTTGTCATTATCCCAAGGCTTCACGATGAAATCGAAGGCGCCGCGCTTCATGCCTTCCACCGCCAGGGCGATATCGGCATAAGCGGTAAAGAGCACTACTTCCACTTCGGGGGCCATCTCCTTGATCTCCCCGGCCCAATACAGCCCCTCATTGCCCGTGTTGATGCTGGTGTTGAAGTTCATGTCCAGCAGCACCACATCCGGCCGGAACTGCTCCAGCGAGGACACCAATGTCGCAGGTGAAGGAATCGTCTTCACCTCTGCAAAATGAGTCGGCAACAAAATCTCCAACGCCCGGCGGATTCCCAGGTTATCATCAACCACTAGTATTTTCCCAACTTTCGAAGCCATTGTCAAATTAACATTGTACGCCCACGCACGAGTCAAATTCCGTTCCATACAATGCAATATACACGCCCCCAATCACTTACGGAATCCATTACCCTCGCAAAACCGTAAAGACTCCTTACACCACTGTAAAGAATCTTTACAAAGTTACGACTTTTTCCGGGAAAGCGGTCGTTTTTAGTATTAAATCACGAAAAATTGAATATAAAAAGTGCCTCCTACATACGTAGAAGGCACTTTTCAGCGGTGCGGACGAGGCTCGAACTCGCGACCCCCGGCGTGACAGGCCGTTAAATACCCTCCTAAGACGCTGAAAATGAGTAACTTAAGAAAGCGCATTTTCATTCTCACTGATTTCTCAATGGGACTGTAAAAGCGTGTCAACGGGGTTCGTATCCACCACGATTTACAGCCAATACAAATATACATCATACGGGGCAGAATCGCAAAAAAACTTGAGGATACCGGCCCGAAGGGCTCATAAACAAAAGATTTACTTGTCGGACTATAAAATTGTTAAGACTATCGTTCACCGGCCGTTGGATAGTCCTGATCAAGAAATAAACCCATCCACATAAGAGAACTGCCGCCACCTCAACGTGACGGCAGTTCTGTCATTCAATGGAATGTCTTCCTGAGGACTGTCATTCTGAGGCCAAAGGCCGAAGAATCTACTTGGTATATAGTCCCATCCTCCGGAACGTCACATCGCCCTCCAGCAGATTCGGCCCGTCCGTATTTATCTCAAAGCGCTCAAGCACCAGCTTGTCCTTGCTGCACTCCTTAACCCAGTAACCAACAGTAGGCGTATACGCGGCCTTCCGGTCC
>JAILQG010000021.1 GCA_024699055.1 Bacteroidales bacterium
TGCCGCAGCAGAGCGCGAGATAAGTCTTGTGCACTTCGCCCTTGCGGAACATTTCGGTGAGCCTCTCCAGGGCCTTGCTTGTCTTGGCAAAGACGACCAGTCCGCTTACGGGGCGGTCGAGGCGGTGGGGGACACCCATGAAAACCCTCCCGGGTTTGTCGTCCCGGAATGCCACGAAAGCCTTCAGCGTCTCGCTCAGTGGCTCGTCGCCGGTCTTGTCGCCCTGCACGATCTCTCCCGCCCGTTTGTTGAAAACGAGCAGGTGATTGTCTTCGTAGACGATGCGCCGCTGCAGGTCGGCATATTCCTCCCGGCCGGGTTGCCTGTACATCATGGTACAAAGATAATGACAATTTGTCAGAAAACAGCCGGTGGCACGCGTTTGGCTGATTCCTTTGCGTACCCCGGAAGGGGTGGAAAAAACTGACAATATTAAAAACAGAATAAAATGGGTAAAATTATCGGAATCGACCTCGGAACTACCAACAGTTGCGTGGCAGTGATGGAAGGCAACCAGCCTACCGTCATCATCAATAATGAAGGCGAGCGCACCACTCCCTCGGTGGTCGCATTCACCGCCGAAGGCGAGCGCAAGGTGGGTAATCCCGCCAAGCGCCAGGCCATTACAAACCCCAAGAATACCGTTTTCTCCATCAAGCGGTTCATGGGTGAAACTTACGACCAGGTGGACAGGGAAGTTTCCCGCGTGCCTTACGAGGTGTCCCGCGGCGAGAACAACACCCCGCGCGTGAATATCAACGGCCGTCTCTATTCCCCGCAGGAAATCTCGGCCATCATCCTCCAGAAGATGAAAAAGACAGCAGAAGACTATCTGCGCCAGCCGGTTACGGAAGCCGTCATCACGGTTCCCGCATATTTCTCCGACTCCCAGAGGCAGGCCACCAAGGAGGCCGGCAAGATCGCCGGACTCGACGTCAGGCGCATCATCAACGAGCCTACCGCCGCAGCCCTTGCCTACGGTCTCGACAAGAAGAACAAGAACATGAAGGTCGCCGTATACGACCTCGGCGGCGGCACCTTCGATATCAGTATCCTTGAGCTCGGTGACGGCGTGTTCGAAGTGAAGAGCACCAACGGCGACACTCATCTGGGCGGCGACGATTTCGACCAGGTCATCATGGACTGGCTCGCCGGCGAGTTCGCGGCCGAAAACAACGGATTCGACCTCAAGAAGGATCCGATGGCTCTCCAGCGCCTCAAAGAGGCTGCCGAAAAGGCCAAGATCGAACTTTCCAACCAGACTTCCACCGAAATCAACCTGCCTTACATAACCGCAGACGCCACCGGTCCCAAGCACCTGGTGAAGAGCCTTACCCGCGCCAAGTTCGAGGCCCTGTGCGACAATCTCTTCCAGCGCACCATGGAGCCTTGCCGCAAGGCTCTGGAAGACGCTCACCTGAGCGCTTCCCAGATTGACGAAGTCCTGCTTGTGGGCGGTTCCACCCGTATCCCCAAGATTCAGGAGCTCGTGAAAGGCTTCTTTGGCAAGGAACCCAACAAGAGTGTCAATCCCGACGAGGTAGTGGCCATCGGCGCATCCATCCAGGGCGGCGTGCTCGCAGGCGACGTCAAGGACGTGCTCCTTCTCGACGTCACTCCGCTTTCCCTCGGCATCGAGACTCTTGGCGGAGTAATGACCAAGCTTATAGAGAGCAACACCACCATCCCCGTCCACAAGGACCAGATATTCTCCACTGCGGCCGACAACCAGCCTTCAGTCGAAATCCGTGTCCTGCAGGGCGAGCGCCCGATGGCCAAGGACAACAAGCAGATCGGCGTATTCCATCTCGACGGCATCGCTCCCGCACCGCGCGGCATCCCGCAGATCGAAGTGTCGTTCGATATCGACACCAACGGCATCCTGAGCGTTTCCGCGAAGGATAAGGCCACCGGCAAGGAGCAGAGCATCCGTATCGAGGCCTCCAGCGGCCTGTCCGACGACGAAATCAAGCGCATGCGCGATGAGGCCAAGGCCAACGAAGATGCCGACAAGGCCGCCAAGGAGCGCGTCGACAAGGTCAACAACGCCGATGCACTCTGCTTCCAGACCGAGAAGAACCTCAAGGACTACGGCGACAAGATTCCCGCCGACAAGCGCAGCGCAATCGAGGCCGCACTCAATCCTCTGAAGGATGCCGTGAAGAATCAGAACCTCGCCGACATCGAGCGTTACTCCAAGCAGCTCGAGGAGGCATGGCACGCCGCATCGGAGGCCATGAATGCCGGCGCCGGCCAGCAGGGTGGTCCCCAGGGCCCGCAGGGCGGCAACCCGTTCGGCGGTCAGGGCGGCAATCCGTTCGGCGGCCAGCAGGGTCCGCAGGGCGGTAACGGCGGTCCCGGCCCGGATTACGGCAAGCCCGACGAGCAGTAATGCGGCAGCATTACTGCTCCAGGCAACATTGAGGGGGCGTACCCCCTCAAACACCCCTGCGTCGCTTCGCTTCGAACCCATCATGAAACTGATTTGCAATGAACGGGACATGTATGCCGACATCATCGATGCCGGCATCATTCCTTTTTTCCGTAACCATATCCCCGGCTACTCGATCGAGGACCTGACTCCCAGGGAGCACTGGTTCGACGGCGACGAGCTGGGGCCGTGGGACTGGAAGATATATGCAGTGCAGAGCGGAAATGTGGCTTACGGAAAGTTCCTTCTGGGCGGCAAGGCCGCGTTTGCCACTGCGGAGTGCTTCTTTCACCTGATGAACTGGAAGCGTAGCCTTGCGGAAAAGGGCATGGATGAGGCAGGGGAGCGGGTGATGGCTTTTGTGCGCGAAAACGGCTCCTGTACCACCGGAGACGTCCGACGGCTGCTGGGTATCAAGAAGGCGGCTGCAGATGCCCTGCTTACCAGGCTGGAGGCCCGTACATTGCTGATAATCGGCGACTTCGAGCGGGTTTACCGAGGCCCCGATCTACATTACAGCGGATGGCAGAAGGCCAGTTTCTGCAGGCCGGAGGATTTCTTCGCAGAGAGCGTTTCTGGAAACGGAGGCCCCTTCGCCGCCTTCGAGGCGTTCGCCGGTGAAAAAACTGAAAGGAGTCTGGATCCGAAGTGCACTCCGGAAGAATCCCGGGCTTATCTTGCATCCCGGATCCGCAGACTGGCCCCGTCCGCATCCGACCGCGACATCGAGCGGCTGTTGGGATAGATTACATCAGCAACTTGCTGACGTCT
The DNA here is from genome assembly GCA_024699055.1 of Bacteroidales bacterium. Taxonomy (GTDB): domain Bacteria; phylum Bacteroidota; class Bacteroidia; order Bacteroidales; family UBA932; genus Cryptobacteroides. Next base: position 3,203 of record JAILQG010000021.1, read on the forward strand.
TCGCCGCGTGCGATGGCTTTGCGGATTTCGGTGGAGGAGATGTCCACCAGCGGGGCGTCGATGAGGCGAACGTGGCAGGCGATGTGCTTGATGCGGCAGTATTCCCTCAGTTCCCTGAGAAGTTTTTCCGAATCGAATCCGGTACGCGGATAGACTATCGTTTCATAGTCGCTCAGTATCCTGCGGGCGCAGCGCCAGTGTGACAGGCCTGCCAGATTGTCGGCGCCCATCACCAGGGTGAAGGTGTTTCCGGGCTCGCGCGCCTTGAGCGCGTCCAGCGTCTTGATGGTGTAGTTGGGCGGGGGAATGCCGAGCTCGATGTCGTCCGCCCGGACACGTAGTTCGGGGTGGCGCTTCACCGCCGCGACGGCATCTTCGTAGCGCTTTCGGGCATTGGCCGCCTTGGACGGGTCTTTGAACGGGTTCTGCGGGGATATCACGAGATAAACCATGTCGAACGCCTGCTCGCCGGTGAGATACTCCATGATTGCGAGATGTCCGATGTGCAGGGGATCGAATGAACCCGGGTAGACCGCTATTCTCATTTTGACAGGAAGTGGTTCACCAGGGCCTCGGCTTCATCAAAAGCTTTCTGAAGATCGTCGTTGATCAGAATATGGTCGAACTGCGGGGCGTAGGTCATCTCTTCGGAGGCCTTGGCCACCCTCTTCTCGATGTCCTCGGGGGAATCCGTGCCTCTTTTTACCAGGCGCTCCCTGAGCACTTCCACCGAAGGAGCCTGGATGAAAACGGAGAGGGCGTCCTTTCCGAAATACTTCTTGAGGTTCACTCCGCCCTTGACGTCCACGTCGAAGATTACCACGTGCCCGGCGTCCCAGATTCGCTTTATCTCGCTTTTGAGAGTGCCGTAGAAACGCCCCGGATACACTTCTTCATGCTCTACGAAGCCGTTTTCGGCGATGCGTGAGCGGAACTCCTCCTCGGTAAGGAAATAATAGTCCACGCCGTCTTTCTCTTCGCCCCTCGGCTGTCGGGAGGTGGCGGAAACGGAGAATTCCATGTCGGGATAAATGTCCAGGATATGATGCACTATGGTGCTTTTACCGGATCCTGAAGGCGCTGAAAAAATGAGGGCTTTTCCTTTCGGGGCTTTCTTCTTGAAAAGGCACATGTTTGTTGTGGTAACTATTTGTTGTGATAACGGTTCGTATTTCTGCAAAATTAGTTAAATTTGCTCGATTAGAGAAATTATTGGTTTAATTCTATAACAACAATGGTTAATTACAAAGAACTGGGCCTTGTAAACACCCGTGAGATGTTTGCAAAAGCCGTCAAGGGCGGATACGCTATCCCCGCTTTCAATTTCAACAATATGGAGCAGCTCCAGGCTATCATCCAGGCTGCTGCCGAAACCAAGTCCCCGGTTATCCTCCAGATTTCCAAGGGCGCCCGCAATTATGCCAACCAGACCCTCCTGCGCTACATGGCGGAAGGTGCTGTGGCATACGCCAAGGAACTCGGCTGGGAGCATCCCCAGATCTGCCTCCATCTCGACCACGGCGACAGCTTCGAGCTGTGCAAGAGCTGCGTTGACATGGGCTTCTCGTCCGTTATGATCGATGCCTCCAGCAAGCCCTACGAAGAGAACATCGAGCTCTCCCGCAAGGTTGCAGAATACGCCCACAAGTACGACGTCACCGTCGAGGCCGAACTCGGCGTGCTGGCCGGCGTGGAAGACGAGGTTTCCGCAGAGGAATCCCACTACACCCGTCCCGAGGAAGTGATCGACTTCAGCAAGCGTACCGGCTGCGACTCCCTCGCAATCTCCGTCGGTACCAGCCACGGTGCATACAAGTTCCGTCCCGAGCAGTGCACCCGCGACCCGAAGACCGGCCGTCTGGTTCCTCCTCCGCTCGCATTCGACGTCCTTCACGAAATCGAGAAGAAGCTCCCCGGCTTCCCCATCGTACTTCACGGCTCATCCAGCGTTCCGCAGGAATATGTCGACATCATCAATGCCAACGGCGGAAATCTGCCCGATGCTGTCGGTATCCCCGAAGAGCAGCTTCGCGAAGCTTCCAAGAGCGCTGTCTGCAAGATCAACATCGACTCCGACAGCCGTCTTGCCATGACCGCCGCCGTGCGCAAGGTCTTCAATGAGAAGCCCGGTGAGTTCGACCCGCGCAAGTATCTCGGCCCCGCCCGCGATGAAATGAAGAAACTCTACATGCACAAGATCGTAGACGTTCTCGGTTCCGACGGCAAAGCCCTCTAGGCTTTCCTGATACAAAAAAAGAAGGCGACCAATCCGGTCGCCTTTTTTTGTGCGTCAGGTTTCTCCCAGAAGGTCCTTTGCCAGAGGAACGACGGCGGTTTTCATGATTTCGTCGTTGAGGCGGTGGCCGCCTTCGAACCACGAAGCGTTGGGGTAGTATTTCGTGAAGATGTCGTAGCCGCCGGTCACGCGGTCGTCCTGGCGGCCGAACAGGCCGTAGCACAGAATCTGCTCATCCGGGGTGATGCCGTCGAACTGCCTTTCCTCCATCTCGCGCAGATGCGCGATGATTTCTTTGGTGATATGCCCCTTCTTCTCGCCGTCCTGCCGCTTGCACGTCCACTCGAATGCTCCCACCCGCAGCACGTTGTACATCTTGGACATCTCGAAAGCCGGATTTACGCAGATGCGGAAGAAACCCCTCATCTGCTGGGCGTACATGCCGCCCATGCTGGAGCCGATGATAAGGTCGGGCTGCTCCCTGTCGCAGAAATCCTTCAGGAACGGGAGGGCTTTCGCGGGATCCAGGGGGATATCGGGGGCGAGCACCTTGTCGGTGATGAAATAATGCCTCAGGAGAAGCACCGAGCCGCTGGCTCCGGAGGAGGCGAATCCATGGAAATAGACTATTTTGTTCATCGGACTGCAAGATACTAATAATTCTCGCTATCTTTGGCACCGAAATGAAGAGATTGTTGTGCATTCTGGCTGCGGCCCTTTCGCTTTCCGCCGTCTCCGCCTTCGCCCAGAAGGCTACAGTGAGCGGATACGTCACCGATGCAGCCACCGGAGAAACGCTTATAGGCGCCGGAGTCGTCGAGGACGTCTCCGGGGCGGTCACCAATTCATATGGCTTCTATACCCTTACCCTGACGAAGGGGAGACACACCCTGCTCTGTTCGTACGTGGGCTATTCCGACCAGGAGATAACGCTCGACCTTCAGAAAGACACCACCCTGAACATCCACCTCGTGGCGGACAACAGGCTGGAGGGCGCCACAGTCGCGGCATCCAAGGACGCGGGTATCAGAAGCACCAAAATGAGCGCCATCGAGCTGCCCATGACGGTAATAAAGCAGGCCCCCGTGCTGTTCGGCGAACACGACGTGCTCAAGACGATCCAGCTCATGCCAGGCGTGCAGAGCGGCACCGAAGGCTTCAGCGGCATCTACGTGCGCGGCGGCGGCCCCGAGGAGAACCTGCTACTGCTCGACGGCATCCCCCTGTACAACGCTGACCACCTGCTGGGTATCCTGAGCATTTTCCAGCCGGAGGCCGTGAAGAAGGCCACGCTCTACAAGGGGTCGTTCCCCGCGAGGTACGGAGGGCGCATCTCCTCGATAATAGACATCCGCACCAATGACGGCAACATGAAGGAGTTCCACGGCACTGTGGGGGTGGGGGCGCTTACGGACAAGATCCATCTGGAAGGGCCCATCATAAAGGATAAGCTGTCTTTCAGCCTGAGCGGAAGGGTACTCCACAGTTTCCTCTTCACTCCGTTAATCCACTGGGCGCTCGATAATCCGGTAAACTATTACTTCTACGATGCCAATGCCAAGCTCAACTGGCGGATTTCGGACAGGGACAGGCTCTATGCCAGTTTCTACAGCGGAAGGGACATCTTCTATTACCGCAATAAAGACAACGATACCGATATCGATCTGGACGGGATCAAGGTGGAACGCAGGAGTTATACCAATTTCGACTTCCATTGGGGAAACACCCTTGCCGGACTGCGCTGGAACCATGTCTTCTCCAGTAAGCTCTTCTCCAACACCACTCTGGCCTATACCCGTTACAAGATGCATGTCGGTACCGATATCCAGGAAGAGATTAAAGCGGGAATAATACGTGAAAAAGGCGTCCTCACGCTGGGATACAACTCCGGCATGAGGGATCTCACGGCCAAGATCGACTTCGATTATACGCCGGTCCCGGAACATCTGGTGAAATTCGGAGCGGAGCTGGTGCATCACAGTTTCATCCCCGAAACATTGACCGGTTTCATGATGGAGATGAACGGCAAGGAAATGATTGATACCACCTTTGAAGCGGCCTCCGACGCCACCCTGAAGGGGATTGAAGCTAATCTTTACGTGGAAGACGATTTCTCGCTGGGAGACAGGCTTACAGTCAATCCGGGCATCCATCTCGCCTTTTTCCATACTCATGGAACCCCGTATCTTTCGGCGGAGCCGCGCGTGAGCATGAAATACGAGTTCGTCGACGGTTACTCCGCAAAGGCCGCCTATTCGCGCATGGCCCAGTACGTGCACCTGCTTTCGCCCGCCAAGATTACTCTTCCCATAGACCTGTGGGTGCCGATCACCGACAAGATTAAGCCGGTGACCTCCGACCAAGTGTCGCTCGGCGCCTATTGCAGTGCCATTCCAGGTTGGGAATTCTCCATTGAAGGCTATTTCAAATGGATGCACAATATCCTGGAATACCGCGACGGCACCTCGTTTATCGGCAACAATACCAACTGGAAATACAACGTCGAGATGGGGGAGGGATTCGCCAGGGGAGTGGAACTCTTCGTGGAGAAAACTCAGGGAGCCACCACGGGCTGGCTGGGCTATACGCTGGCCTGGTCCGACAGGGTCTTCCCCAATGGCACCATAAACGGGGGAATGGTCTTTCCTTACCGCTATGACCGTCGTCACAATGTTTCCCTCGTAGTCAACCACCGTTTCAGCGAAGCATTTGCGGTATCGGGAACCTGGACATTCGCCACCGGAGGAGTGGTGACCATTCCCGAAAGGCAGACTACCGTGCTGACACCAGACGGGCGTCTCATCCAGGAAGACTATGTGGTAAGCCGCAACAATTACCGTCTTCCCCCCTCGCACTGCCTTAACCTCGGACTAACCTGGACGAGGCAGAAACGTCGCGGCACCGCCGTATGGGACGTGTCGGTATACAACGTATACAATTACATGAATCCCACCTTCGTTTTCACTTCACTCATCCGCACCAGCCCCTCGGGGGATTACTCGTCGGAGAGGGAGGCCGTGAAGACCCAGGTTGAGCTCAGTAAAATCACCATTCTTCCCATAATTCCGTCCATAGGCTGGACCCGCAAATTCTGAAAACCATGAAAAGATATATAGCTGCATTTCTTTTTCTAGTGCTGGCGGCCGCCTGTGAAAATCCGCTGGAATACCGTCCGAAAGACACAAGCAAGAAGTTGATCATGAACTCCTTGCTCGAGGTTGGTGCAGACACTCAAGCGGTCTACCTTGGCATCAGTACCGTCAACGGGATCGAGGCGGTGAAATCGGGGGAGGTGAAATGCTATGTCAACGGAAAGCTCGCCGCCGTGGCTGCACATGCCGATTCTCACGAATGGCCCAAGCAGGAAAGCGCCTACTACACTTTCATGGAGCCCTATCTGTTCACCGCAAATTTCGCTACCGGCGACGAAATCAGGCTGGAGGCGGTTGCGGACGGCGGTTCATACAAGGCTTCGGCTTCCGTCACGGTGCCGCCCATGCCGAAACTGAAAAACGTCTCGGTGTTGGAGGTGAAGGAGCCCATGGAAGACTGGGTGAAAACCGTCTATAAGTTCTCCATAACCCTTCAGGACAACGATCCCGGCCACAATTACTACCGACTTCTGGTGAATTATGATTATCATGCCGCCGGTTTTGCAGGCGGCCAATGCACGGGGGAGAGTGACGGGCGCATCTTCTGCAGCCTGGATACTTCCGGCGATCCTGTCCTTTCCGAGTCGAGTTTCTCGGGGCCGCAGGCGCAGGACGCCCTGTTTTCGTTTGATACGCCTAACAGATACGGTATTTTCACGGACCTCTCCTTCAACGGGAAAAGCATTACGCTCCGTCCGTCCGCGGATCAGGTCTCTTTCTGGGACCTGACCGGCGACTTCGGTTATGGAACTGACGTGATTGAAGTGGAAGGGCGTTTCTGTGTAGAGATCTCGCTGCTGTCGGAGCAGTATTACTACTATCTGAAGTCTCTCAATTCCTTATTCGGCGACAGCGCCATCTTCGCCCTGGAAGACATTACACTCCCGGACAATATAGACGGAGGCATAGGTTTCGTCGGCATGACGAATCCGGAGCGGCGCATTCTCGAGCTGCCGGTTTCCAAGCTGGAGTCTGACTATTAGAAACCGGAGGGACTACTTGAAGAAACGGTCTATTTCCTTGATGGTATCGGGGAGCGCGAAGACCGCGACGCGGTCGTAAGCTTCTATCACTGAATCTCCTACCGCAATGAAGGAGTCGTTTCCGCGGATGACTCCGCCGATGATGGCGCCCTGCGGGAAACCGAGGTCCTTGATGGGGTGTTTCGTGATGGCGCTGCCCGGAGCGACGGTGTATTCTATGACTTCGGCGGATGTTCCGGACATGTATTTCACAAAACGTGCACGACCGCTGAGGGTGAACTTGAATATGCGCCCGGCAGTGGTGAGTTTCTTGTTGATTACGGTGTCCACGCCCATTTCCTCGGCCAGGCGTGTGTACTCGAAGTTCTCCACCTCGGCTACGGTGCGGAACACTCCCAGCTTTTTGGCCACCACGCACGACAGGATATTGGCTTCGTCCTGGCCGGTAAGCGCTATGAAGGCGTCGTATTCGCGTATGCCCTCTTCATAGAGGAACTGAGAATTGCGCCCGTCTCCCGTAACGACTATGATGTCGTCGGGAAGTTCCTCCGCGAGTTTTACGCTCCTTTCTGGATCTATTTCGATTATCTTTACGCCTATCCCGTTCATTGAAAGGTTCTTGGCCACCATTGCAGCTATGGGGCTGCCGCCTATGATCATCACCTTCTCGACGGAAACGTCTTTCTTGCCGAAATACTTTATGAGCAGATCCACGCCTTCGCGCTTTGCTATGGTGAAGACGAGATCGCCGAACTGGAAGACGGTGTCGGGACGGGGGATAATGGTCTTTTCTCCCCTGGAGATGGCGATAATCCTGAATTTTTCGGAATCCTCCTTCGAGAGCGACCTCGAGAATTCGATTATCTTCTGGTCGAGGAGAGGGGAGTTCTCGTCCAGTTTGAAGACCGAAATCTGGAGGCGTCCGTGCGCGAAGTCCATCGTTTCGGAGAAGGTGGCGTGCTTGAGCTGATCCACTATCTCATCGGCGGCGGTCTTCTCGGGGTAGAACATGAGCTCAATGCCCATCTCCTTGAATATGAGCTTGTTTTCGGGCGTCAGATACTCTTCGTCATTGATGCGGGCTACGACCTTCTTGGCGCCCAGCTGCTTTGCCAGTATGGCGCTTACCACGTTGACGTCCTGAAGCGAGGACGGATACACCGTGATGAAAAGGTCTGCGGTCTGGACCTCGGCCTGCCTGAGAACCTTGATGGAATTGGGTTTTCCCTGGATCGCGTAGATATCCACGGCTGATGCCAGATTATCCAGCCTTTCGGCATCGTCGTCGATGACTACGATGTTGTTGCCTTCGGCACGGAGCATCTTTGCGAGATGGGAACCGACGGCCCCTGCCCCCTGAATGATGATTTTCATATCCTGAATACTTTTTTGTCCAGATACCTGAAGATCCCTTCCCCCCTCAGAAGGGCGTTGGGAATGATATTCACCGGCATTAGCGGAGCCTCTCCCCGTATTGGGAGTTTTCCGGTGCCGGAAGATTCGCCCCTGAGTTGCTTCCAGCCATCATGGGCCTTCGTGACCGCCGCCGCGTAGTCTTTTCTGCCGGTGAGCGCATAAACCATGCGGGTGCAGTTGTCCAGGAAGACTCGGAATGCTATTTTGCGGGCAGACTTCTTTCCGGCCCTGTCCGCAGGAATGCCGGCGGCTTCGTAGCTCGCAGCCAGGTTGTTCTCGAGCAGCAGCAGGTTGTTGCGGTAGTTCAGCTCGAGTTTCCAAGGTGACTTCGGGGAGAGCGTGCCTCCGCCCAGGTGCCATACCGTGCTTTGCGGAACGACGTTGACCTTCCAGCCCGCGAGCCTGGCCCTCCAGCACAGGTCGATCTCTTCCATGTGAGCGAAGAACCTGTCGTCAAGGCCTCCCAGCTCTTTCCAGAGGCTGCTCCTGATCATGAGGCAGGCGCCGGTGCACCATTGCACGTCGGAGGGAGAGTCGTACTGGCCTTCGTCTTTGCAAACGCGGTTAAGCACCCTTCCCCTGCAGAACGGGAAACCGAAGCGGTCAAGATATCCGCCGGCGGCGCCGGCATACTCGAAGCTGTCGGTTTTCAAGTACTTCCCGTCCTTTTTTACGAGCCCGTGGAGCTTCGGACCGCAGATGCCGCACTCGGGATGCGTGTCCATCCAGTCCACGAGGGGATGAAGCCAGTGGTCGTCCACCAGGATGTCGGAGTTGATGAGTACGAAATACTCTGCGTCCAACCCGGACAGAGCCCTGTTGTAACCGCCCGTAAAGCCGTAATTGGAGCCTAGCGGAATGGTCTTGACAGAAGGAAATACCTCGGCCATCATCTCCATGCTTCCGTCGGTCGAGGCGCTGTCGGCCACTACCGCTTCGGCATCCTCTCCGAGGCTGCGGATGAGCGCCGGAAGGAAGCTCCTGAGATACCCTTTGGTGTTCCAGTTGAGTATGACGACGGCTGTCTTCATAACCTGCAAATATCAATATTTTTACGTATTTTTACAAACGTTATGCCTGCAAGCCTTTATACCCTCACTTCCGACCTCCACTCCGAACTCACCCGTACCGCCTCCCAGGAACCGTTCATCAAAGACATCGAGGCTGCCCTCGGGGAACGGTTCGACGTCAAAGGCGGGGATTTCTCGACTTACGGAACCCTCGGGGACGATCTCATCTACGTGCGTACCGGCGGTACCGAAGGTATCTTCAAGAGCATCTTCGTGAAAGACGGAGCCCTTCGCATTCCGGAGCCCGTCCGTCTGCTCACCAGCGGCCTCAGCAATTCGCTGGCCGCATCCATGGAGATCCTTTCATATCTCAACCTGCACGGCGTTCAAGGAGAAATCCTGCATGGGAGTCCGGAGTATATCGCCGGCCGCATCCGGGCGGGAGCGTCTTCAGCTGCCGTTTCCAGGCAAGGGAGTGCAGGGCATCTCGTAAGTTCCGTGAATCCGGGCCGCATCCTTGAAGGAGAACGCCTCGGGGTAGTCGGCCGTCCTTCCGACTGGCTTATCAGCAGCGACGTAGACTATGTGCGGGCGAAGGAAGTTCTCGGGCTGGAACTCGTGGATATTCCGATGGAGGAACTTCTGGAGGAAATAGCGCGCCGCAGCCATCCGGACGTGGAGCTGCAGGCGCTAAATACTCCCAAGTACGGCAAGCCCATTCCGGAAAGCGACCTCGCAGCTTCGCTCGACATCTATGGCGCTTTGCTGCGGCTGATTGCGAAATACCGGCTCAACGGATTGACAATCAGGTGCTTCGATCTTCTTACAGCCGTTCATAACACCGGCTGCATGTCGCTCGCCCTGCTCAATTCGGAAGGTTTTACCGCCACTTGCGAAGGGGATGTTCCCGCCATGATATCCATGGCCGTCGCCAGGAAACTGTCAGGCTGTCCGGGATTCCAGGCCAACCTGTCAAGGGCGTGGGACGACAATCTGCTGTTCGCGCACTGCACCGTGCCGCTTAGCATGACCGGGCGCTGGGTGTATGACACCCATTTTGAGTCGGGTTTCGGAGTGGCCGTGCACGGCGAAATCCCGGAGGGTCCGGTGACGCTGTTCAAGCTGTCTCCCGACTTCGGCAAGGCGTTCATCTGCGAGGGGGAAATCTTGAGCAACGAATACGGCGGCAATCTCTGCCGCACGCAAATCGTAGTGAAGTCTCCCGGGGCCGCATCGTACTTCCTCCGCGAACCCATCGGAAACCATCATGTCGTCATTCCCGGTCTGTTTGGGAAAGAACTGAAGGAGATGCTGAACGGCTAGTCCGCTCAGAAAGCGTCAGTTCTTGCAGCAGCAGCCACCGTCTTCGTGATCGTGGCAACACTCTCCGTCGCCTTCGTGATCGTGGCAGCACTCTCCGTCGCCTTCATGCTTGTGGCAGCACTCTCCGTCGCCTTCATGCTTGTGGCAGTGGCCTTTGCCGTGGCGGCATTCATGCTCTTCAGGGGGAAGATATTCGCCGTGAAGCCCGTTCGTGAGCTCGCTTTCGGTGGCGTCGCGTACGGCTACCACCTCCACGGTGAAGTTCAGGGTCTTGCCGGCCATGGGATGGTTGAAATCCATGCTGACATGCTTTTCGCCGACCTCCTTGACGGTGGCCTGTATCACGCTGCCGTCCTGCCCCATCATCGGGAGGATGCGGCCGACTTCCATCAGTTCCTCGTGCATTACACCGTCAATCATGAAGGCCTCCTTCGGGAGGTTTATCACGCGCTGCGGATTATGCACTCCGTAGCCTTCTTCCGGGCTCAGGGTGAAACTGACGCTGTCGCCGGGTTCCTTTCCTTCTACCGCCTGCTCGAACTTGGGGAGCAGCATGTGAGTGCCGTGTATGTATTCGAGGGGATTGTCCCTTCCCGCCTGATCGGCGATTTTGCCGTTCACCTCCAGCCTATAAGCGAGGGATACGACCTTGTTGTTCTGTACTTTCATATTGATTACTTGATGATTAACCACTGAAGTCCACATCCTTGAATGCAAGGGTGGGGATGAGTTTCGATTTGCACTGCCTGGAGTCGTCGCCGGCTGCCAGCAGATTGTTCCACAGGGTGATGAAGTTTCCGGTCACGAGCATCTCGCTGACCGGTTTAAGTATCTTTCCGTCCTCGAACCAGAAGCCCTCGATGCCGTAGGAGAAGTCTCCCGTGGCGCTGTTGGAGTTGCCGCCGTTGAAATCGGTCACCAGGATGCCTCTTCCGCACGATTTCAGGATTTCTGCCACTCCCGTTCCGGAAGGTACCGGACCTGTGGGACTGAAGGGCAGCAGCGTCGGCCTGATGGCGCTTTCGACCGTGGGCTCCATGCCGAGTTTAGCCGCCGTGAAGGTGTTGAGGAAGTATTCCCGCACCACACCTTCCCTGATAATGTCATGCTCTTTTGTCGCCACCCCTTCGGAATCGAACAGGCGGCTGCCCGTATTGCCCTTGATGTGGGGCCGGTCGACAAGATTCATTCCCTTTGGAAACAGTTGCTTCCCGACGGAATCCAGGAGGAAGGAGTTGTTCTGCTGGACGCTGTAGCCGTTGAGGGCGTTGAGGATGGGGGAGACCATTTTGGAAGCTACGTCCTCGAACACCACCATATTGTATTTTCCGCTGCGCACGCGCTTCGGATGAATCTTTGCCACGGCCCTTTCAAGGGCGGTCTTTCCGCATGCCGAGGCGTCGAACTTCGAGAGGAAGGGGGAGGAAGTCCACCAATAGGCGCTGTATTTGTCGCCTGCCGTGTCTTCGATGGTGGTTTCCACGCCGTAGTCGAAGCAGGTCTCGCACTGGAGCGCCTCGAGCCCCTGGGAATCCACTATATAGCTGATTTCGCAGGAATCGGAGTATTCTCCTTCTTCCGAAATCATTTTCCAGCCATTGCCTTCGCCTTTGGCGACTGCGGCCCCGAGCGCGATCTGCTTTCTCCTTTCAGCAGTCATTCCGAGGATGGCTGGGTCGTAAATATCCAGTTCCTGTCCCGTCACGGCGTTCTTAGCCACCCTTTCGGGAGCCGGGAGGTCCCGGCAGGGGTCGGGAGCGAGCATGCGGACAGTATTGACAGCGCGCGAAATGAATCCGCGCAGCGTCTCCTTTTCGGTCCGGTTGGTGGAAAAGCTGCCGAAACGTCCGTCCGCGAAAATGCAGATCTCGAGGGAACTGTCGAGACAAGCGGTGACTTTGTCGACCTCTCCGTTCAGGGTGGCCACCATGTCCATGCTGCTTTTGTTGAAACTCACCCTGGCTTTCTGTGCACCGCATTCCAGGGCCATGTCCAGGCACTCGCGGGCCAATGTCTTTTCTTCCTGTGAAAGCATCTATTCTCCTCCTACGATGAGTTTGTTTACGAGTACGCTCGGAATGCCGCAGCTGACATAGGCGCTCTGGTCTTTGCCGCAGGTCCATGTGGCGTCGTCTATTTTGAGGTCGCCTGCCACGGCCTTGATGTCCGCGAGGGCTTCGGGCCCGTTTCCGATGATATTGATATCCTTTACCGGCATGGCCAGGCGGCCGTTCTCTATGGTGTAGCCGCTCTTCACATAGAAGGTGAAGTCGCCTTCGCCTATCTTGACCTGTCCGTTGGCGAACTGGTCCACGAATATGCCCTTTTTGACGCTTCCGATCAGGTCCTGCAGGGTGCCGTCGCGTCCGCTTTCCATGTATGTGCAGCGCATGCGGGGAATGGGGTTGAAGCGGAAAGACTCCCTGCGTCCGTTTCCGGTGGACGGAAGGCCGTAGAACCTTGCGCTGATGCGGTCGTGCAGATAAGACCGGAGCACTCCGTCGCGCACCATATAGGTCTTCTGCCCCGGAACCCCTTCGTCGTCGTAATTCAGGGAGCCGCGGTTGCCGGGGATGGTGGCGTCGTCCAGGATGTTGATGCCTTCCATCGCCACCCGTTTGTCCATCTTGTCGGCGAAGACGCTCTGTCCCTTGCGGTTGAAATCGGCTTCGAAGGCGTGGCCCATGGCCTCGTGGAGGAGGATTCCGGAGGCACCGGCGGCCATTACCACCGGCATCTCGCCGCCTTTCGGCCTGCGGGCCTCGAACCTGTCGTCAAGGCCTTCGACGGCCTTGCAGGCCAGCTCTTCAACGAGGGCGTCAGTAATCATCTCGGCGCCCTTTCTGAAGCTGCGGGAGACCGTCCTGTTCTCTATCTGGTTTCCCTGGCGGAAGATGACGGAGGCTATGATGCTGGCTACGGGGCGTGTGTCAGTGGTGATTTCGCCGAGCGAATTGAACATCATGATCTCGCTCATCTGCCAACTGAGAACGGCCACCACTTTCTGCACCCTGGTGTCTTTCTGCCTGATTGCGGCGTCGAGTTTGCGGAGCACCGGAACGAACTGCGCCGCCTCCGTATCCCGCCAGTCCGTCTTTATGGGATAAAAGCCGCCGCCCGTCGATGTATTGGACACGGATGCGCCTCCCACGGCAGCACTTCTGGATTTGCCACTGGCCGCTATGCTGCCGGCGGCGCGTGCCGCCTTAAGGAGTTCGTCCCAGGCGGTGGATTCGGCGTAGGCATAACCCGTCTTCTCGCCGTCGAGAACCCTGATGCCGCAGCCGTAATCTTCCTGGCTGCCGCCGCTGCTCACTTCGCCGTCGCGGAGCACGAGGTCCGTGGCCACGGTGTCTTCAAAGTAGAGGTCGCACCAGTCGCCGCCGCCCTTGAGCCCTTCCGCCACAAGCTGCCGCATCTGCGCCTCCGTGACTCTGAACAGGCGGAGATGCTTCTCGCTTCTGCTATTGTTCATCGGGATAAACTATTTTCCTGATAGTCTTGTACTTTTGCTCGTCTTTGATGTAAGTGCCGTTGCTGTCGCCCTCTGCCACCACCTTGAACGGACTGCTGGAATTGTCGGCCAGGATCCAGTGGTCGCACAGCGGGACGTAGGCCTCGAAGAAGTAGTTGAGGCCCATGGCATAGCGACGGCGTATGACGTCTTCGGGGATGTTGTGACCTCCGGCGGCCACCCTGTCCTTAACCCTCTGTACTGCCAGGTCCGGGGACTTCAGCCAGAAATACAGGATGGTGACGGTATAGCCGAGGCCTTTCGCTTCATTGATGATGCCCATCAGGGAGCGTGTCGCAAGGGTGGTTTCCACACTGAAATCTTCCTTGCGGGCAAGCAGGTAGTTTATGCGCATGAGCATGAAGCGGCTTGCCATGACCGAGGCCTTGGCCGGATTGAAAGGGGAAAGGCTCTTGGCAAACTCGTCGGAGTTGACGAACTGCGTGCACTCCAGCATTTCGGGAAGGAGCGAGTAGGAGGCGGTGGTTTTGCCAGAGCCGTTGCAGCCGGAGAGAATGTAGAGTCTAGGCATTGTTAACTCCATACCCGAAGAGTGCAAAATCGCCTTTTGCGGGGTCTCCGGGGAAAATATCTTCAAACGCGGCGGTGATTTCGCGGGCGGTGTCGAAGTCTTTCGACTTGCGTGTCACGAGGCCCAGCTCACTTGCCTGCCTGTATACATGTACGTCCAGAGGGATGATGAGGTCTGCCGGCGAGGAGTTCTTCCACAGGCCGAGGTCCACCTTGCCGTCGCGCCGGACCATCCAGCGGCGCATCATCCAGATTTTCTTGTTGGCGGCTTTGGGATCTGCCTTCTGGCCATAGACCATCGTGCGCATCTGCGCCGCAGAAAGCTCTTCCAAAGACCGAGTTCCGGAAGCGGAATAGAAGTCTTTCAGCCTCTTGCAGATGGCGGCGACCTCCGACCATTTGACCGTACGGTGGATGCTGGTGGCGTCGTCGCGGTAGTCGCCTGCCATCACATAGTCGTACGGACGCCAGAGCATCTCGTCGAAGAGACGGCTGCAGTCGCGGACTATCATGGCCCTGCGGCCCCAGGCGAAATGGGCGGCGAAAACGGCGGCGATTTCAACGTCCTGAAGCGACGGCCGCCACTCGCCACCCTCGAAACCGAGGGTGGGCTGTGTGGTGGTCATCATCTGCGCGAAACGTCGGGGAAAGGCTATGGGATCCTCGGCGAAATACCGGGGATTGTTGTAGCGCTCGGCCCAACTGCGCAGCTTGTCTGCAAGAATCTCGTCCATGCCTGATTATTCCGCGGTAGCCGCGTTGATCTTCTTGAGCATGGCGAACATGATGGTGCCTGCAACGACGCAGAGCGCCATGAGAATGGCCCAGTTGGCCCAGAGAGGAACCCTTTCCCAAAGGAGACCGGGGATGGAGCTGAGATAGTTGCCCACTGCGGTTGCGGCGAACCACAGACCCATCATGAGACCCTTGACCTTGGGCGGCGCCACCTTCGATACGAAGGAGATGCCCATGGGGCTGAGCAGGAGCTCGGCGAAAGTAAGGGTGAGATAGGTGCCCATGAGCCACTGCGGAACCACCGGGTCGGGGGCTACGGTGCCCTGGATCGACGCCGGCGACGGCTGACCCTTGGAGGCCAGTATCATGATGAGGTATCCGAGGGCGGCGACAAACATGCCGAGACCTATCTTCATGGGTGCGGACGGCTCCTTGCCGTTCGGGTGCTTCTCGTCTTTCTTGTTTGCCAGACCGCTGAAAATGGCCATGGAAACGGGGGTGAGGGCTACAACGAAGAACGGATTGAACTGCTGGAAGAGCTGGGGGAAGATCTCGAGCGGGTCGCTCATGCCTTTGTAGATGGCGAATGCG
Organism: Bacteroidales bacterium; assembly: GCA_024699055.1. Lineage (GTDB taxonomy): Bacteria > Bacteroidota > Bacteroidia > Bacteroidales > UBA932 > Cryptobacteroides. The sequence continues at coordinate 18,694 of JAILQG010000021.1, forward strand.
CCGCACCACAAGGCGGCGGTGACCACGCCATTGATGATCTTGCCTGAAGTCTTTTCGCTCTGGAAGATTCCGAACAGGGTGTATATGCTGACCGCGATGAGGGCGAGAGCCCAGATGTTGAAGCCTATGCGGCTCCAGCCGGTTGCGAACGCCTGCGTGTAGTCACGGGCGAACCAGGTGAGGGACTGGCCGTTCTGGTGGAAGGCCATCCAGAAGAAGATAACCACTGCGAACACCATGATGAGGGCGGTGATGCGGTCTTTCTCCTGCTTGGGAGTGAGTTCGACATAATTGGCATCGCCGGTCTGCTTTGCCTGCTTGGCGTTGACGTCGGCGTGCTTGAACCACTTGCGGAAGCCGAAGTAGATAGCCATTGAGACGATGAGCGAAACGCAGGCGATCGCGAAGCCCATGTTGTATGACGAGGAGAGATGTTCGATGTAATACTGACTGAACGATCCCAGGTCGGAGACGTTGGCCGGCAGGGCGGGCATCTGGGTCATCAAGCCCTGGAGCTTGTCGGTGTTTTCGGGGGTGATGGTGCCGTTCAGGAACTGGTGCGCCAGGGCGGGGATGTCGGCCTTGTAGACAAGGCCTGCCTTGCCGAGGAAGCGGTTGGTGATGGCGGTTGCCGCGCTGGGCGCGAACATGGCGCCGATATTTATGGCCATGTAGAAGAGGCTGAACGCCGAGTCGCGCTTTGCGGAGTATTTAGGATCGTCGTAGAGATTGCCCACCATGACCTGCAGATTGCCTTTGAACAGGCCGGTTCCCACGCTGATGAGCAGCAGGGCGCCTATCATGAGGGCGATTCCGAGGCCGTTGGCGGCCGTCGGGATGGACAGGCAGAGGTAGCCTGCAAACATCACCGCGACGCCTACGACGACGCATTTGCCGTAGCCGATCTTGTCGGCAAGGATGCCGCCCAGAACGGGCATGAAGTAAACGGCTGCCAGGAAAATGGCATAAATCGTGCTTGCCGTGGCGCCTCCGAAGCCGAACTTGGCCTGGAGGAACAGCATGAAGATGGCAAGCATGGTGTAATACCCGAAGCGCTCGCCGGTATTCGCGAGAGCGAGGGCATAGAGACCTTTTGGTTGACCTTTGAACATGTTATCAGTAGTTAGGTTGAATTGGCTTGTTCTACATCCACAAATATAGCAAAGATTTCGTTAAAAAAGGTTATATTTGTGATTGTATGACTCAGGACAGGAAAAATTTCGGAGCGGCGCTGGCGGAGGCCCTGGCGGCACCGTTCGCGGCCCTTCCGCTGTCTTTCCACCTGGGTTTCGCGAACTTCCTGGCATGGTTGCTCCGCGATGTCATCCGCTATCGCAGGGATGTGGTCATGACCAATCTCTCCCGGAGTTTCCCCGAAATGAAATATGCCGAGCTGCAGCAGACATCCAGGCTGTTCTACCGCCATCTTGCTGACATCTTCGCCGAGGCCTTCTGGTTCGGAGGCAGGCATGGCGAACGGGGGCGCCGCAAGCTGAATGAATCCCGTATCGTGGACGTGGTCAACCCGCAGACATTCAACGAAGTATATGACAACAGCACCAACATGATGGTGCTTTCCAGCCATGCCGGAAACTGGGAATTGCTCGGCGGCTGGTTCTGCTACAACCATAATGCGGAAGTCCCGTTCCGTTCAGGCTATCCCGAAATAGGGGTGGTCTATCTCAGGCTGAAGAGCCGCGTATGGGACCGTGTCATGGCGGATAACCGCTGCGCCATGCTGGGCGATACCGGCTTCGACGGTTATGTCGAGGCGCGCAGCATCTTCCGCTTCGCCCTCTCCCATCGGGAAGACAAATTCATTTATATATTTCCGACCGACCAGTTCCCGTACAAGATTGCGTCCAGGCACGAGATTGGCAGTTTCCTGGGGCAGCCTACCCAGGTCATGACCGGGGGCGCTTCGCTCGCCTGCAAGCTCGGCATGAGCGTTTCGTACCTCCGCTGGAAGAACGTGGCGAGGGGCCGGTACGAAGTCGAATTCGTGCCCATATGCATGGACGCGTCGAAGGAAACACCGGAAGGCATAATGGAAAAGTATTGCTCCCTGCTGGAGAAAGACATAAAGGCGCAGCCCTGGAATTACCTCTGGACCCATCGCAGGTGGAAATAAACGTTTAAACGCAATGAAAAAGACAATTTTCACACTCATTCTCGCACTTGCCGTAATACCGGCCGCCAAGGCTCAGAACACCGTGAGTTACGCCCTGCCGCAGACGACCCTGGAATTCACCGTGGATGCCGTCAGGGAAAGTTTCCATGCCGGTCCGTATGCCCGTTTTGCCGGCAAATACCTGGGTGTCGAGGCCCGTACCGACGAAGGCACTACGTATTCGATATCTTCAATCAGGGTGCGCACGCTCGTCGAGGCCGATCCGGATACCCGCTACACGGTAGCGCTCAACTCCAACTCGTCCCAGCTCTTCCTCCAGCTTACCAACGAGGGGCTGATCGCAGGTCCGGAAGGAGCATTCAGTGTGAATTCGGGCTGGAAATACCCGAAGGAGAGCGTGGCTGACTTTGCTATGAAGGGCCTCCCGGCCAATCTCACCACCGAAGAGAACACCCTCTATACCCAGGGCCGCGATTTTGTGATGCAGAGCGCGCTCGTTGAGAAATCAGATGAGATGAAGGCTGCGGAGGTGGCTTCCCGTATTTTCGAAATCCGTGAAAACCGCTACAAGATACTTGTCGGCGACACCGACGCCACCTACAGCGGAGAGGCCATGAAGGCCACCATCGACGCTCTCGACAAGATGGAGGCGGACTATCTCACCCTGTTCCTCGGCTACAGCGAGAACAGCGTCCAGACCGCCACCTTCGAGGTGGTCCCGTCCCCCTCGCGCAAAAACCAGTTATATGTAGCCTTCAGACTTTCCGACACCTCCGGGCTCGTAGGGCCCGAGGATATCGACGGCAACCCCATCTACCTTGAGCTTGTCCCCGAAGAATCCCAGGCGGCTCCCGAAAAACTGACAGGCTCGTCCACCGTCATCCGCTACCGTATCCCCGCGGTATGCTCCCTTACCCTGAAAGACATGAAGAACACCCTGCTCAGCATGCGCGTCCCCGTGTACCAGCTCGGCAGGGAAGCAGAATATCCTACTTTCAAAAAATAATAACCACATGAGTACAATCAAAGACCTCTCTCCAAAGAACGTTTGGAACAATTTCTATCTGCTTACCCAGCAGCCCCGTCCCTCCAAGCACGAAGAAAAAGTGCGTGAATTCCTGCTCGCATGGGGCAAGGAAAAGGGCGTTGACGTCAAGGCCGACGAAACCGGCAACATCATCATGAAGGCACCCGCTACGCCCGGTTATGAGAAGCGCCGCGGAGTCATTCTCCAGGCCCATATGGACATGGTGCCGCAGAAGACCGCCGACACCGACCACGATTTCATCAAAGACCCCATACAGACCCAGATCATCGGTGAATGGGTGGGTGCGAAAGGAACCACTCTCGGCGCCGATAACGGTATAGGCGTGGCTCTCGCGATGTCCGTAATGGAAGACAAGTCCCTTCCCCACGGCCCGGTAGAGGCGCTGATAACCTACGATGAGGAAACCGGTATGACCGGAGCATCCAAGCTCAGGCCCGGCCTTTTCAAGGGCGACATTCTCCTGAATCTCGACTCCGAGGAAGAAGGCGAACTCTGCATAGGTTGCGCCGGCGGTCTCGACGGTATCGCCGATTTCCCCTTCAAGAAGGTCGCGACTCCCGCTGGCCATGCGGCATTCCACATTGAAGTCAAGGGCCTCCAGGGCGGCCATTCGGGCATGGATATCAGCCTGTACAGGGCAAATGCCTGCAAGATAATCGCCCGCGTGCTGCTTCCTCTCATCACCAAGTACGACGCCAAGCTGGCCTACATCAAGGCCGGTAGCCTCCGCAACGCCATCCCGTTCGAGGGCGGAGCCGACATCGTCCTTCCCGCCGACAAGGTCGTCGCCGCAAGGCAGAAGGTCGCCAGGATATTCGCCGAGGTCAAGGCGGAATTCCATGATACCGACCCGAACGGTGAATTCCATATGAGCAAGCTCGACAAGGTTCCAGCACGTTATATCCAGGACGACGTCGTCCTGAGGGCTGTCAAGGCCATACTTGCATGTCCTGCCGGCGTGATCCGCATGAGCAGCGCCTTCAAGGGACTTCCCGAGACTTCAACCAACCTGGCCATGATCCGTTGCGAGAGGGGCCATCTCAAGGTCTATTCCCTCATGCGCAGCGCGGTGAACACCGCCAAGGCTGAACTCGCTCAGGAAATGCGCTGCGTCTTCGAGCTCGCAGGCGCAAAATTCACCACCGTAGGCGGATACAGCGGATGGACTCCCAAGCCCGACACTCCCGTCTATAAGGTAGTCAGCGATGTCTGGCAGAAGGTTTCCGGCAAGAAGATGAAAGTCGGCGCTACCCACGGCGGTCTCGAATGTGCCCTTCTCGGAGCCAAGTATCCAAAGTGGGAGATGGCCTCCATCGGCCCCACCATCGTGCATCCGCACTCTCCCGATGAGAGGGTGAAGATAGACACCGTCGGCAATGCATGGGAATTCCTGAAGGAACTCCTCAAGGCCATTCCGGAGAAGTAGTTTATCGCTTTTATCGGCTCCTCAGCCTGACAAGCATCAGCCCCTGCCCGGATGGCACGGCTCTCCGACTTCAGGAAGCCTGCCCTCCGGGCTGCAAGCACCGGCTTCCTTCGTAAGTCGAACCGCACCATCAGGCAGGGACCGTTGCCTGCCAGGCGCGGCGGACAGCGGAGCGGAAAATGGTTTTTCGGAAAGCCTTCCGAAAAATATTTTCCGGCCGCCCGTCTGGAAGACTCCGCCGCAGAGCTATATTACTCAGCCGTGAGGCAGAGGACGTGGGAGGCGTAATCCCTGTGAGGACCTGGGGCCGTGTTGCCCGAGGGGATGTCGAGACCCTGTTCCATGAGGAAGCGGCCGCTGAAGACCTTACCCTCGAATGAAAGGGGACTGCCGACCCGGTTGAGCTCCGTAATGCGGTAGTTCTTCTCGGGATCGAGCCCTGCCAGGAGCGACGCCGCCACGGGTTCTCCGTTGAAATAGACAGTCCTGTACCAGAAGAACACGGCCTTGTCCTTGCACGGGGTAGCGTAGAGTTTGGTGCAGAGCCCCTTGCCGTCGTACGGCGAGACTATGCGGTACAGGTCTCCCAGCTGGACGATTTCGCGAATGCCCTTGTAATCGGCAATGGCGCTTTTGCAGAGCGCTTTCTCTTCGGCGCTCATGGCGGAAGGCTGTAGCTCGAGCCCCAGGCGGGCGCTCATCGCCACGTCGATGCGGAATTTCAGCGGAATCTCCCTGCCGGTAGTGTGGTTGGGAGAGGCGCCGATATGGGCGGCCATCGCCTCGGCCGGGAAGAAGTAGGAGGTGTTCCACTGGATGAAGATCCTCTGGAGGGCGTCGGTATTGTCGGAAGTCCAGAATTCATCGAACCAGGGGAGGAAGCCCCAGTTGACCCTGCCGCCTCCGCTCGCACAGGCCTGCACGGCGACGTCGGGATACTTGGCGCGGATGCGGTCGAGGACCCTGGCCAGGCCGCGGTGGTATTCGATATACAGATGCTCCTGATTGCTAAGATACTGCGAGCCCTGGGATGGGATGTCCATGTTGGCGTCCCACTTGATATAGGCTATCTGCGGCCATTTGCTCATGATGCCGTCGAACACCCCGAAAACGAAGTCCTGTACCGCGGGATTGCTGAGGTCGAGAACCAGCTGGGTGTCGCCGCGGCCCTGTACCAGTTCGCGCCCGGGCGCGTTTATCACCCAGTCGGGATGGGCCTCGAAGAGCTCGCTGCGGCTGTTGGTCATCTCGGGCTCTATCCAGATTCCGAACTTGATGCCGTCCTTCGCGGCCTCGGCCACCAGGTCTTCCACTCCGCCGGGGAGCTTGCGTCTGTCCACCACCCAGTCGCCAAGCGAGGTGTGGTCGTCGTTGCGCGGGTACTTGTCACCGAACCATCCGTCGTCCATCACGAAGAGTTCTCCGCCCATGTCGGCGATGTCGCGCATCATCTGGTGCATTCCGGCTTCGTTGATGTCGAAATAAACGCCCTCCCAGCTGTTGAGGAGTATGTCGTTCACCACGCCTCCATGGGCGAGTTTATACTTGCGGCCCCAGCTGTGGAAATTGCGGCTTACCCCGCTGAGTCCTTCGGTTGAGAAGCTGTATGCGAGCTCGGGAGTCACGAAGGTCTCGCCGGCGGCGAGGGTGTAGTTGGAGTTGGAGGGATCGATGCCGGCAAAGAAGCGGTGGATGCTGCTGTAACGGGTGTCGCCGGTTTCGAAACGAAGCTCGTAATTGCCTGAGTAGCAGAGTGCTGCCCCGATTACCCGGCCTGTCAACTCCCGGGGCTTGCCATCGAGGGAAATCATCACTTCGGCATGCGAGGTCTGCGTGTTGCGTACTCCGTCCTTGTTGAATATGGAACGCACCCCAGGTCCGAGAGGCTGGCAGTTGACAGTCATCTCGCCGGCCCAGCTGCCGCCGAAGCTCGTGACCCAGACATCTCCCTGACGGATTGGGAGGCAGCCGGAGTCGAAGCGGGTAAGGACGATGCCCTTCTTCTTCCCGGAGTTGCGTATCTCGGTCCAGGTGCTTATGACGTCCTGGTCTTCATAGCTCTTGAAAACAAGGGTGACTTCAAGCGGATATTTGGGGTCCTTGCATGCTATACGGACAGTGGCGCCTCCCTCCCAGCTGTCCGTAACGACCGAAGCCACGCGCTGGTCGGTGGAGAGGTTGCCGTCCGGCATGCGGACGCTGAGCGCCTCGAGCGAGGTGGAAGCGTCGTTGTGGACGGGATAGACCGCCGTGGAGCCGAATCCCGCGCTGGACAGCGAGGCCAGATCGCTTTCAGCGAGCCTGGTTCCGTAATAGACCAGCCGGGGAACCTGAGTTTCGGAGGCGTCGATGACCAGCGAGGTGTTCTTGGTATTGATGACTGTCTGGGCGGCTGCCATGTTGCTGAGAAGCACCGCCGCGAGGAGTATCATGCGTTTCATATGGTTGGTTGGATATCAGTGTGCGTTGGGATCGATGCCCCTGTGCCAGAAGCGCTCGGTAATGTCCACTGCGGATGCCTTTCCTCCGCCGCGGGTGAGCTTGAACATGCGCTGGTTTGTGGTGGGGGAGTTGAGTGGACCGTAGGAGCGGCGGTAAGGGCCTGTCTTGACATAATCGAAAAAGTCCCATACCCGCTCGTCGATTTCGAGCAGGCCCGAATAGAGCGCGGTTTCCATCTTGGGGTATTTCGAGTTGAGATGCCTTACCAGTTCGAGCAGGGTGTCGACATCGGCGCCTTCGCCGAGGAACAGGAAACAGTTCACGCCGAAGTTGTCCTCGATCATGGCGTCCATCTTCGCAGGGGTGAGTTCCTCGCCGAAATCACCCCTGAGCCACGGAGAGTGGCATCCTTCACAATGACCCTGGCAATTGGTTATGTCAACTGCCAGGGTCACGCGGTCGGGAACTTCTTCGAGTACGACGGATACCGATTCGGGAAGGAACTTAATCACCCCTATGCCTCCATCTTGGCGTCTTTCGGCTCGTCGATGTAGAAACGCTGGTAGGCTTCCTGCTGACGGATTTCCGCAAAGGAGGAGATGCGCTTGAGGTAGCCGATGACGCGGGTGAGATAGTCCAGGTTGTTGCTGCCGCACTTCGGGCACTTGGTGAGGGTGTCCTTGGAGATGTAGCCGCAG
>JAILQG010000031.1 GCA_024699055.1 Bacteroidales bacterium
CCGCTGCAGTCGAAGAGACCGGCGCTGATGCCGCCCCAGAGGTAGGGACAGCCGAGGAAGAGCCTCGCCGTGGCCAGTACGTCGGCCACGATGTCTTTGTGCGGACGGGCCATCCATTCCCGGAAATCGGCCACTTCTGCCTCGCGCACCCAGCCCTTGCGGCCGTCTGCCATCAGCACTGAAACCCATTGATTTTCAGCGTCTCCGCCCTTCATGATGATATTCCCCATGCTTATATCGGACAGATGCGCGGCGCCCTCGCCGGGTTCCGAAAAGATGAAACTGCGCTCGGTGGTGCAGATGTAGCGCGGAGCGTTGCGCCAGCCTTCCGGCATGGGCGCGAGCGTGATGTCGTTCACCCAGCCTTCGTAGGGCTCGGGAGTGCGGATCTTCACCCAGTAGCCGGTGGTGTCGAGGACCTGCACGGGGGTGCCCATGCGGCTTTGTGAAACGTTTTCGGAAGTATAGGAGGGGCTTTCCCTCATGAAGACGCAACTGGTATTTATCAGCGCCCACTCTCCGGGGGGCAGGGGCTGTGCGCGGACGCAGGAGGCGAAGGCGATGAACGCCAACAGTAGTACGGACTTTTTCATCTCCCACAAATATAGGTAAAATTCGTATATTTGCAGACTATGAAGAAATGTACTGTCCTCCTCATTGCGGCGCTCGTTGCCCTTGCAGGCTGTAATTTCGTCAACGACCTCGTCCACGACGACCAGGTGGTGGCGAAGGCCTGCGGCGAAAAGCTCTACCTCTCGGTGCTGTCACAATACATTCCGGACGGTGTGACGTCCGAGGACTCCACCCGTCTCGCCCTTCAGTACATCAACTCCTGGGCGAGCGACATCCTCTTCAAGCACACGGCCGAGGCGCAGCTTTCCAAGGAAGACAAGGACGTTTCGAAGGAACTGGAAGACTACAGGAGGTCGCTGCTCCGCTACCGTTACGAGCAGAGGTACATCACCGACAGGCTCGACACCGTGATTACCGACGCCCATGTAAACGAGTATTACGAGGCCCACAAGGAGAGCTTCACCCTGAGCCGTCCCATCCTGAAAGTCCGTTTCGTGGACATCATGAAAGACTCCCAGAACCGGGAGGAAATTCTCGGGAAGCTACCCGCGGAGAGCGGGAGCGAGCTTGAAGACCTCGATTCCCTGGTGTATATCGCCGCCATCCGCTACATCGACAATTCCGATGTCTGGACCGATGCCGGCGCCCTCGCGCGCGAGTTCGGAACCGACTACGAAACCATGCTTTCCCATCTGAAAAACAATTACATACTCCTCGAGTCCGAAGACAGGGGAGACCTCCGTGCGGCATACGTGTTCCAGATTATCCGCAGCGGGATAGCCCCGCTGGAGTACTGCAGGCCCCTCATCAAGGACAACATCCTGAGCGCCCGCAGGCGTGACCTCCTCACCGGTTTGGAACAAGACTTGCTTACTGAAGCACTGAAGAAAAAGGATTTAGTAATCTACGGCGAATGAAAAAGATTCTCACACTGGCAGCCCTGCTCGTCAGCACGGCATTGTGGGGCCAGAGATACGGCGGCATAATAGACAAGACCATAGCGGTCGTCGGCAACGAAGTCATTACCATTTCAGAGCTCGAGAGTGAGGTGCAGATGATGCGCGCCCAGGGCATGTCGTCCGACCAGCGCACCCGTTGCTCCCTGCTAGAGAACATGATGCAGTCCAAGCTCTTCCTCATGCAGGCCCGGCTCGACTCGCTCACCGTCAACAACGAAATGGTGACCGCCGAGCTCAACCAGAGGATAGACCAGATGCGCTACGCGCTGGGCGGCGACGATCAGGCCGAGGCCTACTTCGGCAAGCCCGTCTACAAACTCCGCCAGGAATGGCAGAAGCAGCTGGAAGACAACTCCCTCATCCAGCAGGAGCAGCAGCAGATAGCGGGCAACATCCCCGAACTCACGCCCTACGACGTCAAGCGTTTCCTCGACACCGCATCGGTGGACAACCTGCCCGTGATCCCCATCAAATACCAGATGAGCCAGATCTGCATCTACCCCGACAGGGAAGCGGCCAACCTTGCCGTAAAGGAGCGCCTGCTCGGCATCCGCGAACGTATCATCAACGGTGAGAAGTTCTCCACTCTGGCCCGCCTCTACTCCGAAGATCCCGTCAGCGCCCGCAAGGGCGGCGAGCTCGGAATGGCGTCCAGGAACATCTTCTGGCCTGCATTCTCCGACGCCGCGATGGCCCTCAAGCCCGGCTCCGTCTCGCAGATAGTGGAAACTCCCGACGGATTCCACATCATCCAGGTCATAGAAAAGAAAGGCGACAGCTTCAACGCCAGGCACATCCTGCT
>JAILQG010000061.1 GCA_024699055.1 Bacteroidales bacterium
CCCATGCAGCTTTCCTGTGCCAGACGGGCATAAATACCGTCTACCGCATCAATTGCCTGCTGGTCGTTCTGAAAATATTGATCCTGGGTAGGATAACCTTGCGACTGTACATCCAGGAACTTGCTGCAGGAGGCGGCGCTGAGGGCCCCGAGAGCAATTAACGATATAGCAATATACTTTTTCATATTCACGTTCGATTAGTAGTTAAGTTTGATACCGAAAGCGAACACACGGGAAACCGGGAACTTGATGGCATCGAAACCACCCACTTCCGGATCCATACCGGAGTACTTGGTAAAGGTGAGAAGGTTCTCGGCACTGATATAGGCGCTCAAGGAGCTGTTGCGACCGGCGAAGTGCGGAACTTTGCGGAGAAGGTCGGTGAAATCGTAACCAATGGTGACATTCTTTACGCGGAGGTAGGAACCATCCTCAATAAAGTAGTCGGAAGGAGTGGACCAGTTACCGTTCGGGTCGTTCTTGGACAGGCGAGGGATGCTGGAACCGGTATTGGTAGAACTCCAGGCATTCAGGATTTCTGCGCTGCGGTTGAAGTTACCTTCCACATCGCCCAGAATCATGGACTTACCTACATAGGCGATCTTATTACCGGCTACGCCCTGAAGCATCGCACTGAAGCTCACTTTCTTCCAGTTGAGACCGGCGGTGAAAGCATAGGTGAACTTAGGCATGGAGGAGCCGACATACTGACGGTCCGCATCATTGATGACACCGTCATCATTGGCATCTACGAACTTGAGGTCACCGGCCTGGGCACCGGGCTGAATGAGCTGTCCGTCCTTAACATAGTCGTACACGTCTTCCAGGCTCTGGAAGATGCCATCCGTCTTAATTACATAGAAGGAGTTCAGGGGCTGGCCGGCCTCGGACTGATACAGCCAAGGAATCATACGCCAGTCACCGCCACCGGTCCACTTACCGGCATTTCCTTCGGAATCCAGGATACCGGTAGAAATAACCTCGTTTTTGTTATAGGAGAAGTTTCCGCTCAGGTTGTAGCTGAAGTCTTTGCCAATGTTGTCGTGCCATGCGGCAACGAATTCAACACCCTTGTTTGAAATCTCACCCTGGTTCACCTTCATGGCATCGAGGCCGATAGTCTGGGGCCAACCCATGGTCTGGTCCTGGATCAGGTTGAAGGTGCGCTTGTTATAATAGTCGGCGGACAGGGTAAGGCGATTCTTGAACAGGTCGATATCCAAACCCACGTCGACGGTCTCGGAGGTTTCCCAGGTAAGGTTCTGGTTCACAGACTTGCTCGGATACCAGAAGGTTTCCCACATAGTGGTGTTCTCTACACCGTAGATGGCACCTTCATTCCAGGTACTCTTGCTCAGGTTACTGCTCTTGTAGTTCCAACCGATGGAACCCAGGTTACCTACACGACCCCAGGAAGCACGGAGCTTCAGGAGGTTCACGACATCGTTCTTGGGGAAGAAAGGTTCATTGGAGATCTTCCATGCACCGGTTACAGCAGGGAAGTCACCGTGGTTGTGAGCCGAAGGCAAACGGCCGGCATAGTCCCGGCGCCAGGAAGCGGTCACAAAGTAACGGTCATCGTAGCTGTAGGCGGCACGGGCAACAATAGCCACATTGGCATCGTCGCCGTTGTAATAGTCAGTAGCGCTCGTGCTGCCGGCAAAGGCCAGGTACTGCAGATAGGCGGATTCATCCTCCAGATCGTTGGCCTTTACATGGAAACCACGACCGTTTTCCCGATTGGCCGTGAAAGCGGCCAGCGCGCCGATGGTGTGTTTGCCAAAGGTACGGTCATAGGTGAGGGTGGTCTCACTGCGCCACATATCAGAACGGCCAGCTTCATAGTCGAGCTGGTTGGTCAGTACCGGCTTACCAATTTCCGGACGGCGGGGATTGAAATTCTTGTAGAAGCTTTGACCGGTCTTTACGGTGAACAGGCTGCTGAGCTTGAGGCCCTTCAGAGGAGTCACATGCAGACCGGTAGTGGACCAGAAGTTCGTATAATGAGCATTCTGGTTAGAGGCGAGCAGCAGACGGAGCGGGTTCACGGCATCACCGTGGATATCGGCGAAATTGCTGCCATACTTGGCGATGTAATCAGGATCTTCGGTTGTAGTACCGCCATAGGAACCGGCGTAAGGACCGGCAGAAGCATAGGCCTCAGCGCTGGCCGGCATATAGATAGCCGAAATAACCGTACCGGTATAACCGGAACTGGTATCGGTGCCGCGGCCATGTTCATCGGAATAGGACATGTCCTCGGTGATCTTGATCCAGTCGTTGATCTTGTACTCACCATTGAAGCGGACACCCAGGTTCTTCTTGTAAGTTCCTACAAGGACACCGGGATTGTCATGATAGTTCACATTCAGGCGGCTCTTGAAGGCATCGGAACCATAGTTAAGCGTAACCGAATGACGCTGATAGAAGGCGTTGCGGAAGATTTCATCCATCCAGTTGGTACGGGTGGTAGCAACCCAAGGGTTCTTGGTGGTGTCCCAACCGGTAGGAAGGCTGATCCCTGCATTGGCATAGGAAGTCTTGCGCATCTCAATCTCCTGCTCAGCATTCAGCGGTGTAATCAGATTGGCAGCGCTGCGGATACCGCTCACCATGTCGTATTCTACGTGAATGCCCTGGTTGGCCTTCTTGGTGGTGACAAGGATAACACCGCCGGCACCGGAAGTAGCACCATAGATAGCGGCCGATGCAGCATCCTTCAACACGACGATGCTTTCAACATCGCTCATGGAAACGATCGGAGCACCAGGGACACCATCTACAACCCACAGCACGGAGTCGCCGTTACGGGAACCTTGACCACGGATAATGATACTGGGAGTGGAGGTAGGGTCACCACCGTTGGAGGAGACCGTTACACCCGGAATCTGACCCTGCAGCATGGCTTCGGTGCTGGCTACAGGACGGGCTGCCAGTTCAGAGGCATTGTTGACAATACCCACAGAAGCAGACAAGTCTTTCTTCTTAGTCTGGGCGCCATAACCGAGGGCTACCGCTTCCTGAAGCATTTCAGTGTCTTCTTCCATGATGATGTCGATGACGGAACGTCCGTTGACGGGCACCTGCAGGGTGGAATATCCCATGCAGGAGACCTCGAGGACTGCGTCAGACGGAACCGAAATGGTGTATGCACCATTGAAGTCCGTTACTGCGTTGGCCCCGCCGCTGAGGACGACGGCCCCCACGATGGGGCCGGCCGCGTCAGAAACGGTGCCTCGCACTGTCATGTTCTGCGCACTTGCGCTGAACGTTGCCGCAAGGCATACCAGCCCTGCGAGCAATCCGAACAGTTTCTTTGAAAACATAAATGGTTGGTTAATAGATAATTGTTGGTTAGGTAATTAGAATTTTCGTGTTAGTTCTTTCTTACAATTAACAAATGTACGAAAAAAATCCGATAAAAAAAACCGAAATAATGTATCCAGACGGCAAAAATCACTTCCGGGGAGCGAAAGCGCCATATTCCTTTGCGGCTTTCAGAAGACGGTCGGGATAATTGGATATTATACCCTCGACGCGGAGGTCCATGAGACGGCGCATCTCGTCGGGATCGTCAACGGTCCAGGTGACCACCTTCATGCCGTCGGCATGCGCCCTTTCCATGAGGGCGGCGTCGACGTTCTCGTGCGGGGGGCTGAGCCATTCCGGTTTGAAATCCAGCTTGGACATATATTCGTCGTAGTCGGTCTCCCAGCCTTCCACCAGATAGGAAAGGATGTGGCCGGGGTACTTCTCGTTGATGTAATTGAGGGCGCGCTCGTCGAAGCACTGGATGATGAGGCGGTCGCCGAGTCCGCGCCCGTCCAGCATTTCCATGCAAAGGTCCGTGAACTCATGATATTCGGGCCAGTCGCGTCCCTCAACCGCTCCGTCGTAATCGGGATCGCTTTTGATTTCGATATTGTAGTAAACCGGGGGAAGACCTTTTTCCTTCACATAGGCTTCCACGGCGTCGATCACCTCGGCGGCACGCTGTTTCACGGCAGGCTCGCAGTGCTTTTCGGGCCAGTCGGGATTGGGTTTGCTTCCCACGTCCCATTTGAGGATTTCCTCATAGGGCAGGTTCCACAGGAATACCAGTGGATCCTCCTTCATCACGGGAGTGCCGTCGGGCCTGGTGGCGTAGCGGTAGTGGAAGAACTTGTCGTGGGAAAGGATTACCTCCTTGTCCTGAGTGATGCAGAGGTCCATTTCGAGGGTGTTCACCCCGAGGTCGACCGCGTTCTTCATGGCGGCGAGGGATTCTTCGGGATAAAGCCCCATGCCCCCGCGGTGGGCCTGGACGTCCACCGTGTAGCTTGTTTTGGGCTGGCAGGCTGCAAGAGCCAGGAGCAGCAGAATCATGCTTTTTTTCATATTGTTTCCTGGAGTGAAAATGCGGTTTCCTTGATGATTTCAGACACGGTGGGATGCGGGAACACCACTTCCTGGAGCTGCTCCAGGGTCATGCCCTGTTCAATGGCGATGCAGGCGCTGTGGATGATCTCGGAGCAGGGGTTGCCCAGCATATGGACACCCAGCACTTCATGGCGCTCCGCGCCGACTATTATCTTGCAGATGCCCTCGCCGCGTTCGTTCTCCGCCACAAAACGGCCCGAATAGGCCATGGGAAGCTTGACCACCTTGAAGGCGATGCCCCTGGCCTGGGCCTCGCTCTCGGTGAGACCGGCGCCGGCGACTTCGGGATTTGTGTAGACCACACCCGGAATGGCGTTGTAGCGCATCCTGTCTTCCTTGCCGAGGATGGTGTTCACCGCCACCTCGCCTTCGCGCGAGGCGGTATGCGCCAGCATCGAGAAGCCGGTGACGTCGCCCGCGGCGTAAACGCCTGGAACGCTGGTGCGCATCTTTTCGTCGACCTTGATGCCGACGGGGCGGCCGGCCTTGTTCAGGACGCATTCCACGCCCAGGTTCTCGAGGCCGAAGCCCTGCAGGCTGGCCCTGCGGCCGACGCTCATGAGGATCCTGTCCCCGCGTACGCGGCACACGTTGCCTTCGGGATCTTCATAGACCACGGTATCGCCCTCAATGGCGGTGACCTTGCAGCTCAGGCAGAAGGTGATGCCCTTCTTTTCGTACTGCTTCTGCAGCATGGCGCTGATTTCGTCGTCGAGAGGGCCGAGTATCTTCGGGAGCATCTCCACCACCGTAACTTTCGTGCCGAGGGTGTTGAAGAATGCGGCGAACTCCATGCCGATCACGCCGCCGCCGATGACCACCAGCTCCGCGGGGCGCTCGGTGAGTGCGAGGATTTCGCGGTTGGTGACGACAACCTCACCCGCTTCGGAGAGGCCGGGGAACGGGGGGACCACGGCCTCGGAGCCGGTGCAGATGAGGAGGTTCTTCGCCAGATATTCCTCCCCCTCCGCCTCTATGGCTATTCCCTCTGCGCCGCGGCCTTTGATGAAGGCCTCCGCGGGCACAACAGTGACCTCATGGGACTTCATGGCAAGGCGCACGCCCGCCACCAGCTTTTTCACCACCTTCTCTTTACGCTTGAGGATTTCGGCGTAGTCGAACGACGGATTGTCCACGTGCACGCCATAATGGTCGCCGGTAACGGCATAGTTGTATACTTTCGCGCTGTACAGCAGCGTCTTGGTGGGGATGCAGCCTTCGTTGAGGCATACGCCGCCAAGGGATTTCTTCTCGAAGAGAATGGTGTTCAGACCGGCAGCGCCGGCGCGTTCGGCAGCCACGTAGCCTCCGGGGCCGCCGCCTATGATTGCAAGATCGTACATATCGTTATCAGTTTCAGTATACAAATATAATCATTTCGGCAAGCCGAAGGCGTCGGAGAGCTCCTTCATCTGGGCGTCGGTCATGCCGTCGGGTTCAAAGCCCATATTCTTGGCGGAGATGTAAATCTGTGCGCTCTTGTTCAGCACGTCCACCTGGTCGAAGGCGCTCATGATGTCGGTATCCACGGCGAATATGCCGTGCTTCTCCCACATCACCACATCGTAGTCGTCATCGAGGGCGCGGATGGTGGCGTCGGCCAGTTCCACGCTGGACGGGAGCATGTACGGCACCATCCCCAGGCCGCGGGGGCAGAAGGCCTTGGTTTCCGGAATCATCGACCAGAGCATGCGGGTGGCCACATCCTTTTCCATCCATTTTTTGCTGTGGGTGAGGGCAACCAGTTCGATGGGATGGGTGTGCAGGCTGGCCCGGTACGGGGAGCCCTTGGCCAGCAGATAGTCGTGCACGCTCAGGTGCGACGGCAGCTCGGAAGTGGGCGCCACCGGCTCATCCGCCACAATCTCGTAGTGCGCGCAGTCGTCCAGGATGCGGATTATGGAGCCGTTGGCCATAGGGTCGCGGGCCAGGTCGCGCATCCGCTTTCCCGTGCCCTTGCAATAGAACCAGCAGCCCTTGAGCTGCGGAAGGGTTTTGCCGATGGCCAGCGCTCCGGTGATGGCCGGCATGGCCCTCATTCTGTCGTCCACCCATTCGGTGACGTTGACTGTGATGTTGCCGCCGTTGCGCTCGGCCCAGCCTTTCATCCAAAGGTACCCGGCCACTTCGGCCACCTTGTCAATCCCGGCCTTCAGGGCCGGTCTGTTATCTAATATGCTCATATTATCTTCCGGGGATAAAGAGTTTGAGGTCGAACGATTTTGCCACGATGCGGCGCATTTCCCGGCGGTCCTTCACAAGGCCCGCGGCGCCCTCGACCTTGGCTTCTTCTTCGAAGGTGGCCTTGTCGGTTTCGTATCCGAACAGGACATCCCCGGCCTTTACGGTGTCTCCGGGTTTTTTCCTGAATTCGGAAACGATGCAACTTTCAACGGACTGCCCCTGCTTGGGCATCATTACCGGATATACCATATCTAATTACAGTTCAAATAGTTAAATCAACTGAGGCAGGAACGTGCTCACTATCAATACCGCCAGGCCGAGCACAAGCACGGCGATAGTCTTTTTGGACACGCCCTTCCACTCCTTGAGGATGATTCCCCATACGTTGGAGAACACCACGTTGAGCGCCATGAGGATGCACCAGCTGAAGGTGATGAGCACCGGGCTGGAAGACAGGAAGCCCTTGCCGAGGCTCAGCCCGAAGAACTGGCTGTACCACAGCAGGCCCGCGAGTGCGCAGAAAAGCAGGTTGTGGCCCCAGAGATTGCCCTTGCGATAATCACCCCATGTCTTGTTTTTGGAGTTCTGGTAGAAACAGTAGCAGGCGTTAGTGATGAAGCCGCCTACGGTTACCAGAAGGGTTGCGGGAAGACCCTTGAAAATGTCGGGGGTCTGAGCCCAGGAAAGGGGTTCGCCGAAGCTGAGGCCGATATTGAAGCATGCACTCATGAAACCGGCCAGGAGGGCGACCGCGATGCCTTTTCCGAAATTGAAGTCCTTGACCGCCTTTTTCCTTTCCTCTTCGGGCAGGGAGGCGGATTTCATGGCGCCGGCTATGCCTATTATGGCGATGCCCACCAGGGTTACCACCACGCCGATGATGACGGAGGAGGTGAGGTCATGGGCATGACCGGTGAGCACCGGGCCGAGGATGGCTCCGAGGGCCGAGCAGGTGCCGAGGGCGAGCGACTGGCCCAGGGCCACGCCGAGATAGCGCATGCTGAGGCCGAAGGTGAGGCCTCCGACGCCCCAGAGGACGCCGAAGAGCATGGTAAGGAGACTAGCCTTGGGGTTGGCGGCGAACAGTGCGAAGAGGCTCTCCCCCTGGGGCACAGCCAGAAGGGCGCCGATCAGCGGGAAAACAAGCCATGCGAACACGCCCTGCACAATCCAGTAGCTCTCCCAGCTCCATTCCTTGATCTTGTTGATGGGAACGTAGCTGCTGCTCTGGCAGAACGCGCCGATGGCGATAATCAATAACCCGATTACTATGTTCATTTCCTCTTGGACGTTACTTCTTTCTCGTATTTCTCGATAGCCGGGATGAATTCTTCACCCACGGGAACGCCGTTCTTGTAGTTGAAGTAATCGAACACGGCGCCGAAGGGCAGGGTCTTGGCCTCTTCGAGGAGGGCAAGGCGCTGGAAACCACGGCCGTCCGCCTCGTATTCTCGGAGTTTGGCGAGGGGTTCCAGCAGTGCGGAAAGGATGCACTTCTGGGTGGCGCGGGCGCCGATTACATAGGCGCCGATGCGGTTGATGGAGGCGTCGAAATAGTCGAGGCCCACATGGGCGCGGTCGAGACCGTCGGCACGGACGAGCTCCTTGAAGAAGTCGAGAGTCTGGTCGTTCATGATGGTTACATGGTCGGAGTCCCAGCGGACCGGACGGCTCACGTGGAGCATCAGCTCGGGCACGTAGAGGAGCAGCGAGGAAACCTTGTCGGCAATGTTCTCGGTGGGCTCGTAATGGCCGGTATCGAGGGTGTAGATAACCTTACGGGATGCGCAGTAGCCCTCGTAGAAGTCCATAGAGCCGACGGTATAGCTTTCGAGCCCTATGCCGAAGAGCTTGGCCTCGACGCAGCTCTTCATGCCGGGGAGCTTTTCCTCGAGGATTTCATCGAGCGACTGCATGAGCAGTTCGCGGTAGTATTTGCGGTTGACTGTGATGTCCTTGGAACCGTCGTGCACCCAGATGTTCATGATGCAGGGATCGCCCTGGGCCTTGCCCATTGCATCTGCGATGCGGCGGCAGCGCTTGGTGTGCTCGATCCAGAATTCGCGGATGGCGGGATCGGGGTTGGCCAGGGAGAGGTCCCCGCTCTTGGGGTGCGAGAAGGAGGTGGAGTTGAAGTCGAGCTTGAAATTATTGGCTTTCGCCCAGTCCATCCAGCTCTGGAAATGCTCGGGGCCCACCTGGTCGCGGTCGACCTTTTTCCCTTTGAAATCGCCGTAGATTTCGTGGAGGTTCACGCGGTGGTTGCCTGCGAGGAGGGTTTTAACGTACTCGAGGTCGCCCCGCACCTCATCGATGCTGCGGGCCCGGCCGGGATAGTTGCCGGTGGTCTGGATGCCGCCCGAGAGGGCCTGTCCGCTTTCGAAGCCGACAACGTCGTCGGTCTGCCAGCAATGAAGCGAAATCTGCTGTTTTTCAAGCTGTTCGACAGCTTTGTCGGTATCTACGCCAATGGCTGCATAGCGTTCTTTGGCAAGCTCATAGGCTTTCAGGATTTGGGATTCTTTCATATTAGAGTGTTTTAGTTGACGGGGTGAAAAGTTTGAGATCGAAGGATCCCGCGACTATGCGGCGCATCTCCCAGCGGTCCTTTACAAGGCCTGCGGCGCGCGCCTGCATCATGACGTTGCCGATGGCTGTGGCTTCGGAAGGGCCGGCCACGACGGGGATGCCGAGGGCGTCCGCCGTCCACTGGTTAAGCAGCTCGTTGGCGCTGCCCCCGCCGATGACATGGATCCTTTCGATGGGGAAGGGAGCGAACCCACGCAGCATTCCGAACGTCTTTTCGTAGGTATCCGCAAGGCTGTGGTAGATGCAGGAAACTATCTGGGCATCGGTAACGTCGGCCTTGTCGGGCCGGGCCTGACGGAGCGCTTCGCAGATTTCCTCCACCATGTCCGCCGGGTTGGCGAAGCGCGGATCGTCGGGGTCGATGCGGCCGGGGAAATCCTTCTCGGCGGCGGCCATCTTCATGAGCTGGTCATAGCCGTAGTCTTTTCCTTCGGCCTTCCAGACCTTGCGGCACTGCTCCAGCAGCCACATACCGGTGATGTTCTTGAGGAAACGGGTGGTGCCGTCGATGCCGCCCTCGTTGGTGAAGTTGAGGCGGGCCGATTCGGCGTTGATAATAGGCGCCGGCGCCTCGATGCCCATGAGGCTCCAGGTGCCGCTGGACAGATAGGCGAAGTTTTCGTCGTGGGCCGGGACTGCGGCGATGGCCGAAGCGGTGTCGTGCCCTGCCACTGCGATGACCGGGATGCCCTTGTATTTGCCAACCTCCGTTCCGGGCTGGACGATGGGAAGGAGGATGTCGGTGCGGAGCCCGAGCCGCTCAAGGAGAGCGTTGTCGAACCGGCGGGCCTGCTGGTCCATCATTCCCGAGGTGGAGGCGATGGTATACTCGCAAACTTCGTTTCCTGTCAGCATATATGCGAGAAGGTCAGGCACGAACAGAAGATGCTTCGCAGCCTTCAGGGGAGAGAAGCCCTCGTCCTTCTGCGCGCAGAGCTGGAAAACGGAGTTGAAGTTGAGGATCTGGATGCCGGTGGCTGCATATAGCTCTTCTCGGGGGATTTCCAGGAACACCTTTTCGGGAACGCCCGCGGTGTACGGATCGCGGTAGGAACGGGGATTAGAGAGCACCGAGCCGTCCTCTCCGACGAAGCCGAAGTCCACGCCCCAGGTGTCAATGCCGATGGAATCGGGCCTGACGCCCTTGCGTTCAAGGGTGTCGAGGCATTTCACGAAATGCTCGTAGATGGCGAATATATCCCAGTAGTACTTGCCGTGCAGCTCGATGATGCCGCTCGGGAAACGGTAGACTTCTTCCATCGAGAAGGAGTCTCCGTCGAAGGTCGCCAGGACCGCGCGCCCGGAAGTGGCTCCGCAGTCGAAGGCAAGAAAAGATCGTTTGGTCATAATCTTTCTGTTATTATATACAAAAGTAGGTGGTTTACGGCTATGACCATATGCGAGTTTTGCGATTAAAACTTATATTTTTGATATAAAAGCGTTTCAAATCACTATATTTGCAGAAGACTTAATTGTTTTCCATGAGCGACGCCATTCATCTGAAATACCTGGCCATAGGGCCGAATGACCTCTCCTGGGGAGTCGCGGTCAATTCCGTAGGACGCCAGCAGGTCAATCCCGGAGAATCTTATCCCCCTTCCAACCATCCCTCCCGCTATCTGTTTTCCGTAGAGCGCGGACGCATCCTGGACGAGTACCAGCTGCTTTACATCACAAGTGGCGAAGGCACTTTCCGCAGCACGAGGCTTGTCCATCCGGCGCACGTGCGGCAGGGCAGCATGTTCCTCCTGTTCCCGGGAGAATGGCATTCCTACAGGCCGGATCCCGACACCGGCTGGAGCGAATACTGGATAGGCTTCCAGGGCAGGCAGATGGATGAGTGGGTGAAGAACGGTTTCTTTTCTCCGTCGCAGCCCGTGTGGTATGCGGGCCTGCACAGCGACCTGGCAGACCTCTACGAAGAGGCCATCGAAGTCGCCATGCAGCAGCAGTCCGGCTTCCAGCCACGGCTGGGAGGACTCCTCGCTCATCTGCTCAGCCTCGGCCGTTTCTATGCCCGCAACGAAGCGCTGTCGGACGTGGCCGACCTGGTGAACCAGGCCAAAATCCTTATTTCCGGACAGTTCCGTAACATCAAGCCTGAAAGCGTAGCCGAAGAACTGCATATGGGTTACTCCAATTTCAGGCGCATCTTCAAGATGTATACGGGCTTCTCACCCGCCAGATACATCCACGAGGTGAGGATAGGCAAGGTAAAGGAAGCTCTTACCAACACCTCCCACCCCATCAAACGGATAGCTTTCGACATGGGCTTCGAGAACGAAGACTATTTCTTCACCGCCTTCAAGCGGGCCACGGGAATGACCCCGCTGGAATACAGGCGTTTCACCCAGGGAAAAGGACACAAGGCATGAAATACAGGTTTATTCTCACCGTTCTCGCGGCCGCGCTTGCCGGCTGCATCCAGGCATTCGCATGCACCAACCTGCTGGTAGGGAAAAAGGCGTCCGCCGACGGTTCCACCTTCGTCACCTACAACATGGACAACTACGGCATGTTCATAAGGCTGAAGGTTACCCCTGGCGGCACGCATGCTCCCGGAGAGCGCGCCGAAGTATGGGATTACGACAACCACAGGCTTCTGGGCACAATACCGCAAGTTCCTTACACCCACAGGGTTACAGGCTATATCAACGACTGCCAGCTCTCCATTGTGGAAACCACCTGGGTGGGCCGCGAAGGGCAGGAGAATCCCGACGGAATCATCCATTACACCGCCCTCATGCAGCTGGCTCTCGAACGGGCGTCGAACGCGCGGGAGGCCATAGCCGTAATGACCGGCCTGGTGGCGGAATACGGCTACGCAAGCTCCGGCGAGACGTTCTCGATCGCCGACCCCGACGAGATATGGATGCTGGAAATGATAGGCAAGGGCGCCGACGAGAAGGGCGCGGTGTGGGTGGCCGTGCGCATCCCCGACGACTGCATCGCGGCACACGCCAACCAGAGCCGCATCCACAGCCTTCTGGGCCACGGGGAGATGCTCTGCTCGCCCGACGTCATCTCCTATGCAAGGAAGAAGGGCTTCTTCAGCGGCGAGGACAGCGAATTCGATTTCTGCAAGGCGTACAGCCCCACCAATTTCCACATGCAGAGGGCCTGCGAGGCGAGGGTATGGAGCATCTTCAACCGCTACCGCAGCGACTTCGGGCGCTATCTGGCCACGGTGGACGGCTTCCATCTGGACGACTACGAAGAGATGCCGCTCTATGTGCGCCCCGAGCGGAAAGTGAGCCTTCAGGACGCCATGGACACCATGCGCGACCATTATGAGGGGACGCCCCTCGATATGACGGTGGACATGAGCGGAGGCCCCTGGCACTCCCCCTACCGCCCCAGGCCGCAGGAATATGAAATCGACGGCGAAACTTTCTTCCACGAGAGGCCGATCGCATCGCAGCAGAGCGCCTGCGTGATGGTCTGCCAGATGCGCGGCTATCTCCCCGACGACGTGGGAGGCGTGCTCTGGTTCGGCAACGACGACGCCGCCATGGTGGCCTATACTCCCGTGTACTGCTGCACCTCCGAGGCACCCGGATGCTACGACGATCCCGACGCTTCCGACGTCGTGTTCTCGTGGAACTCGGCATTCTGGGTGTGCAACTGGGTTTCGAACATGGTTTACCCGCGTTTCAGCGTGCTGTACCCCGCGCTCCTGAAGGTCCGCGACCAGCTGCAGGAAGGCTATCTAAGCGCACAGGAAGGCATTGAAAAACAGGCACTTGCCCTTCAAGGGCAGGAGCGTCGCGACTTCCTTACCGCCTACGGCAAAAGCTGCGCAGCCGAAATGTTCTCGGCCTGGAAGGAGCTGGGCGTCCACCTGATCGTGATGTTCAACGACATGGCCTTGAAACCCGAAGAGGACGGCAGGTTCCTCACCACCCCGGAAGGACGCGGAGTCGCCCCTCTCCGTAACGGCTATCCCGAAATGTACCGCGACGCCATACGCACCGTGACGGGCGGACGGTATAGGAAAGAATAGGGACAAGGCTACTTAAGGAACACAAAAAAGACGGCCAGGACCAGGCAGCCGAAGGCGGCCAGATGATTCCACTGGATGTGCTCGCCCTTGAACACGAACATCACTATGAGGGTGAATACCGTCAGCGAGATTACTTCCTGTATCACCTTGAGCTGCAGCAGGTTGAACGGCCCCCCATTGGCCTGGAAGCCAATCCGGTTGGCAGGCACGACAAGGCAGTATTCAAAAAAGGCGATGCCCCAGGAGCAGACGATGACCAGGATGAGCGGCCAATCCGTCGTGATTTTCATCTCGTTGAGCTTGAGATGACCATACCAGGCGAACGTCATGAAGATGTTGGAAAAAACCAGCATCAGGATAGTCCAGAGACCTTTCATTTTTGTTTTCCGATTTTTTGGAATGCAAATGTATGGATTTCGTTTAAGTTTTCTTACACTTATTTTGTTATTTTTGTAGGGATATGAAACAACTGGAACTTGACACCCATTCGCAGGAATTGCTGGCGCAATACGATTCCCTGCTGCCCATCTACACGAAGATGGCGGACATCATCCCTGAAAGGCTGAAGGGCTTCTTCGACGAGGCAGGCATCATCGTGGCCGCAGTGGAACATCGCGTGAAGGCCAGGGAATCCCTTGCCGGCAAGCTCGCTCTCAAAGGCGGCAAGTACCGCGACATATTCGACATCACCGACCTCGTGGGTATACGCGTCATCACTTTTTACACCGACGACGTAGACAAGGTCGCATCCGTACTGGAGCGCCTGTACGAGATCGACTGGGATAACTCCATCGACAAGAGGAAGGCCCACGAGATCGACAGCTTCGGCTACCTCTCCCTCCACTACATCTGCAGCATCCCCGAATCGGCCTACTTCGACAAGGACCACCCGGAAGTGAACAAGATCCGCTTCGAAGTGCAGATGCGCACCGTCCTGCAGCACGCCTGGGCCAACATGAATCACGACACAGGCTACAAGACCGGCGTCGAGATTCCAAAGGTCTACAAGCGGAACATGAGCCGCCTCGCCGGCATGCTGGAGCTGGTCGACGACGAGTTCAGCCGCATCCGCCGGGAAATCACGGATTATCGCCGCAACGTCCAAAACCTGGTCGCCTCCGGCAATTTGGGCGAGGTGCAGCTGGACGGCGAGTCCTTCAAGAGCTTCCTTCAGATAGGTCCCTTCGACCGTTTGAACGAGCGCATCGCATCCATCAACCAGGCGGAAATCCAGCCGGCGGACCTTTCCCGGTTCCTGCCCCTTTTCAAGGCGATGCGGTTCAATACCCTGGGCGATATCGCAGCGCTCATAAAAGACTACTCCGACGCCGCCTACCAGATTGCCTGTTTCCAGATGGGAATTACCGATCTGGACATCATCTCATCTTCGGTCGGGCCGCAGAACCTCTGCACGGCATATATCCTCAAGAACGGCGGCGGCAAGCCCGGCCTCAAACTGATGCTGGACGAACTGAACGGTCCTTCCGAAAGCAATGAATTCATGGCCGATTTCCTTCTGGAGCAGTCCAAAGACCTTCCTTTCATGAACAGATAAGCTATGGCCAACAAATCTCTCGACACAGCATTGCTGGACCGCGCGATCATATTTGCGGTCAAGGCCCATTCCGGCACGGAGCGCCGCGGAAAGGGGTACCCATACATCGTCCATCCCATGGAGGCCGTGGAAATAGTGGCCACCATGACCAAAGACCAGGAACTCCTGGCCGCAGCCGCCCTGCACGACACGGTGGAAGACACCGACGTGACGGTGGAGCAGATTCGCACGGAGTTCGGCGACCGCATCGCAGACCTCGTCGCCGCGGAAAGCGACGAAATGCCCGCGGGTGTATCTGAAGAAGACAGCTGGCACAGCCGCAAGCGCGCAGCCATCGACAGGCTTTCAAAAGCCAGCCGCGACGCCAAGATGGTGGCCCTCGGGGACAAGCTTTCCAACATGCGGGCGATCGCCCGCGACTACGCCGTCCAGGGAGACGCCCTGTGGAACATCTTCCACGCCAAAGACCCGAAAGACCATGAGTGGCACTACCGCGGCCTTGCCGAAGCCCTCGATGAACTGGACGGAACTTTCGCTTACAAGGAATTCGTTAATCTTATCAATCAAGTATTTACAAATGGAAGCCATTAAAATATCCCTCAACGACTACACGCTCTCCGGAGGCGGGTTCAACGGAGAAAGCTACGACTTCAAGGGCGATCCTTCAATCATGCTCAAGCTCTATTTTCCGGGCAAGATCCAGCAGCCGCTGGACGAGATGAACCTGGCCCGCAAGGTTTACGACATGGGTATCCCCACCCCTGAACCCGGTGAGTACGTGGTGACGGAAGACGGCCGGTACGGCATCCGCTTCAAGCGCATTCTCGGCAAGAAGTCGTATTCCCGCGCCACCGGCGACGATCCGGGAAACGTGGCCAGGTATGCTGCGGAATTTGCGGAAATGTGCAAACAGCTGCATTCCACCCACGTGGACACCACCCAGTTTGAGAACGTCAAGGACCGCTACTACCGCCTCCTGGCGGAGAATCCGTTCTTCACCGCTGCCGAGAAGGACAAGATCGCCCGCTTCATAGCCGACACTCCCGACGAAGACACCGCCATCCACGGCGACCTGCAGTACAGCAACGCCATATTCGTCGGCGACAAGCGCTATTTCATCGACCTTGGCGATTTCTGCTGGGGCAACCACCTCTTCGACATAGGAATGGTATACCTCTGCTGCTATCTGAGCAGCGAAGAATTCATACAGGAGACCTTCCACATGCCGAAGGCCGTAGCCATGAAGTTCTGGGACAATTTCGCTCCGGTATATTTCGGCGAAGGCATCCCACTGAAGGAGATCGAGGAGCTGGTCAGCCCCTATGCAGGTCTCAAAACCCTCATCATCGAAAGGGACTCCAAATGCCCCATGCCTGAATTCCGGGCAGCACTCAAGTCCATCCTATGAAGCGGTTAAAGAATCTAGGTGCGCTGCTGCTGGTTTTCGTGGCCGCCGTCGCTTTGGAAGCTACGGCCCTGGTGCAGTTTGTCTTTTCCCAGAGAACCCTCCGCCAGGAGGCGGAATTGAGGGCGGAAGCCCAGCTGGAAACCACCCGTTACGAAATAATGGACATCATCGACCAGGCCGAAGCTGCAGTGCGGAACAGCGTCTGGATCGCCCAGTGGTGTCTGAACGTCCCCGACAGCCTGCACCGCGTATGCCAGCGTATCGTGGCGGACAACCCGGTGGTGGCAGGCTCCACCGTGGCCCTTGTCCCCGGTTACAGGGCCGACAGACCCCTGTTTTCGCCATACGTGTACCGCGATGCGGACGATTCGCTTAGGATTCTGTCCCTCGCCACGGCGGAATATGAGTATCCGTCGCAGGAGTGGTTCGTCAGACCACTCGAGCTGGGCGCGGGTTACTGGTCGGAACCTTATGTGGACGAAGGCGGCGGCGAAATGCTGATGACCACTTTTTCCATTCCCATCCTTGACGCCAAGGGAAAGCAGGCGGCGGTACTCACGGCCGACATTTCTCTCGAATGGCTCAAGGAACTGGTGGGACGGATGAAAGTCTATCCGAACGCCTATTGCACAATTGCCAGCCGTGAAGGCCACATGATGGTCAGCCCGCCGGAGACGGAAGAGGCGGAAAGCCTTGTCTTCAACACCACAGTGGAGCGCAACGGGTGGGACATCTCGCTGGTCATTCCCAAAGACGACATCTTCGGCTCCCTGCGCCGCGTCGGAACCATAGTCGGCATCCTGCAGCTGCTCGGCCTGATGCTAATCATCGCCATGTTGCAGTCGGTCGTCAGGAGGGAGCGCCGCTTCCGCGATATGGACAAGCAGCGCGAAAGGATTGCCGGGGAATTGAAAATCGCCACCGGAATACAGATGTCCATGGTGCCGAAAACGTTCCCGCCCTTCCCTGAACGGCACGACCTCGACATGTCCGCAGCCATAATCCCGGCCAAGGAAGTCGGCGGCGACCTTTACGATTTCTTCATCCGGGACGAGAAGCTCTTTTTCTGCGTAGGCGACGTGAGCGGCAAGGGTGTGCCAGCCGCGCTGGTGATGGCCGTCACGCGTACTACTTTCCGCAACATGTCGGCCCGGGAAGACAGCCCGGGACGCATTGTGCAGGCAATGAACGACGGCCTTTCCTCCATGAACGAGAACAATATGTTCGTCACCCTGTTCTGCGGAGTACTCGACCTCAAAAACGGGCATCTGCGCTTTTGCAACGCCGGCCACAATCCGCCGATGGCGCTTACCGACGCCATCCGGCCCCTGGATGTGATTCCAAATCTGCCGATAGGCATAATGGAAGGCTTCGAATTCCAGGAGCAGGAGATGCCTTTCCACTACGACGACGCCCTGTTCCTCTATACCGACGGTCTTACCGAGGCCGAGAACGCCACGCACGAGCAGTTCGGCGTGGACCGCACGAAGGCCGCCCTGAGCGGACGCAAGAGCGCCCAGGAGCATCTCGACAACATCAAGCGGCTCGTGACCGATTTCGTCGGGGACGCCCCCCAGAGCGACGACCTTACCATTCTCTTCATCCACTACGTGCCGTCTTCACACCACCTTACCATGAAGAACGACATCGGCCAGGTTTCCCTGCTTCCCGCCTTTGTGGAAGATGCCGTCAAGGCCTCCGGACTCAACCCCGAGGTTACGGACAGACTGACCCTTGCCATCGAAGAAGCCGTGGTGAATGTAATCGATTACGCCTATCCCGAGGGCGTTGCCGGGGAGGTTGACATAGACGCGGCAACGACGGATAAGGCCCTCGTCTTCACGATCACCGACAAGGGCAAACCCTTCGATCCCACATCCCGCGGAGAGGTCGACATCAACGCCGGCGTGGAAGAAAGGCCCGTAGGGGGACTTGGCATCCATCTTGTACGCCAGATAATGGACGATGTCCGATATGAGCGCAGAGTGGACAAGAATGTATTGATATTAACTAAAAAGCACTGATAAAATGGAAGTTAAGATTACACGCGAGGACGGTGAAGTAACAGCCCTGCTGATTGGCCGCCTCGACACTCCTGCCTCTTTGGAGATTGCGCCTCAGATGAACGCCCTCGCAGAAGATGCGGGCGGGACCATCATTCTGGACTGCACTGAACTGGAATATATCTCCAGCTCCGGTCTCCGCATCTTCATCACCCTCCGCAAAGCCGCCGCTTCAAAGGGGGGCAAGGTGATTGTCCGGGGCATCTCCAACGAAATCCGAAGCGTCTTCATGATGACCGGTTTCCTGAACCTGTTTGAGATCCAGTGAGAAAAATTCCATACACTTGCCTGATAACCTTTTTTTGTAATAATTTGAAAATGAAACGTTTGCTAGTCGTTCTCGCCGCGGCGCTCATGGCCGCCACCACACTTTCCGCACAGGTGCTGGAAAAAGCAGCACAAAGAATGGAACTCGCTACCGT